>JAUHXR010000404.1 GCA_030426845.1 Polyangia bacterium | reverse complement strand
CCCCGACCCGCGCGCGGTCGTGTCACTGCTCGCGATGCCGCAAGGCGTTCAGCGCCGCCGCCTCCGCCTACGCCGAGGTGGCGCCGGGCTCTCTCGCGTGGACGCGCGGGGAGGACCTGCTGACCTCGTACGTCGACGCGAACGGAACGGGGAAGCGGTTCTGCAGCCGGTGCGGCTCGACGCTCTGCGGGGTCGTCGGCGGCGAGGTGCACGGGATCACCCTCGGCTGCCTCAACGAAGATCCCGGCCTCGCGATCGAGCATCACCTGTTCGTCGGATCGAAGGCCCCCTGGGATCGGATCCCGGAGGACGCCGTCCAGCACGAGGGCTTCCCGCCGGAGTGGACCTGACGCCGGGCGCTCAGCCGCCGGCCTCGACGCTGCGGAGGAACGTGTCCAGGAGGGCGTCGGAGAGCGGCCCCTACTCCTCGTCGGGCGGGAGGAGGAACGACGTCGGCCCCGCGACTGGTATAGCCGCTCGTGGGCA
Organism: Polyangia bacterium; assembly: GCA_030426845.1. Taxonomy (GTDB): domain Bacteria; phylum Myxococcota_A; class Polyangia; order Polyangiales; family Sandaracinaceae; genus JAUHXR01. Next base: position 6,718 of record JAUHXR010000404.1, on the reverse strand, counting down.
GCGCGATCTCAGGACGCCACATCCCGAGGCGATCGCGCACGCCGAGGCTCGGCTCAGCGGTCGCGGGCGACCCGGAGCTCGACGAGCGGCGCGGGGGGCGCCTCTGGCTGGACGGTGCAGTGCGCGATGCCGTGCGCCTCGGAGACGCGCTCGCCGACGAGGCGCGCGACGTCGGTGCCGTGCGCGCCGTGGGTGAGGACCACGTGAACGCTCAAGAGGGGAGTGCCCGGGACGAGCGACCAGATGTGGAGGTCGTGCATGTCGTCGACCCCGACCGTCTCGCGGATCGTCTGCTCCACCTCGGCCACGTCGAGACCCTGGGGCGCGCCCTCCATCAGCACGTGGGAGGTGTCGCGGAGCAGGCGGTAGGCGCCGACGAGGATGAGGATCGCGATGACCGCCGAGGCGATCGGGTCGGCGAGCGTCCAGTCGAAGAGCAGCACGAACAACCCAGCCACGATCGCGGCGACCGATCCGAGCACGTCGCCGAGCACGTGGAGCAAGGCCGCGCGCACGTTGAGCGACTCCTTGGCCTGCCGGGCGAGCAGCCACGCGACGATCAGGTTCACCATGAGGCCGAGCCCCGCCGCCGCGAGCATCCCGCCGCCCTCGATCTCGGGCCGCTCCGAGAGGCGCTGGAACGCCTCCCAGAGGACGAGCGCGCCCGCGCCGACGAGCATGAAGGCGTTGACCAGCGCGCCCATGACCTCGGCGCGCCGGAAGCCGTAGGTGTGCGCGCGCGTCCGCGGTCGCTGCGCGACGAAGGCCACGAACAGCGAGAGCCCGAGCGCGGCGGAGTCGTTGAGCATGTGGCCCGCGTCGGCCACCAGCGCGAGGCTCCCCGACCAGAGGCCGACCGCCAGCTCCACCCCCATGAACGACGCGGTGAGGCCCAGCGCGATCGCGAGGACCCGCCGCGACGACGCGCTCGGAGGCAGCCCGTGGTCGTGCTTGGGGTCGTGGTGATGGTGGTGGTGATGCCCCATCGGCCCCGAAGGTAGCGCGCGTCCGGCCCCGAGGCCGCCAGGCGCTCGAAGCTCCCGATTTCGCTGCTATCCTCGCGCCCCTATGGAGGAGGACACGGTCACCGAGTCGCCGCGGATGTCGGCGCCCAACCCGCGGGCGCCGCTCACCGGCCGCGAGCGCGAGCTGCGCGAGCTCGACGAGGCGCTGGCGCGCGCGGTCACCGACCGGCGGCCGCAGACCGTGACCGTCATCGGCGGCGCGGGGATGGGCAAGGGCCGCCTGGTGGTGGAGTTCCTCGAGCGCGTCGAGGATCAGCCTGGGCGCACGCGCTACTTCCGCGGCCTCGCCAAGCAAGGCGGGCCCAACCTCGGGCTCGTCCAGCGCCTGCTCCAGGCCCGCTTCGGGATCGCCGATCACACGCCCGCCGACGCGGCCCGAGAGATGCTGCGCAAGGCGGTCTCCGAGCTGCTCGACGACCGGCGCGTCACCGAGTTCCTCCACTTCCTCGGCGCCTACCTCGACGTCAGCTTCCCCGAGTCTCCGCTCACCAAGGCGCTCGAGGGCGACGCCGAGCAGCTCGGCCGGATCAGCCGCGCGGTGCTGCGCAGCTTCCTCGAGGCGGACGCCCGCGAGAACGGCCCGATGATCCTCACCTTCGAGGAGCTCGATCAGGCCCACGACGAGACGCTCGAGCTGGTCCGCTACCTCATCGAGTCGCTCGCGGATGCGCCGATCCTCGTGATCGTCAGCGCGCGGCCCCAGCTCCTGACGCGCCGGCCCGACTGGACTCGGAGCGCCGCCCACACGCGCGTGCAGCTCGCGCCGCTGTCGGCCGACGACGCGACCCGGATGGTCGCGGAGATGCTCGCGCCGGCCGGCGACGGCAAGGACGAGCTCGTCGAGGCCGCGGTCGACATGGCGGGCGGCTCTCCGTACCTGCTCGAGCAGGCGGTCCGCACCTTCTTCGAGTCGGGCACGCTCGAGGCGCAGCGCGACGGCACGTGGAAGGTGTCGCTCGACCGGCTCGACGACGCCTACCTGCCGCTCTCCGTCGACGACGCGATCGCTGCGCGCATCTCGTCCATGGGCCCGGCCGAGCGCGAGGTGCTCGAGCGCGCGGCGGCGATGGGCAGCGTCTTCTGGCTCGGCGCGCTCGTCGCGCTCGGGCGCATCGAGCGTGATCCGCCGAGCCTCTGGGGCGGCGCCGAGGACCTCGCCGGTCACTACCGCGACCTCCTCAAGCAGCTGGAGGAGCGCGACTACGTGATGCGCTTCGAGGACTCGTCCATCCCCGGCGAGGAGGAGTACGCGTTCAAGCACAACCTCGAGCACGACGCGGTCTACAAGCTCATCAGCCCCGACGCGCGGCGCCGCTACCACCGGCGGGTCGCGGAGTGGCTCGAGTTTCGGCTGACCGAGCGCGGCGAAGAGGCCTTCGACCTGCTGGCGACCCACTACGAGGCCGCCGACGCGTCGCACCAGGCGGCCTACTACTTCCTCGCGGCCGGCGACCGGGCGCGGATGCGCTACGCGAACGCGAAGGCGGCCGACTACTACGCGCGCGGCATCCGCCTGCTCGGCGACAAGGACGTCGTCCGCCTCCTCGACGCGCACCACAACTACGGCGACGTCCTGCAGCTGCTCGGCCGCAACGACGAGGCGCTCACCCACTTCCGCCAGATGCTCGTCCTCGCGTTCCGCCTCGACCTCAAGAGCAAGGGCGGCGCGGCCCACAACCGCATCGGCCGGCTCTACCGCGCGATCGGCCAGCTCGAGGAGGCGATGCGCAACCTCGGCACCGGCCTCGCGCTCTTCGACGCGGCGGGGGACGAGCGCGGCGTCGCCTCGAGCCTCGACGACGTCGGCAAGGTCCACTGGATGCGCGGCGCCTACGAGGCGGCCGAGGGCTTCATGAAGCGCGGGCTCGAGAAGCGCCGCGAGTACGGCGACGAGCGCAGCATCGCGCTCAGCCTCAACAACCTCGGCCTCGTCTACCAGGACTCGGGGCGCTTCGACGCGGCGCTGGACGTGTTCAGCGAGGCGCTGATGCTCCGCCGGCGGATCGGCGATCAGCCGGGCATCGCGCAGACGCTGAACAACCTGGGCACGATCCATCAGGACAACGACAGCCACGTCCAGGCGACCCAGCTCTGGAACGAGGCCCTGGAGCACGCGCGCGCGGTCGGCGACCGGATGCGCGAGGCGGTCATCCTCACCAACCTCGGCGAGTCGAGCTACCGCCAGGGCCAGCCGCAGGAGGCGATCGCTACCCTCCAGAAGGCCGAGGAGATCAGCGCCCAGCTCGGCGACCGGATCCTCGAGGCGGAGATCCTCCGCGGCCTCGGCAAGGCGCACATGCTCCAGAACGACACCGCGGCCGCGCGCGACTACGTCACCCGCTCGGTCGCGATCTTCGAGCGCGCGCGCAGCAAGCCGTTCCTCGGGGTCGCGCTGCGCACGCTCGCCGAGGTGGAGGCGCGCGCCGCGGACGCGGACGGACTGTCGAAGGCGGACGAGGCGTTCCGGCAGTCGCTGTCGATCTTCGATGAGCTCGGCAACGACGTGGAGCTCGCCAAGACCTGCGAGTCGTTCAGCGAGTTCCTCCAGCGCACCGCCGGCTCGGACCCGCACCGGGCGGCGGAGGCGGCGGCGCTCCGCGACCGGGCGCTCGAGGTGCACGGCAAGCAGCTCGCTTCGGAGACCTATGCGTTGCCGCCGCTCGACGGCGACCAGACCAACCCGGGCGTGGAGCTGCCCGACGTCACCTGAGCGGGCGCCCGGTGGCCCCTACGCTCGACGAAGACGCGATCCCGCGGCCGGTCCGGGAGGTGTGTGAGCGCCTCCACGAGGCCGGCCACCGCGCGTGGATCGTGGGCGGCTGCATCCGCGACCTGCTGATGGGCGAGCCGGTCAGCGACTGGGACCTCGCGACCAGCGCGCGCCCAGAAGAGGTGCAAGCCATCTTCCGCCGCACGATCCCGACCGGCCTCCAGCACGGCACGGTGACCGTCCTCTACAAGGGCGAAGGCTACGAGGTCACGACGCTGCGAGGGGAGGGCGCCTACTCCGACGGCCGGCGACCGGACAACGTCGAGTTCGTGCGCGACCTCGACCTCGATCTGGAGCGGCGCGACTTCACGGTGAACGCGATCGCGCTCGACCCGCTGACCGGGGAGCTCGTCGATCCCTTCGACGGGATCGGCGACCTCGCGCGGCGCCGCATCCGCGCGGTCCGCGACCCGGCCCTGCGCTTCGGCGAGGACGGGCTCCGCGTGCTCCGGGCGGCCCGCTTCGCTGCGACGCTCGGCTTCCGCCTCGATCCCGCCACCGAGGCCGCGATCCCCGCGAGCCTCGACACCTTCCGCAAGGTCTCGGCGGAGCGCGTGCACGAGGAGTGGAAGAAGGCGCTCACCAAGGCGCCGCGCCCCTCGCGCGCGTTCGACGTCATGCGGGCGACGGGCATCCTCGGCGTGACCTGCCCGCGCCTCGCCGCGCTCGCCGTCGCCGGCTGGGATCGCGCGATGGTCCGGGTCGACGGCTGCCCGCGCGCGTTCGAGGTCCGCCTCGCGGGCCTGCTGCTCGACGTCGGCGGGGACGATCCGAAGTGGGCCGACGGCTGGCTGCGCGGGCTGCGGTGCTCGAACCAGGAGCGCAAGGCCGTGCTCCACCTCCTGGCCCACGGCCGCGTCGACGTGGCCGCGCTCGAGGCGGACGAGGCCGCGCTCCGCCGGTGGCTGGCCGAGGTGGGGCGCGACGCCCTCGACGACGTCCTCGCGATCGCGCACGCGGACGGACACGACGTGGTCGCGCTGCGGGCGGGGGCGGAGGCCTGGCTCGCGCGGGGCCTCCCGCTGACCCCGGCCGAGCTGCCGGTCGGCGGCGGCGACGTGATGGCCGCGCTCGACGTGCGACCGGGCCGCGTGATCGGCGACGTCCTCGAGGCGCTCCTCGCGCGGGTCCTCGACGATCCGAGCTTGCTCGATCGAGACCGCTTGCTCGCGCTCGTACCCGAGGCATACCGGGAGTCCCTCGACCCGTGAGGCCAAACATGAGCTCGGGATTCGTCGACCTGCACTGCCACTACCTGCCGGGGATCGACGACGGCGTGCGCACGCTCGCCGAAGGCCTCGAGGTGCTCGCCGGGCTGCGCGCGCTCGGCTACGAGACGGTCATCGCGACCCCGCACATCCGCACCGCGATGTTCGAGAACCGCAAGCCGGGGCTCGAGGCCGCCTTCGCCGAGCTGACCGCGATGAGCGAGGGCGTGCCGGGCCTGCCGCAGCTCGGGCTCGCGGCCGAGCACTATTGCGACGACGTGTTCTGGGAGCTGTTCACGAAGGGGCAGGCGCTCCCGTACCCCGGCGGCAAGGCCGCGCTCGTGGAGTTCCACTACGAGGTCTGGCCGCAGCGGGTCGAGGCGCGGTTCTTCGACATGCAGCTCGGCGGCGTGCGCCCGGTCCTCGCGCACCCCGAGCGCTACGCGGCGCTCTTCCGGCGGACCGACCCGCTCGACCCGCTCCTCGACGGTGGGGTCGTCGCGCTCCTCGATCTGATGAGCCTCGTCGGGCGCTACGGGCGCAGCACCCAGCGCGCGGCCGAGCGGATGCTCGACGAGGGCGTCTACTACGCGGCCTGCACCGACTGCCACCGGCCGAGCGACGTGGCGCTGGTGGCCGACGCCATCGCGCGCCTGCGCGAGCTCGTCGGCGACGAGGAGACCGAGGAGCTGCTCGACGAGAACCCGCGGCGCGTCCTCTCGGGGGAGGTCGAGCTTTGAGCGCGCCGGCGAAGGCCGAGCCGTCGCTCGCCCGGCGGATCCTGCCGAAGCTCGTCCTGTCGCTGCTCCTCGGCGGGCTGTTCGCCTACGTCGTGCAGAAGCTCGACGTCGACATCATCCCCGATCCCGACGACTTCGGCCTCGTGCGGTGGTGGACGGTCGGCGCCTACGTCGCGGTGCTCGCGGTGACGCACTTCTTCCGGGCGAGCCGCTGGCGCTTCCTCATCCAGCCGGTCAAGGACGACATCCCCTTCTGGGACGGCGTGCTGCTGAACTGGATCGGCTTCTTCGCGATCTTCGCGCTCCCGCTCCGCCTCGGCGAGCTCGCCCGGCCGGCGCTGACCAAGATGCGTCACCAGGTCTCCATCTCGGCCGGGGTGGGCACCGTCGCGGTCGAGCGCGTGATCGACGGGCTCGTGACGAGCCTCTGCGTCGTCTGGGCGCTCGTCGCGCTGCCGCACCTCGAGGTCGACGACCCCATCGTGAAGGGCCTGCCCTACTACGGGGGCCTCGCGGTGGGCGTCTTCGCGGCCGCCTTCGCCGGGCTCGTGCTGTTCCTCTGGCAGCGGCAGCTCGCGACGCGGCTCATCGACTGGACCTTCGGCCTCGTCTCCAAGCGGCTGGCCACGGTGCTCGCGGAGAAGGTCGGCTCGATCGCGGACGGCATCCGGTCGATCGCGCACCCGAAGCTGGCGGCCGGGTTCCTGGGGGAGACGCTCGCCTACTGGGCGCTCAACGCGGCCGGGATGTGGTTGCTCGGCTGGGGCTGCGGGCTCGAGATGACCTTCGGCCACGCGGTCGCGGTCATGGGCATCCTCGCGATCGGCATCCTCCTGCCGGCCGCGCCGGGGCTCTTCGGCAGCTTCCAGCTCGCGGTGGCGACCGCCCTCAAGCTCTACTTCGCGGCCGAGGTCGTGGGCTCGAACGGCGAGGTCTACATCTTCCTCCTGTTCACCATCCAGGCCGCGTTCATCA
>JAUHXR010000036.1 GCA_030426845.1 Polyangia bacterium | reverse complement strand
CTCGAGGGCGACCTCGGGGTGGACTCGATCAAGCGGGTCGAGATCCTGGCCGCGATGCGCGAGCGCGCGAGCGACCTGCCGGAGGTGGATCCGGCAGAGCTCGGGAAGCTGCGGACGCTGGCCGAGATCGTCGAGCGCCTCGACGCCTCGGGCGACGCTGCCCCGGCCGCCGAGGCGCCGTCCTCGCGCCCCGCCGCGGCGCCGGTCGCGCGCCGCTACGCGCTGCGCCTCGCGCCGGCGCCCGCCACGGGGTTTGCGATCGAGCACCTGCTCGGGTGCACCCGGGTGGCGGTGGTCGACGGCGGCTCCGGCCTCGGGGCGGCGGTGGCCGAGCGGCTCGCGGCCAAGGGCGTGCCCGCGACCGCGGCCGCGCCCGACGCGCGGACCGACGGCGTCGTGTTCCTCGGCGGCCTCGCCGAGGTGAGCTCGGTCGACGGAGCGATCGGCGTCCAGCGGGCGGCGTTCGAGGCGGCCAAGGCGGTCGCGTCGACGCTCTCGGCGGGGCCCGGCGTGTTCGTGACCGTGCAGGACACGGGCGGCGACTTCGGGCAGGCCGGGGCCGGCGCGCGCGCGTGGCTCGGCGGGCTGCCTGGCCTCGTGAAGACCGCGGCCCAGGAGTGGCCGGCGGCGGGCCTGCGGGCCATCGACCTGGCGCGCGGCGGCCGGGACGCGGGCGCGATCGCCGACGCGATCGTGGGCGAGCTGCTCCGCGGCGGCGACACGAGCCGCCCGGGCGCGTCCGGGGGCGGCGTCGAGGTCGCGCTGGGCGCCGACGGCGTCCGCCGCACGCTCGTCAGCGAGGCGTGCGAGGTCGAGGCCGGCCCGGCCCGCGTGGACGCAAGCTCGGTGCTCGTCGCCTCGGGCGGCGCGCGTGGGGTGACGGCGGCGACGCTCATCGCGCTCGCACAGGCGACGCGCTGCAAGCTGGTCCTGCTCGGGCGCACCGCCCTGGCGGACGAGCCGGCCGCGTGCGCGGGCGCGACGACCGACGCGGAGCTCAAGCAGGCGCTGCTCGCGGCCGCGACGGCGCGTGGCGAGAAGCTCAACCCGAAGGAGCTCGCGGCGCAGAGCCGCGCGATCCTCGCCGCGCGTGAGGTCCGCGGGACCCTCTCCGCGATCGAGGCGGCCGGTGGCCAGGCGCGCTACGTCGCGGCGAGCGTCACCGACGAGGCCGCCCTCCGCGCGGCGCTCGCCCCGGTGCGCGCCGAGTGGGGCCCGATCACCGGCGTGGTGCACGGCGCCGGCGTCATCGCGGACCGCCTCATCGCGGACAAGCCGCTCGAGGACTTCGACCGCGTGCTCGACACCAAGGTCCGCGGGCTCGAGGCACTGCTCGCCGCGACGAGCGACGATCCGCTCCGGGTCCTGGTGACCTTCTCGAGCGTGGCCGGCCGCTGCGGCAACAAGGGCCAGGCCGACTACGCGATGGCCAACGAGACCCTCAACAAGGTCGTCGGCGCGGAGCGCGCGCGGCGCGACGGGCTCTTCGCGCGGAGCCTCGGATGGGGCCCGTGGGAGGGCGGCATGGTGACGCCCGCGCTCAAGCAGCACTTCGAGCGCCTCGGCGTCCCGCTCATCGGGCTGGACGTCGGCGCGAAGATGCTCGTCGACGAGCTCACCGACACGAGCGACCGCTTCGAGCTCGTCCTCGGCGGTGAGCCGACGCCGGCCGCGCTCGGCGGCGGGGCGGACCCTCACAAGGACCGGCGCCTCGAGGTGCTGATCGACGCGGACGCGTTCGGCGCGATCGACGACCACCGGGTGAAGGGGACGCCGGTCCTCCCCGCCGCGATGGTGATCGAGCTGTTCCTCCGGGCGTTGCGCGCGACCCGGCCCGACCTCGTCGCGGTTGGCGTCGAGGAGCTCAAGGTGCTCAAGGGCATCACGCTCGAGGCGTGGGACGGGCCGGGCGAGCGCTTCGTCGTGTCGGTCCGCCCGATCAGCAACGGCGACGGCGCGACCTTCGCGCTCGAGCTGCGCGATCCCAGCGGGCGGGCACGCTACGCCGCGCGCGGGGTCGCCCAGCGCCAGGCCGCGACCCCCGGGGCGCCCCTCGCGCGCCCGGCGGAGCTCGGTCGCTTCGAGGGCACGGTCTACGACGGGGTGGCCCTCTTCCACGGCCGCGCGTTCCAGGTGATCGTCGGCGCGCCGGAGATCGGCGACGGCGGGCTCGAGGCGACGCTGATGAGCGGCGCGGCCCGCGGCTGGGCGCCCGGCTGGGAGTCGGACCCGGCGCTCGTCGACGGCGCGCTGCAGCTCGCGCTCCTCTGGACGTGCCACGAGGCGGGCGGCGCGGCGCTGCCGACCGCGGTCGGGAGCTTCCGGCGCTTCGGCGACGGGCTCGCGAGCGGCGAGGTCCGCGCGGTCCTGGCAGGTCGCGAGCGCACCCGCGACAAGAGCGTCTCGGACGTCCTGCTCGTCGACGCGAGCGGGGCGCCGGTCGCCGAGCTCCGCGGCGTCGAGATGCACGTCCTGCCCGGCTCCCGCCAGAGCCAGGGCGCCCGCGCCTGATCGCCCGCGATGCGCTTCGCTCCCATCGCGGTGGTGGGGCGCGCGTGCCTCCTTCCAGGTGCGCGCTCCCCCGAGGCGCTCTTCGCGCTCGCGCGCGAGGGGCGCGACGTGCTCTCGGACGCGCCGGCGGGGCGCTGGCGGGTACCGGACGACCACGTCCTCACCACCGCCTCGGAGGCCGCGCTCGATCGCACCTGGACCCGTCGCGGCGGCTACGTCGAGGGCTTCGCCTTCGATCCGTCCGGCTACCGCGTCGAGGCCTCGCGCCTCGAGGGCCTCGATCCGCTGACGCAGTGGGTGCTCGATACGGCCCGACGCGCGCTCGTCGACGCGGGTGCCCTCGGCGCGCCCGGTCGGGTCACCGCCACGCTCGGCAACCTGTCGCTCCCGTCGTCCGGGGCCGCGCGCTTCGCCGAGCGGGTCTGGCTCGGCCCCCTCGCCGAGGGCGTGGGCTTGCCCGCGACGGACCCGCGCGACCGCTTCAACAGCGGCCTGCCCGCGCTGCTCCTCGCCGAGGCGCTCGGGCTCAGCGGCCCCGCGCTCTCCCTCGACGCGGCCTGCGCGTCGTCGCTCTACGCGATCGAGCTCGCCTGCCGGGACCTCCAGGAGGGTCGGGCGGACCGCGCGATCGCCGGGGCGGTGAACCGGGCCGACGACCTCTTCCTCCACGTCGGCTTCTGCGCGCTCGGCGCGATGAGCAAGACAGGCCAGAGCCGCCCGTTCCACGCGGACGCCGACGGCCTCGTGCCGGGTGAGGGCTGCGGGGTCGTGGTGCTCGAGCGGCTCGAGGACGCGGTCCGCGCCGGGCGCACCATCCACGGCGTGATCCGCGGGGTCGGCCTCGCCAACGACGGCCGCGGCAAGGGCCTGCTCGCGCCGAGCGCGGCCGGTCAGGCGCGCTCCATGCGCAACGCGCTCGCGCAAGCAGGGTTGTCTCCCGACGACGTCCCCTACGTCGAGTGCCACGCCACCGGGACGACGGTCGGCGACGCGACCGAGCTCGCGTCGATGGGCGAGGTGTACCGCGGCGGCGCCCGCATCGGCTCGCTCAAGGCGAACCTCGGTCACCTCATCACCGCGGCCGGCGCGGCCGGCCTCGTGAAGGTGCTCGAGTCGCTGCGCGAGGGCGTGGCCCTCCCGACCCCGAACCTCGAGCGGCCGAGCGACGCGCTCCGCGGCTCGGCGTTCGATGCCCTGAGCGCTCCGGCGCCGTGGGTCGGTCCGCGCCGCGCGGGGCTGAGCGCCTTCGGGTTCGGCGGCAACGACGCCCACCTGATCGTCGAGGCCTACGAGCCGACGCGCGCCTTCGCGGCCGTCCCCGCGCCGCCCGCGCCTCGGGTCGCGGTGGTCGCGCTCGGCGCGCGGGTCGGGGCGGGTCAGTCCTCGGCCGATCTCGAGCGCGCCCTCGCCGCGCCGGCCCAGGTCGGCGCCTGGGCCGAGGTGCGGATGCCCATGCGCAAGCTGCGTTTCCCGCCCGCGGACCTCCAGAAGGCGAGCGCGCAGCAGACGATGCTGCTGTCGGCCGCGCTCGAGGCGACCGAGGGGCTCACGCTGCCGCGCGAGACCACCGGGGTCTTCGTCGGCTATCAGTGCGACCCGGAGATCGCGCGGTGGGGGGCTCGCTGGCGCGCCCGCGCGTGGGGTGAGGCCCTCGACGCGCCCTCCGGCTGGGCCGAGGAGCTCCAGGCCAGGCTCGCGCCGCCGCTCGAGGCGGCTCACGTCCTCGGGACGCTGCCGAACATCCCGGCCAACCGCCTCAGCTCCCAGCTCGACCTCGGGGGACCCAGCTACACGACCTCGTCCGAGGAGCACAGCGGCCTCGCGGCCCTCGAGATCGCGGCCCAGGCGCTCGCGCGCGGCGACGTGGACGCGGCGATCGTCGGCGCGGTGGACCGCTCGACCGAGCCGGTCCACGCGAGCGCGGCCGCCGCCCTCGGGGACGGACGCCCGCGCGGCGACGCGGCGGTGGCCCTGGTCCTGCGGCGGCTCGACGACGCGCGCGCGGAGGGTCTGACCGTCCTCGCGGAGCTCGAGCTCGACGGCCCCGGTGAGGCGTTCGCCACCGGCTTCCCGGTAGCGCACGCCGCGGCCGGCCTCGTCGAGGTGGCGGGCGCGGTGGTGCGCGCGGCGCGCGGCCTTCGCCCGGACGGCGCGCCATGGACGGGTGAGCGTCGCCTGCGCGTGGAGGTCCCCGCGCTCGGCGCCTCGCGCACCCGCGCGGTCGCGGTGGTCGGGCGAGGCGCGCCTCTCCCTGCGCTCCCCGAGGCGGCCGACGGGCCGCACCTCACGATGCCCGCCCGCGCGGTCGCGGTGCAGGTACCCGCCGTTCCGGCCGCGACGCGTGTCTCCGTGCCGGCCGCGACGAACGCCCCTCCCCCTGCGCCCTCACCGATGCCTGTCGCGCCCCGCGCGCGCCCCGAGACGACGCCGATGCAGACCATGCAGCCCGCCCCTTCGCTCCCGCCGACCACCCACGAGGGGCCGCCCGCGGCTCCCGTCTCCGCGCACGAGCCCCCGGCGGTTCCCACCGTCGCGTCGCCGGCGCCGGGGGCCGCCGTCTCGCCCGGCCTCGCCGCCCCTGCGCCTGGAGCGCCTGCGCAAGCGAGCTTGCCCGTGCCGGCGGTGTCGTCACAAGCTTACTTGCCCACGCACGTCCGCCGGGTCGCGGCCGCCTCGGCAGCGCACGCCGCGTCGCCCGACATCCCGCCGGGGAGCTTCCTGGCGGCGTTCACCGATCAGCAAGCGCGGCTCGCCGACGCCCACCGCGCGTTCGTCGAGCAGCAGGCGGCGCTCCATACCCAGATGCTGACCGCGCTCCTCGGCGCGCCCGCGGCGATGCCGGTCGCGGCGATGCCGGTCGCGGCGATGCCGGTCGCGGCGATGCCGGTCGCGGCGATGCCGGCCGCCGCGATGCCGGTCGCGGCGATGCCGGTCGCGGCGATGCCGGCCGCGGCGATGCCCGCCCCAGGGACGACCTCCACGCCGCCGACCCAGGCCGTCGCGTCCCCTCCGCCGTCGTCGCCGGCCTCCGTGGTCCAGGCACCGCCGGCCCTCCAGAGGACGGCGCCGTCGCCCGCCCCGGCGCCGTCGGCTGCGGCTTCGCCTCCCGCGCCCGCGGCCTCGACCCCGCGGCCCTCGTCTGCCGAGCCGGCCGCCGAGCTCCCCCTCGCGCTCCGTCCGCGAGGTCCGTCGTTCACCCGGGAGGAGCTCGCGATCCACGCGGGCGGGCGTATCAGCACCATCTTCGGGGCGGACTTCGCCCGGCAGGACGACTTCCCCGTCCAGGTGCGGATGCCCGAGCCGCCGCTCCTGCTCGCCGACCGCTGCACCGGCATGGACGCGGAGCCCGGCTCGATGCAGAAGGGCGTCTGCTGGACCGAGACCGACGTCCGCGAGGACTCCTGGTACCTCCACGACGGCCACATGCCGTGCGGCATCATGGTCGAGTCGGGCCAGGCCGACCTGTTCCTCATCAGCTACCTCGGCGCGGACTTCCTGAACTGCGGCGAGCGCGCCTACCGCCTGCTGGGCTGCGAGATGACCTGGCTCGGGGATCTCCCCGCGGTCGGCGAGACGCTCGCCTACGACATCCACGTCGACGGCCACGCCGCGCAAGGCGACGTGCGATTGTTCTTCTTCCACTACGACTGCCACCTCCGCCTCCCCGACGGGAGCTCGCGGCCCGCGCTCAAGGTGCGGGGCGGGCAGGCCGGCTTCTTCACCGAGGGCGAGCTCGCCGACTCGGCCGGCATCCTCTGGCGCCCCGAGCAGCAGGAGATCCTCGCCGACGCGCGCGTCGATCCGCCGGCCGCCCCCGTCGCGGCGCGGAGCTTCGAGCGAGAGGCGATCGAGGCCTTCGCCGACGGCCGGCCGTGGGATTGCTTCGGCCCCGCGTTCACCCGGACGAAGACCCACACCCGCACCCCGCGCATCCAGGGGGGGCGGATGCTCTTCCTCGATCGCATCGAGGCGTTCGACCCCGAAGGCGGCCCGTGGGGGCGCGGCTACCTGAAGGCGGTCACCCCGATCGCGCCCGACGACTGGTACTTCGAGGGGCACTTCAAGAACGATCCCTGCATGCCGGGCACCCTCATGCTCGAGGGCTGCGTCCAGGCGATGGCGTTCTACCTGTCGGCGCTCGGCTACACGATCGACCGCGACGGCTGGCGCTTCACGCCGATCCCCCACGAGACCTACTCGCTGCGCTGCCGCGGCCAGGTGACGCCGAAGAGCCGCGAGCTCACCTACGAGGTCTTCGTCGAGGAGGTCCACGACGGGCCCGAGCCGATGCTCTACGCGGACCTGCTCTGCGTCGTCGACGGCCTCGGCGCGTTTCACGCCCGCCGGTTCGGCCTCAAGCTGACCCCGAGCTGGCCGCTCACCAGTCACCCCGAGCTGCTCGCCGCGGGCGCGGGCGATCCCCGGGCGGCGACCGCGTCGTTCGAGGGCGGGCCGGCGCACCGCTTCGACTACCCGAGCCTCCTCGCCTGCGCGTGGGGCCGGCCGTCGACCGCCTTCGGCTCGATGTACGAGCGCTTCGACGGCGTGCGGCGCACCCCGCGGCTCCCCGGGCCGCCCTACCACTTCCTCTCCCGCGTCACGAAGGTCGACGGCGCGATGGGCGGCCTCGAGGCGGGCAAGACCCTCGAGTTCGAGTACGACGTCCCCCCCGACGCCTGGTACTTCGACGAGAACGGCGCGCGGGTGATGCCCTTCGCGGTGCTCCTCGAGGCCGCGCTCCAGCCCTGCGGGTGGACCGCGAGCTACGTCGGCTCGACGCTCACCTCTGACAAGGACTTTCTCTTCCGCAACCTGGACGGCAAGGGCACGATCAAGGCCGAGGTCCTGCCGGACTCCGGCACGCTCCGGACGTCGGTGACGATCACCAACATCTCGCGCTCCGCGGGGATGATCATCGAGTCCTTCCAGGTGCGCTGCTTCCTCGGCGACGTGGAGGTCTACGAGCTCGACACGGTCTTCGGGTTCTTCCCGCCCGAGGCGTTCGAGGACCAGGCGGGCCTGCCGACGAGCGACGCGCAGCGGGCGGCGTTCGACGCGCCGGCCAACGTCACCGTCGACCTCACCTCGCGGCCGCCGCGGCTCTGCGCGGGGACGCTGCGCCTCGCCGAGCCGATGCTCCTCATGATCGATCGCGTCACCACCCTCGACCTCGAGGGCGGGGCGGCGGGGCTCGGCGTGCTGCGCGCGGAGAAGGACGTGGACGCGGGCGAGTGGTCGTTCAAGGCCCACTTCTACCAGGACCCGGTGCAGCCGGGCTCGCTCGGCATCGAGGCGATGCTGCAGCTCTTGCAGGTCTACATGATCGAGGCCGGTCTCGGCGACGGTCTCGAGAGCCCGCGCTTCGAGGCGATCGCGACCGACCTGCCGCACGTCTGGAAGTACCGCGGCCAGGTGGTGCCCGAGAACCGCGTGGTCACGACCACCCTCGAGGTGGTGGAGCGCGGGGAGGACGACAAGGGCGTCTACGCGCTCGCCGACGCGTCGCTCTGGGTCGACGGGAAGCGCATCTACGAGGCGAAGCGGCTGGGGATGAGGATCGTCGAGGGCGCCGCCGACGACCGCGTCGCGGCGGCCGCCCCGTCCGAGGAGCTCCTCGACCCGGCGACCGACGCCTGGCTCGGCGATCATCGGCCGACCTACACCGCGCCCGCGCTCCCCATGATGAGCATGCTCGACCGCCTCGTCGGCGCGGCGCGAGCCGCGGGGCGCGAGGTCGACGGCGTCCGGGACCTCGCGGTCGAGCGGTGGCTGGTCGTCGACGGGCCGACGCGCCTCAAGACCGAGATCGACGGCGACGAGGCCCACCTCTACGCGTGGCGCGACGCGCCCAACCCGAAGCTCTCGCGCTTCGAGCGGGTGGCCTCCGCGCGGCTCGGCGCCCCCGCGCCGTTCGAGGAGCTCGCGCCGCTCGGGCCGACCGAGGCTCGCGATCCCTACGCGGACGACCGGCTCTTCCACGGGCCAGCGTTCCACCTCGTCACGCGCCTCGACCTCGGCGCGGCCGGCGCGCGCGCCACCCTCGACGCCGCGGCGGGCGCGGTCCCCTACGGCGCGATCCATCAGGGCCTCTTCGACGCGGCGACGCACGCGGTGCCGCACGACGCCTTGTCGCGTTGGTCCGACCGGATCGGCGACGACGTCGTCGGCTACCCGCACCGGCTCGACGCTCGGCTCCTCGGGCCCGCGCCGCGCGAGGGCGAGGTCACGGTGGAGGCTCGGTTCGAGGGCTTCGACGGAGACGACGCGCGCTTCCCGGTGATCCGGCTGCAGCTCGCGGCCGCGGGGCGCGTGTTCGCGGACCTCCGCCTCGTCGAGATCTTGATGCCCAAGGGCCCGCTCGGCGCGGCCGAGCCCAGCGCGCGCCGCCGCTTCCTCCGCGAGCGCGCCCCGACGCCGGGGGTCTCGCTCTCGCGCGCCGACGGCGACGCGACGGTGCTCCGCGCGGCCGACGTGCGGGCGAGCGACTGGTTCCCCGGCACGATGCGCGCGGTCTACGGGACCACCGACCCGCGTGAGATCGCGGTCCAGGAGCACGTCGCGGCGCGGGTCGGGGCGCACCCGAGCGCGGTCGCGGCGCGCGACGGCTACGCGGTGGACGCGCACGCGCCGCTCACGCGCTACCCGGTGTCGATCCGCGGCGTCGACGAGCTGCGGGTGACCGACGCCGGGCCGCCGGCCCTCGATCTCGAGCCGGTGCGCGCGTTCTGGCGCGGCCACTTCGGCGTCGGCGAGTGGCCGGTCGAGGACCTCTACTTCGGGCTCATCGAGCGCTTCGTGGAGGACGTCCGGTTGGAGGACCCGGAGGCCCTCGCGGCGGTCCGGGGCCGGGCGGCGCTCTACCTGGGCAACCACCAGGTCGGCATCGAGTCGCTTCTCTTCTCGGTGATCGTCTCGGCTCTGCAGGGTGTGCCCACGCTGACGCTGGCCAAGGACGAGCACCGGACGAGCTGGCTCGGCGAGCTCATCGCGACCTGCTTCGCCTACCCGGGCGTCGAGGACCCGGGCGTGATCGCCTACTTCGACCGGAGCGACCCGAGCTCGCTGCCCCGCATCGCGGGCGAGCTCGCGTCGGCGGCGTCCGCCCGCAGCCTGATGGTCCACGTCGAGGGGACCCGCGCCCAGTCGGCGACTCACCGGGTCGAGAAGATGAGCGGCATCTTCTGCGACCTCGCGATCCAGGCGGGTGTGCCGGTCATCCCCGTCCGCTTCACCGGCGGGCTGCCCGTCGAGCCCTCGGCCGACAAGCTCGAGTACCCGGTCGGCTACGGTCGGCAGCGCTACTGGATCGGCCGCCCCATCGCGCCCGCGGAGCTCGCGGCCATGCCGTACAAGGACCGCAACGAGGCGGTGATGCGCGCGATCAACCGGCTCGGCCCGGCCGAGGACACGCCTCGTGGAGGCGACTCGGGGCTCGCGACCCGGGCGGCGGAGCGCGCCTCGCGGACGGGGGTGGGCCTCGGTCTCGCGACGGTCGCGCAGGTGCTGGTCGAGCGCCCCGGCGGCGGCGAGGAGACGGCGCGGCTCCGGCGCAGCCTCGAGGGTGGCCTCGGCGCGGGGCTCGGGACCGACCCTCGGGGCGCGTGGCTGGAGCGGCTCGTGCGGCTGCTCTCGAGCCCGTGACGTCGATCCTCGACGCGATCGGCGAGACGCCGCTGGTTCGGCTGCGGTCGATGGCCGCGGGCCTGCCGCACGAGGTCTGGGTGAAGTGCGAGCACCTCAACCCGGGCGGCAGCGTGAAGGATCGGCTCGCCAAGGCGATCATCGAGGACGCGGAGGCGCGCGGGCGCCTGTCGCCCGGCGACACGCTGATCGAGGCGACCGCCGGCAACACCGGCATGGGCCTCGCGCTGGTCGCGGCCGCGCGGGGCTACCGCCTCGTCTGCGTGCTCCCGGCGAAGATGAGCGTCGACAAGGTGCGGGCCCTCGAGTCGATGGGAGCAACGGTCGTGGTCACGCCCAACGCGCCGCCCGAGCACGAGGACAACTTCCAGAACGTCGCCCGGCGCATGGCCGAGGAGCGCGGCTGGTTCCTCACGGACCAGTTCGCCAACCCGGTCAACGTCGAGGTCCACCGCGTCACCACCGGCGCCGAGATCCTGCGCCAGACCGGCGGCAGGGTCGGTGCGTTCGTGTCGGGCGCCGGGACCGGCGGGACGATCAGCGGGGTAGGGCGCGCGCTCAGAGACGCGGGGGCGGGCGCGCGGGTGGTCCTCGCCGATCCGGTCGGCTCGAAGCTCGCCGGCTGGGTCGAGACGGGGACGCTCGGCGACGACGACGCGCCCTACGCGGTGGAGGGCATCGGCTCGAGCCGGCCGCCCGCGAACCTGCACCGCGACGTGATCGACGCGGTCGAGCGGGTGACCGACGAGGAGAGCTTCGCGACCGCGCGGCGGCTCATCGCGGAGGAGGGGCTCCTGGTCGGTGGCTCGGCGGGGACCAACGTCGCGGCCGCGCTCAAGGTCGCGGCGCGCGGCGGGCTCGACGGCCCGGTGATCACGGTGGGCTGCGACTCGTGGGACCGCTACTTCTCGACGCCCTGGATGCGCGCGTGAGCGGCTCGTCGATCGACCGCAACCCGATCTACCTCGATCACAACGCGACCACCCCGGTCGCGCCCGAGGTGCTCGACGCCATGCTGCCGTGGCTCCGCGACGGGTTCGGCAATCCGTCGAGCGCGCACCCCGAGGGGCGGCGCGCGCGGGCCGCGCTCGAGGCGGCCCGCGCCGAGGTGGCGGCCGCGATCGGCGCGTCGGGCGACGAGATCGTCTTCACGTCCGGCGGGACCGAGGCGAACAACCTCGCGGTGTTCGGCACCGCGCGGGCCGCGCCGCGGGGACGCGGCCTGGTGGTCTCCGCGATCGAGCACCCCGCGATCCTCGCCCCGGCCGCACAGCTCGAGGCGGAGGGCTGGTCGGTCGCGCGGGTCGGCGTCACCTCCGACGGAGTCGTCGACGTCGCCGCGCTCCGGGCCTCGGTCACCGGCGACACCGCGCTCGTCAGCGTGATGCTGGCCAACAACGAGACCGGCGCGATCCAGCCCGTGGCCGAGGTCGCCGGCGCGGCCCGGGGTGCGGGGGCGCGGGTGCACTCCGACGCGGCCCAGGCCCTCGGCAAGATCCCGGTGGACGTCGAGGCGCTCGGGGTCGACCTGCTCACGGTGGTCGGCCACAAGGTCTACGCGCCCAAGGGGGTCGGGGCGCTCTATGTGCGCCGCGGGCTCACGCTCGCGCCGCTGCTCCACGGCGGCGGCCAGGAGCGCGGCCTCCGCCCCGGCACCGAGAACGTCGCCTACGCGGTCGGCCTCGGCGCGGCCTGCGCGCTCGCGCGCCGGCGCCTCGAGGACGACGCGGCGCGGTGGACGCGGCTCCGGGAGCGGCTCTTCGCGCGCCTCGCCGCGCGGGTGCCGGACCTCGCCCGCGCGATCGATCCGGCGCGGTGCCTCCCCAACACGCTGAGCGTCCGCTTCCCCGGGGCGCGCGGCAGCGGAGTCCTCGCCGCCGCGCCGTCCGTCGCCGCCTCCACCGGCTCGGCCTGTCACGAGGGGGGCGAGTCCCCCTCGGCGGTCCTGCTCGCGATGGACCTCGCGCCCGAGGACGCGCTCGGCGCGGTCCGGCTCTCGCTCGGGCGCTCGACGGACGAGCGCGCGATCGACCGGGCGGCCGACGCGCTCGCCGACGCCTACGAGGCGACTCAGAGCCGAGCCTGAGGCCGCGACGGCGACGGTCGTGCGGCTCGTCGGAGGCGCGCCTGGTAGAGTCTCCAGCCGACCGTGCCGAACCCGATCGCATGGCTCGTCCTGACGCTGATCATCCCCTTCTCGTTCTACGCGGTGCGCCGCTGGAAGCCGCTGAAGGCCGCGATGATCGTGATCGTGGGCAGCGCGATGTTCGCGCCGTCCCACACCGGCTTCGATCTGCCCGTGCTGCCGAGCCTCTCCAAGGAGGTGCTGCCGCAGCTCATGATGCTCATCGCGTTCCTCGCCCTGCGCCGGCAGGCGCTCAAGGCGCGGATGTTCCGGGGCCCCGAGATCCTCGTGCTCGCGGCGATGTTCGGCACGTTCATGACCGCGCTCACGAACGGCGACGCGATCACCCACGGCCCGCGCGTGCTGCCGGGCCAGACGCCGTACGACGGCTTCGTCGACGCGGTCGAGATCCTCGTCGCCTGGCTGCCCGCGTTCTACCTCGGTCGCGCGCTCGTCCGGACGAGCCAGGACCTTCGCTACCTCGTCCGCTTCTTCGTGCTCGCGGGCCTGATCTACTGCATCCCGATCCTCATCGAGCTGCGGATGTCGCCGCAGATGCACAACTGGGTCTACGGCTTCCACCAGACCGACTTCATCCAGACGATGCGCTACGGCGGCTACCGGCCCAAGGTGTTCATGCGCCACGGGCTGAACGTCGCGCTCTTCATGACGATCACCTGTCTGCTCGCGGTGATCATGTACCGGAGCAAGCTCCGGCTGCGGAAGTGGTGGACCCCGGGGCGGGCCGCGCTCTTCCTCTTCGTCATCGTCATCTTCTGCAAGTCGACCGGCGCGTACTTCCACCTCGCGCTGGTCCTGCCGATGGTCCTGTTCGCGAACGGTCGCTGGCAGACGCGGCTCGCGATGGGCCTGGTGGTCATCGTGCTCGGCTACCCGGTCCTGCGCGCGAACGACCTGGTGCCGGTCCAGGCGATCACCGACTGGATGAGCGAGAACGTCAACCGCGAGCGCGCGATCTCGCTCTGGTTCCGGCTCTACACGGAGGGCGAGATCCTCCTGCGCACCCGCGAGCGCCTCTGGTTCGGGTGGGGCGGCTACGGGCGCCCCTACATCTTCGACGAGGTCACGGGCGAGCAGGTCTCGGTCCTCGACGGCTACTGGGCAATCGAGCTGGGCAATCGCGGGCTCTGGGGCTTCTTCTGCGTGTTCGGGATGGTGTGCTGGCCGGTGGTCACCGCGGTCCGGAAGCTCCGCCAGATCGAGAGCCCGGTCGACCGCCGCATCGTGGCCGGCGTCGCGCTCCTGTCGATCCTCTACGTGTTCGACTGGTTGCCCAACTCGTCGGTCGCGCCAGAGCTCACCTTCATGGTCGGCGCGCTCGCGGGCGCGGTGCCGGGGATCCTCGAGGAGCAGCGTCGCGCGAAGCGGCGGCGGCGGCGCGAGCGGACCGCGGCGGTCCGGGAGGGTCGCCGGTCGAGGCCCCCGCCCGCGGCGAGCGAGACCGAGCCGATGGCCCGCGCCGGCCCCCCGGCCGAGCCCGCGGACGGGTGAGGGAGGCGGCTACTCGGCCGGATCGGCGGGGGGCGCGGCGGTCTCCTCGTGCCGCGCGTTCTCGGTGTCCGCGCGCTTGGGGTACCAGCTCCCCGTCGTGACCCGCAGGTAGGCCTGGTAGAACGGGTAGAAGAACTGCGCGACGTAGCGGCCGAGGATGCTGTCGGGCCACGCGCTCGACTCGTGAGGGAAGCCCTCGTCCTCGACGCCCGTCTGCGGGTAGCCGCCGTCGCCGTCGTGGTGGGTGCCGAAGATGCGGTCCCAGATCGAGAAGATGACGCCGAAGTTCTTGTCGATGTGATCGTGCTCGATCGAGTGGTGTATGCGGTGCGACTGCGGCGTCACGAGCAGGTAGCGGAGCGGGCCGTACCGAGTGCGGATGTTGCCGTGGTAGACGTGCGTGTAGAGCTGCTGGAAGAGCAGCATCCACGCCGTCCACTCGACGTCGATGCGCAAGATGAGCTGCGGGAAGAGCATGATCCCGCTCGCGACGAGCTTCTCGATCGGGTGCACGCGATCGTCGGTGAAGATGTTCATCTCGCGGTCGGAGTGATGGACCGCGTGGAACATCCACAGGAGCGGGATCTTGTGGCGGACGAGGTGGTGGAACCAGTTGAGGAAGTCCGCGAAGACGAAGCTGATGAGGAGCAGCGCCCACATCGGCAGGTGGGGCGTCAGGTCGAGCGTCGCCCACTCCATGTTCTCGCGCCACCAGCCCTGCACGAGCGAGTAGCCGAAGATCAGCGCGAAGAGGAATCCGAAGCCGAGCTTGTCGAGCAGGAACCAGCCGAAGAAGTCGTGCAGCATGCTGACGCTGAACACGCGCTGGCTCTTGCGCGCGGGCCAGACGCGCTCGGCGATGAACACGAGCACCACCGCGATCCACAGCCACGGCGAGAACACGAACACGAGCGCCATGCGGAGCTGCGAGCGGATCTCGGGGGGTAGCGCGGAGCGCCACAGCTCCCGCGCGCCCTCGTAGCAGCCCGACTCGCCGCCGCAGGCCTCGACGCCGATGTAGGCCGCGAGCGCGGCGAGGGTGATCGCGAGCACGATGAGACCCCACCTCGCGGCGAGCGGTCGCTGGCCCTTGTCGGTCTGATCCGTCATCGGTGGCTCGCTGAGGCTCCCTCGAAGGTCGCTCGAACGGCGTGGTCCGAAGCGGCGCGCCGCGCCGTCGTCCCCCTCGCAGCGAGGGTTAGCATCGGACGGGAGGCGGGCAACCTCAGCGAACGAGGCCGCTCACAGCGGAACGCGCGGGGCTCCGGGGAGGTCACGGCGCTCGGATCGTACACGAGGTCGCCGCGTTTGACGTACCCCGGTCGGGCCCTATCTTTCGCTCCCCTCCGAGTCCGCTCCAGGCTCCGCCCTCGGACCTCCGCGGTCCCGGTCGCGCAGGCTCGGCACGCTCGAGCGGCACGCTCGGCCCTGCCCATGGACTCGGTTCGTCTCTTCCTTTCGCTCTGACGCAGAAGCACACGACGCATGACCTCCCGCACCAAGCTCGGCCTCGCCCTCTCCCTGCCCACCGTCGCCATCGCCCTCGTCTGGCTGGCGATGTGCGGTTGCAACCCGACCGGCACGGTGGCCCCGGACGACGACGCGGGCGGCTCGGGCGCGACCGACGGCGGCGAGGGGACGGCAGACGACGCGGGCCGCCGGGGCGACGCCGGCGAGCGCCCGCCGCCGAGCACCGAGTGGTTCGAGTCGCCCCGCGCGGGCGCGTCGATCTTCGCGACTGGGCACAGCCTCATCGATCGCGTCTTCGGCCTGCCCCTCGAGAACGGCGGTCCGATCACGGCGATCGCGCGCGCCGCGGGCAAGCAGCACCACTCCCTGCTCCAGGACGGCGCGGGGTCGACCGCGCGCCTGCGGCACCAGGACATCTCCGACGGGAGCTACCCCGAGCCCCAGTGGGCGAGCTTCGACACGGTGGTGGTCTCGGAGCGCGTCGATCTGTCGAACACCATCCGCTACGAGATGACCATCCAGGAGGTCGGCTGGTTCGTCGACCAGATTCGCGGCGCGGGCGACGGCCAGGACGAGGTCTTCTTCTACGAGACCTGGTGGGCCTACGACCACGAGATGGAGCCGCGCGTGCGCACGTGGCCGGCGTGGGCGCAGTACGTCCGTGACGAGCTGCGGCTCTACGAGTGCGTGGCCGAGCGGGTCGGCGGAGAGCGGGGCATCCGCATGCCGATCGTTCCGGGCGGCATCGCCCTCGCCGATCTGATGATGGCGATCGAGGAGGGCCGCGCGGGCGGCCTCCGGCACGGCGACATCTTCGAGGACTACATCCACATGACGGACCTCGGGGACACGTTCGTCGCGATGGTCTTCTTCGCCACGATCTACCGGACGCCGACCACCGGGATGACCATCCCGGGCACGACCCCGGAGCAGGCGGCGATCTTCTCCGAGATCGCCGACCGCGTGGTGGGCGACTACTTCGCCAACTTCCAGGCGCCCACCCCGTCGGAGTGCCGCGCCACGCTCGCCGACTTCTGCCGTCGTTACGGCGACAGCTGCGACGAGGACCTCGCCACCCAGTTCCCCGACGGCAGCTTCTGAGCCGCGCGCCCGCTCACCACCAGCGGGGGTGGGCGTCGACAAAGCGGATGATCGCGCGCAGCTTGGGCGCCTCGCTCGGCGGCTGCCCCGTGTGCTCGAGGGCCCCGAAGCGGCCCCAGTCGTTGCTCCGCGCGGCGTGGACGAAGTGGGCGAGGAGCCCGCCGCCCGCCTCGCGCCAGCCCTCGAGGTACTGCGCGTAGATCGCCTCGAAGCGCGGGTCGCGGTTGAGCGCGTCCATCCGCGCGTTGACCTCCGCGTCGTGCTCGAGGCCGTGGACCGCGACGTAGTGCTGGCCCGCCTCGTAGGCGATCAGCGGCAGCCCGTGGCGCGCCGCGATCGCGCGCTGCATCCGCACCTGGCGGAGCGCCTCGGGGACGTGGACGTCGCGGGCCTCTGCGAGGAGCGCGTCGACGCTCTTGGCCATGAACTCCGCGCGCTCGTCGGGCCGGACGAAGTCGCCGAAGTAGGGCGCGATCGCGAGCGCGTCGGCTGCCTCGGCGAGGCCGTCGACGGCGAGCATCTCGGTGGACTCGAAGTCGTTGCCCGAGTGCGCGCCGATCACGTGGACGACCCGATCCCGGTCGCCGAAGCCCTCGTCGAACGCGGCGAAGACCTCCATCGAGCGGCGCGCGTAGAACCGGACGCTCCCGAGCGCGACCTGGTCTTCGCCCGCGAGGTGCAGCGCCTGGCCCATCCGCCGGGCGTGCTGGGCCTGCTCGAACATGCCGTTCCAGACCTCGTTCGAGTACTCGAGGTAGACGCGGCGCTCGGGCTCGAGGGTCCGCCGCAGGAGCCGCCCCGCCTCGCGCGCGTAGGCGTCGTCGACGAGGTGCGGCAGGCAGATCCACGCGTCGGCGTCGAGCCGGTTTACGAGATCCGCGATCACCTCGAGCGGCACGCCGCGGCCGGTCGCCCAGCGCGCGTCCTCGAGCCGCGGCCGGTCCTCCCACCGCGACAGGTCCGAGTCGTTGGTCGCGTTCCAGTTCATGAACCGGATGACGCCGTACAGATCGAGCTCGGCGAGGAAGTCCGGGTTGAACGGGCGCGCCTCGTAGGACTCCTCGAAGGGGACGCACCGCGCGCCGCTCGCGCAGGGGCTCGCCTCGTCGCACCAGCGGCGCTCGTCGTCCTCGCACGATCCGCCGGGCAACAGGACGTGCACGTCGCGGATCGGGTCGTCCGGGTCGGTCTCGGTGATCGCGAAGCCAAAGAAGTCGACGCCGGGCTCCGCCGGGTCGATGTCGAAGACGTGCCGGCCGGGGCGCGACTCCGACTCCACGAACCGGCGCTCCACCCCGCCGAAGTACTCCACGCGGCCCTGGCCGGCGTAGAGGACGACGTAGCGCCCGGCGCGCGTGACGATGCTGCCGCCGTTGAGCATCCCCGTCCGCACGATCTGCCCGGGCGGGAGCCGGCGGACCCAGAGGTGCGCGTCGACGTCGACCGGGCGCGCGTCGTCCGAGTCGTCCATCGACGCGGCCGAGTTCCAGGGGCGGGTCGTCCGGAACAGGTCGACGAACGGGATCTCGCCGCTCCAGTCGGAGACGGAGTCGAGGTTGGTGCCGAGCGGGGAGCGGGCGGGATCGCGGTAGCCCTCGGCCGCGCGCGGCGGCAGGGGCGGCGGGGCGCTCGGCGGCTCGGCGGACGCGCGATCGGTGGGGGAGGGCGCGGCGCCGCCGCAGGACGCGCAGCCCGTGGCGAGCGCGAGGGTGAGGAGCGTCAGGCGCGCGGTCACTGGAAGCCGCGCGCCTCCGCCTCGTCGACGAGCTCGAGGTAGACCGCGTCGACCCGATCGTCGGGGGCCGCGAACAGCCGCTCGCTCGCCGCGAGGCCCAGCTTGCCCGCGCGCACGGTGGAGAAGCCGCGGCCGCGGACGATGTCCATCGCCGAGTAGGCCTGCGTCATCCGCCGGTGATGCGAGAGCATGTGCTCGGTGAGCGCGGGCCGCTGCGGCATCGTGGTGCGCGCGATGTAGCTGAGGTTGAGGAGCGTGGTGAAGACCAGCTTCTCGTTGTTCCAGCGCCCGCCGATCGCGTGCGCGTGCCACGCCCACGCGGTCTTGTGGCGCAGCAGCAGCTTCTCGCGGCTGATCCGGTAGCTCGCCTCGATGTCCTCGGTCGGCGCGTAGCGGTTGAACAGCTCGCAGTAGCCCGCCGCCTGCAGGACCTTCGTCCGGTACATCGTGACCCCGCCGGGGAGCCAGACCGTCTCCTCGAGCTCGGGG
Organism: Polyangia bacterium; assembly: GCA_030426845.1. Lineage (GTDB taxonomy): Bacteria > Myxococcota_A > Polyangia > Polyangiales > Sandaracinaceae > JAUHXR01. Next base: position 24,566 of record JAUHXR010000036.1, on the reverse strand, counting down.
CGCCGGAGGTGCGGCGGCAGCGGCCGGATCGGGGTCATGTCCGAGTCCGGGAAGAACGGCCCGATGTAGCTCACCGCGCGCGTCCAGTAGGCTTGCCTCGCGTGGCCCTTCGCCTCGCGGAGCCGCGACTTGAGCCGCTCCTTCGGGCCGTCCTTGGGCCCCGTCGGCCCGAGGCTCTCGGCCGGGGCCTGGTTCTCGAAGCCGAGCTCGATCGCGACCTTCGCCGCGTGGGCGCGCGCGGCCGGGCCCTCGCGGATCTGGCCCGCGACCCCGCCGAGGATCTCGTCCGGGTCCTCCTCGAGCACGCCGGCCAGCGTGGACGCGAAGGTCGGCGGCGCGAGCACGTCGTCGTCGAGGACCAGCACCAGGTCGGTGTCGAGCTCCTTGAGCCCGCGGTTGCGCTGCGGGGTGATCCCGGCCGGCGCCTCCACGAACACGAAGCGGGTCTCCTTCAGCGCGTCGCCGAGGCGGTCGTGGAAGCCCTGCTCGGTCATCGAGTCGTCGGTCTCGGCGCGGACGATCACGACCTGCTCGATCGGCCGGTCCTGGGTGAGCAGGTGATGGACCGCGATCGCGGCCATGTCGGGGCGCTTGTAGGTCGGGATGAGCGCGCCGACGGAGAGCTTCCCCTTCGTGTCCGCGCTCATCGCTTCACCGCGCGGACCGAGAGGACGACCTGGTAGTCGGGGTCGCGGTGATCGAGCTCCTCGCGCGTGAGCTCCTCGACCCCCATGCAGTGGAGGTAGGCGCAGGCGACGAGCACGTTGCCGTAGGTGGTGACCTCGACGTTCTCGCGGCCGAACGCGTCGCCGAAGAGCTGCTCGAGGCACTGGTCGGTGAAGCGCCACCGGTCGCCCCAGCGGTCGTAGTCGAAGCGGCTCAGCGCGGCGATGCCGGGCATGGTCGTCAGCAGGACGCCGCCCGGCTTGAGCGACTTGTAGGACTGCTCGACCGCGGCGCGCAGGTCGTAGATGTGCGCGTAGACCTGGGTGAACAGGAGGCAGTCGTACGCCTCCTCCTCGAGCACGCCGGGCTGCGTGATGTCGCCGACGATCGTGGCGCCCGGCTCGTCATCGACGTGCAGCACCTCCGACTTGGTGACGCGGTCGCCGCCGAACTGGTTCGTGTACGACGCGTCGGCGACCTCCACGACCCGGCCGCGGATGTCACCCCGGTTCGCGCTGAGGAACTGGCGCACGTAGTAGCGGTCGAGCGGCTCGCCGCGCACGAACTGGTGCCGGCTGAGGGGCTCGAGCCGCCGGAGGTTCCCCCAACGGACGGTCATGCGGCGCCAGCGCACCGCGATCGGCCGGTACATCTCGTCGGGGAGGACCGCCTTGAGCCCGTCCTTGATCATGCTGACCACGCGGCTTCGTAGAAGACCCCTCGCGCGCGCGCAAGCCTCCGCGCTGCGCCCGACAAGCCAGTTGACGTCGCCGGCGTTGTGCCGAAAGGTCGACGGGCAGATGGGCCCCCGCCGCAAGCGATCGCGCCTGAAGCTCTCCCTCCGCGGGGCCCGGGCCGCAGTGCTCTCGCCGCACCTCGACGACGCGGTGTTCTCGCTCGGCGCGGGGATCGCCTGCGCGGCGCGCCACGGCTCCCCCGTTCGGGTGGTCACCGTCTTCTCCGGCGACCCGACCACCGACGCGCCCGCCTCCGAGTGGGATCGGCTGCCCGGCTGGACGACCGAGCGCGAGGCGGTGCTCGCCCGGCGCCGCGAGGACGTGGAGGCCATGCGGATCGTCGGCGCCGAGGCGCGCTGGCTGCCGTTCGCGGACGAGACCTACGGGCGGCCCCGCGACCCGGACGCGATCCACGGGCGGATCGACGAGGCGACGCGGGGCTACGACGTGGTGTTCGTCCCCGGGGCGCCGCTGAGCCACAACGATCACCGCTACCTCACCGACCTCGTCCTGCGTCGCGGCCTGTCCGGGCGCCGGCTGGTGCTCTACGCCGAGCAGCCGTACCGCTACTGGCTCCGCGACGAGCGGCCCGACCCACGCATCCCCCCCAAGGTGAAGGCGCTCCTCCCGACGGCGCCGACCTGGACGACGCTGGAGGCGGACCCGCTCGACTTCGCCCGCAAGTGGGCCGCCACGCGGGCCTATCGCTCCCAGCTCGCGCTCCTCGGCCTGCACCGGCGCCGCGGCTTGCGGCTCGCCCGGGTGGTGGCCGACCGGCTGCCCCGAGGCGAGCGCGTCATGCCGGTTACACACGCGTAGCGTCTCACCCGACTTTTGCGCTATCAGTGCCGGGCGAGCCACCGGCGATCGAGGCCGGCCTAGGGCGCTGCCCGGAGCCAACCCCCCATGTCTGATGAAGCGCCGTCCGATCCCGCGCCGTCCGATCCTGCGCCGTCCGATCCCGCGCTGACCGAGCCCGCGCCGTCCGAAGAGGCGCCCTCCGAGAAGGCGCCGTCCGAGAAGGGGCAGGCGGCCCCGAAGCACGGGCCTCGGATCGAGTACCCGTGGTTCGACTGGGTCCGCTTCGTCTCGGCGATCCTGGTCTCGTTCGCGCACGACAACGTGATGCCGGGCGCGTGGGGCAACCCGCCGCTGCAGATCTTCTTCGCGATGAGCGGCTGGCTCATCGGCGGGATGCTCCTCGAGACGAAGCCCGAGAAGCTCACGCGCTTCTACTACAACCGCTCGATCCGGATCTGGATCCCCTACTACACGGCGGCCGCGCTGCTCGTGGCGGGCTCGTTGATCCGCGATCCGATCGACTGGAAGTGGGCGGAGTTCGTCTTCTACAAGCTCACCTACGTCTACAACATCTTCGGGCCGCCCCAGCTCGCGCAGTTCCAGGACGCGATGCCGCTCGACGGATCGGGCAACCACTTCTGGAGCCTCTGCCTCGAGGAGCAGTTCTACCTCTTCTCGCCCTTCATCCTCGTGGTGCTCCCGAGGTGGTTCGGGCGCTCGCGGATCACCTGGCTGGTCATCGCGGCGCTCACCGTCTACTTCAACCTCTACGGCGCGATCTCGCTCGGCGTGCTCGCGGCGGTCCTGAAGCACCACATCGGCCCGTTCCATCGGCTGCTCTCGGTGCGCGTCGGCGCGGCCGCGATCGCGACCGGGCTCGGCGTCCTGATGGCGTACGAGATCCTGCCGTATGACACCTTCGCGCCGTTCTTCGCGATCGGCTTCACCATCGCGTCGGCCAAGGAGGGCCCGCGCAGCAAGCTCGGCGCGTGGCTCGGCGGCTGGACCTACCCGTTCTACTTGAACCACTGGTTCGGGCTCTACATCTCGAACGGGCTCTTCAAGATGATCGGGATGCGCGACAGCTGGATCGACAAGACCTTCGCGCTGACCCTCGCGTCGGCGGTGGGGGCGATCCTCTACATGGCGATCGACCTCCAGATCGGGAAGCGCCGCGAGAAGTGGTACACCCCCGAGCGCGCGCGGTGGGCGACGTTCACGGGCTTCGCGCTGGTGGCGATCGGCCTCGCGGGCGGCGTGCTCATCAAGCTGTTCGGGCCGAGCTGACGCGACGGGCGCAGCGACTCCAGGCGCAGGTACACGAGCGACAGCTACACGGGCGACAGGTACACGGGCGACAGGCACACGGGCGACAGGCGAGGGCGATGAAGGTTCTACTGACAGGCGGAGCGGGGTTCATCGGCAGTCACGTGGGGGACGCGCTCCTCGCGGGCGGCCACGACGTGGTGGTGGTCGACGACCTGTCGAGCGGGCGGCGCGAGAACGTGCCGGGGGGCGCGGTCTTCGAGCAGGTCGACATCCGTGACGCCGCCGCGCTGCGCCGCGTGTTCGAGGCCCACGCCCCCGACGTGATCTGCCACCAGGCGGCGCAGACGAGCGTCTCGGTCTCGACCCGCGAGCCGATCCGCGACGCCGAGATCAACGTGATGGGAGCGCTCAACCTCCTCGAGCTCGCGCGCGAGCGCGGCGTCGAGCGCTTCGTGTTCGCGTCGACCGGGGGCGCGATCTACGGCGAAGTGCCAGAGGGGCACCGCGCGGACGAGGACACGCGGCCTCGGCCCATCTCCCCCTACGCGTGCAGCAAGCTCGCGTTCGAGGGCTACCTCGCGGCCTACGCGCACGAGCACGGCCTCCGCTCGACCGTGCTGCGCTACGCGAACGTCTATGGCCCGCGCCAGGACCCGCACGGCGAGGCGGGGGTGGTGGCGATCTTCAGCCAGCGACTCGCGGCCGGTGAGGGCATCCGCGTCAACGCGATGCGCGAGGTGGGCGACGACGGCTGCGTGCGCGACTACGTCTACGTGGCCGACGTGGTGCGCGCGAACGTCCTCGCGATCGAGGGCCGCCTCGAGTCGCGCGTCGTCAACGTGGGGACGGGCGAGCCGACCACCACGCGTCAGCTCGCCTCCGCGATCGAGCGCGCGCTCGGGGTCGAGGCCGAGGTCGCCGACGGCGAGCGCCGGGCGGGCGATCTCGAGCGCTCCCTGCTCGCTCCCAACCCCGAGCTGATCCAGCACGGCGCGCCGGTCGGGCTCGACGAGGGCATCGCGGCGACCGTCGCCTGGTTCGCCGACCGGCGGTGACGCGCCCGCGATGAGCGCGCGATGATCCGAGCGGTCCTGATCGCGCCGGGCTGGCCCCCGGCGCTGTCGCAGAACGGGGTGACGTCCTACGTGGCCGGGCTGCGGCCCGCGCTGGAGGCGGCGGGGGCCGACGTGCGCGTCATCAGCGCGGCGCTCCTGCCCGGGCTCGAGCGGGTGGGGCGGGACCCGCGCGTGGACTACGCGGACGACGAGCCTCGGCCGCGCGGCTGGTACCTGCAGAACCGCCTGCTCAGCCTCGTCAGCCAGCGCCGCGCCGACGCTCAGCACCTCGCCGCGCGCTTCGAGTGGACGCTGCGCCGCCTCGACCGCGAGCGCCCGGTCGACGTCTACGAGATCGAGGAGGCCAACGGCCACGGTCTCAAGCTGCTCGGCCGGGCGCCGGGCACCCAGGTCGTGCGGCTGCACGGGCCGTGGTTCCTCTGCGTGCCCGCGCTGGGGCTCGACGCGTCCGAGCCGGACAACCAGCGGCGGATCGAGGCCGAGGGGCGCTCGATCCGGCGCGCGCCGTCCGTCACCTCGCCGAGCCGCTTCGCGCTGCGCGCGGTGCGCGACCGCTACCACGCTTCGCTGCCGGGGGCGCGGGTGATCCCGAACGCGACCCCCGCGGTTCCCGAGGCCGCGCGCTGGCGCCGCGACGCCTGCGAGCCCGGCGCGATCCTCTTCGTCGGCCGGTTCGATCGGCTCAAGGGCGCGGACACCGTGATCGAGGCGTTCGGGCGGGTGCACGCGCGGCGCCCCGACGTGACGCTGATCTTCGCCGGCCCCGATCGAGGCATGCCCGACGGCGCGGGCGGGACCCGCTCGTTCGCAGAGCACGTCGAGCGGACGCTCGAGCCGGCGGCGCGCGGCGCGGTGCGCTACCTCGGGCCGCAGACCCCGGCCGAGATCGCGGCGCTCCGGCGGCGCGCGGAGCTGACGGTGGTCGCCTCGCGCTTCGAGACCTTCGGGATGACCGTGATCGAGGCGCTCGCCGCGGGGTCGCCGGTCGTCGCGGCCTCGGGCGGGGCGATCGGGGAGCTGCTCGACTGGGCCGCCGACCAGCTGCTCTTCACCCCGGGCGACGCCGAGGCGCTCGCCGCGCGGCTGATGGCCGGGCTCGAAGAGCCGGGGCGGGTGGACGCGCTGGCCCGGCGCGGCCTCGCGATCGCGGCGGAGCGCTACGCGCCGGAGGTGGTCGCGGCGCGGACGCTGGATCACTACCGCGCGCTGACCGCCTAGAGCGCCGCGCTCTGGCTAGCCAGAGATGTCAAGGCGTGTTGGCGGCGCCCCAGCCGACCTCGAGCGCGCTGACGTCGACGCCGGCCCCGCTGAGGATGGTGCCCGGGCTGTAGACGAACGGGGTCGCGCCGAAGTTGATCGACATGTCGAACGCGGGCGCCATGGTGGTGGTCGGGCCGCCGTACATGAACGGGTACACGGGCAGCCAGGTCTGGTCCATGTTCACGATCCGCCGCAGCACGCCCTCGGTGATGACGTACACGACCGGGTGATCGCCGGTGTAGTCCACCGCGAAGCCGTAGGTGGTCGCGGTGTCCGGGAAGATCCCCTGGCTGATCAGGTTGTGCCAGGTGTCGCCGAGCGTGTTGATCGACATCGACCACATCGGGTCGTCGAAGTTGTACGGGTCGAGGAACCCGCCCTCGACCGCGACGCCGGCGCCGATGCTGAACGGGCCGCCGTTGCGGGTCGCCTCGAAGTACCAGAAGTCGCCGTAGCAGCCCTGGTTCGAGAGGATCGCGCGCTTGTCGCCGAGGGAGTAGCGCACCGACAGCCCGTCGCCCGAGAGCGTGATGCCCGAGCCGGTGGAGCCCGTCACGACCATCTGCACCGGGTCGGGCTGGGGGAGGGTGCCGGTGACGTCGAGCATCATGACGTGCTCGACGCGCTGGCCGTAGCTGTCGGTGACGCGGACGCGGATCGGGTGGCGCCCCATCTGGCTCGGGGTGAACGAGATGGAGGCGCCCGTCGCCGAGGGCGGCGCGAAGTGATTGCCCGAGAGGTCGGCCCACTCGATCTGCGAGGTGAGCGAGCCGTCCTCGGCGTCGGTCGCGGTCGCGCTCAGCACGACGGGTGACCCCAGCGCGATCGACATGTCGGCGGGGGGCGACAGCGTCGGGGCCGCGTTGGCCGGGCGTGCGCGCGTCTGCGTCCACCCCATGACCAGCGCGCTCGCCGCGCTCGACTCGCCGGCCGCGGTGAGCGCCGACTGGACCTGGGCGGTGCTGAACGCGAACGGGAAGTTCGTGGTGTCGTTGCCCGTGTTGAGGAGGGCGCTCGGGCCGACGCGGAAGCGCGCGCCCGAGTAGAAGATGTAGACCGGGGCGGTCACCGGGAGCGTGCACGTCGCCTGGACGGCCGGGCCCCCGCCGAGGTCGGCGACGATGTGGAGGATGGGGTTGGCGCCGCGGTAGTCGACCACGTAGCCAGCCTCCGTGACGCTGAACCCGAGGAACGAGCTGCCGGTGCAGCTCGAGCCGATGACGTTGCCCTCGGTGATGAGGCCCGCCGACTCCGAGGTCTGCCCGACGAGGTCGGTCAGGGCCACGGTCGAGGTGGCGATGCCCCAGCCCCAGACCCCGAAGTTGTCGTGGAGGCGCTGGGCCTCGAAGTAGAAGACTCCGTCGCCCGAGCTCACCGCGAGGTTGGACCGCGCGCCGCCGCGCGCCGCCCCGGTGCTCTCGGTCTCGAGGCCGTCACGCGTCAGGAGGGTGTTGCTCGTGCGATCGGTGTCGCTCAGCCGCGCCGCGGTGAACGCGGACACCGACACGCCCCGGGTGGTGGTGTCGATGAGCCCGTTGGCGTCGGTGACCCGCTGGGTGACCGTGTAGCTCGCGGCCGCGTTGTAGACGTAGGACGCGGTGGTCGAGAACCCGCCGCCGTCGCCGAAGTCGTACTCGACCGAGACGATCGTCGCGTCGCCCGCGCTCGCGCTGCTCGTGGCCGTGACGGGGAGCGGCTCGACGCCGGAGCTCGGGCTGACGGTGAACGCGGCGGTCGGGCCGAGCACGCAGGTCATCGCGACGCAGGCGCCGGTGACGCAGTCGCTGCCCGCGAGGCACCCCGCGCCGTGCGGGCAGGTCGCGCAGGCGCCGCCGCCGCAGTCGACGTCGGTCTCGGCGCCGTTCTGTACGCCGTCGGAGCAGCTCGGGGCCGCGCAGAGCCCGCCGGAGCAGACGCCGGAGGCGCAGTCGCCGGCCGCGAGGCAGGAGTCGCCGGTCCCGCACGCGGCGCAGGAGGGCCCGCCGCAGTCGACGTCGGTCTCGGCACCGTTCTGTACGCCGTCGGAGCAGGTGGGGGCCGCGCAGAGCCCGCCCGAGCAGACCCCGGACGTGCAGTCGCTCGCGATCAGGCAGGTGTCGCCGGTGTTGCACGCGGCGCAGGAGGGGCCGCCGCAGTCGACGTCGGTCTCCGTCCCGTTCTGGGTCGCGTCGAAGCAGCTCGGGGCCGCGCAGAGGCCGCCCGAGCAGACGCCCGAGGCGCAGTCGCCCGCGATCAGGCAGGAGTCACCGGTCCCGCACGCGGCGCAGGAGGGCCCGCCGCAGTCGACGTCGGTCTCGGCCCCGTTCTGGGTCGCGTCGGAGCAGCTGGGGGCCGCGCAGAGGCCGCCGGAGCAGACGCTCGAGGCGCAGTCGCTGCCGGCGAGGCAGGAGTCGCCGGTGTTGCACACGGCGCAGGTCGGCCCGCCGCAGTCGACGTCGGTCTCGGCGCCGTTCTGGGTCGCGTCGGAGCAGCTGGGGGCCGCGCAGAGGCCGCCGGAGCAGACGCCGGAGGCGCAGTCGCCCGCCGCGAGGCAGGAGTCGCCGGTGCCGCAGGCCGCGCACGAGGGTCCGCCGCAGTCGACGTCGGTCTCGGCGCCGTTCTGGACGGCGTCACCGCAGGTGGGGGCCGCGCAGAGGCCGCCGGAGCAGACGCCGGAGGTGCAGTCGCCCGCCGCGAGGCAGGAGTCACCGGTGGCGCAGGCGCCGCACGTCGGTCCGCCGCAGTCGACGTCGGTCTCGGCGCCGTTCTGGACGGCGTCCGAGCAGGTGGGGGCCGCGCAGAGGCCGCCGGAGCAGACGCCGGAGAGGCAGTCGCTGGCGACCGCGCAGGAGTCGCCGGTGGCGCACCCGGCGCAAGTGGGCCCGCCGCAGTCGACGTCGGTCTCGGCGCCGTTCTGGACGGTGTCCGAGCAGGTGGGGGCCGCGCAGATCCCGCCCGAGCAGACGCCGGAGGCGCAGTCGCTCGCGACCGCGCAGGAGTCACCGGTGTTGCACGCGGCGCAGGTGGGCCCGCCGCAGTCGATGTCCGTCTCGGCGCCGTTGCGGGTCCCGTCGGAGCAGGTCGCGCCCGCGCAGAGGCCGCCCGAGCAGACGCTGGAGACGCAGTCGCCCGGGGTCACGCAGGCCTGGCCGTCCGCGCACGGTGAGCACACCGAGCCGCCGCAGTCGACGTCCGTCTCCGAGCCGTTCCGGACGACGTCGACGCAGGTGGGGGCCGCGCAGGTGCCCGCCGAGCAGACGCCGGAGGTGCAGTCGCCCGCGACCGCGCAGGAGTCGCCGGTGCTGCATGCGGCGCAGGTGGGTCCGCCGCAGTCGACGTCGGTCTCGGCGCCGTTCTGGACGGTGTCGCTGCAGGTCGCGGCCGCGCACACCCCGCCCGAGCAGACGCCGGACACGCAGTCCGACGCGAGCGCGCAGGAGTCGCCGGCGGCGCACGCGGCGCAGGTGGGCCCGCCGCAGTCGATGTCGGTCTCGGCGCCGTTCTGGACGGTGTCGCTGCAGGTGGCGGCCGCGCACACCCCGCCCGAGCAGACGCCCGAGGTGCAGTCGGAGCCCACCGCGCAGCCGCCTCCGGTGGGGCAGGCGCTGCAGGTCGGCCCGCCGCAGTCGACGTCGGTCTCGGCGCCGTTCTGGACGGTGTCGCTGCAGGTGGCGGCCGCGCAGGCGCCGCCCGAGCAGACCCCGGAGGAGCAGTCGGTGGACGCGCCGCAGGTCGCGCCGTCAGGGCAGGCGCTGCAGGTCGGCCCGCCGCAGTCGACGTCCGACTCGGCGCCGTTCTGGACGGTGTCAGAGCAGGTCGGAGTCGCGCACATGCCGCCCGTGCACACGCCGGACACGCAGTCGGTCGCGATCGCGCAGGTCGCGCCGTCCGCGCAGGGCGCGCACGACGTGCCGCCGCAGTCGACGTCGGTCTCGTCGCCGTTCTGGACGGTGTCGGTGCAGGCGGCGGCGACGCAGACGTTCGCCGCGCAGACCATCGAGACGCAGTCGCCGCTCATCGCGCAGCCGGCGCCGTTCGGGCAGGGCCCGCAGGTCGGGCCGCCGCAGTCGACGTCCGACTCGAGGCCGTTCGCGATCGTGTCGGTGCAGGTCGGCGCCGCGCAGATCCCGCCGGTGCAGACGCCGGACGTGCAGTCCGAGGAGACGCCGCAGACGTCGCCGTCCGGGCAGGGGCCGCAGGTGGGTCCGCCGCAGTCGACGTCGGTCTCGGCGCCGTTCACGACCGAGTCGAGGCATGTCGGCGCCAGGCAGGTCAGGGTGGCCCCGTCGCACACCCCGGACACGCAGTCGGTGCTCCCCATGCAGCCGAGCCCCGCGGGGCAGGGGCTGCAGGTCGGCCCGCCGCAGTCGATGTCCGTCTCGGCGCCGTTCTGCACGGTGTCGGCGCAGGTCGGGTTGGCGCAGGTCAGCGTGCCCGGATCACAGACCCGCGACACGCAGTCCGAGGACGCCGCGCAGTCGAGCCCGTCCGCGCAGGCGGCGCAGGTGGGCCCGCCGCAGTCGACGTCGGTCTCGGCGCCGTTCCGGACCAGGTCGGCGCAGGTGGCGGCCGAGCAGAGGAGGGAGCCCGCGTCGCACACCCCCGATGCGCAGTCGCGCGGCAGCGCGCAGCCGAGGCCGTCGGGGCACGGGGCGCAGGTGGGACCGCCGCAGTCCGCCGCCGTCTCCGCGCCGTTCTGGACGGTGTCGGCGCAGGTCGGCGACGCGCAGGTCATCGTCGCGCTGTCGCACACGTGCGAGACGCAGTCGCTCCCGTGGGCGCAGTCGAGCCCGTCCCCGCACGGGTCGCAGTCGCCGCCGCAGTCGACGTCGGTCTCGAGCCCGTTCTGCACCCCGTCCATGCAGGCCGGCGACAGGCAGACCAGCGAGGCGCCGCAGACCCCTGACTGGCAGTCGGTGGACACCTCGCAGGCGTCGCCGTCGAGACACGGCACGCACGCCGCGCCGCCGCAGTCGATGTCCGTCTCGTCTCCGTTGAGCACGGAGTCCACGCAGCTCGGCGCGGCGCAGGTCAGGCTCGACGCGTCGCAGACGTGCGACTGGCAGTCCTCGCCGATCGCGCACCCGAGGCCGTCGCCGCATCGATCGCACGCGCCGCCGCAGTCGACGTCGGTCTCGTCGCCGTTCTGCACCGTGTCGTCGCAGGTGGCGGGCTCGCAGGTCATCGCCGGGCCGCACACGCCGTTCGCGCAGTCCGCGTCCTCGCCGCACGCCAGGCCGTCGTCGCACGGGTCGCAGCTCCCGCCGCAGTCGACGTCGCTCTCGTCGCCGTTCTGCACCGTGTCGTCGCAGAGCGCGGGCCCGCCGTCGGGCGGCCCGCCGTCCACCGCGCCGTCGCCGCCGTCGAAGGTCTCGCCGCCGTCGTCGGGCACGCCGCCGTCGCCGCCGTCCCCCGCGTCCAGGCCAGAGGTGTCGAGGGTACAGCCGACGGCGAGCCACAGCGCGAGAGCGATGGCGCCGCCGCGTTCAAGCAGCGTGCGAGTGGGCAAAGCCTCGTAAAGTTACCGGACGGTCGGACGCGAATCCATGGCGCCGGCAATCTACCCATGCGCTCAGGGGCCTCGACGGTCCCCCCACCCGGAGGGTACAAACGCCCCGCCATGGCCCTGCGCGAGAAGTCCTGGAGCGTCCTGATGCGCGCGCGCGCCGAGGCCCTGAAGCTCGGGGGCGAGGCCGAGCCGCGCGAGACCGACCGGCCCCGGCGGCTGACCTTCGTCCAGTACGGCGACTACGCGGACGGCTTCCGGCGGCTCGCGCGCGGTGAGGGCGCGACCTACTACGGGCAGGAGTACACCGTCCGCCACGTGGGCGACGTGGCCGCGCGCGACGACGTCGAGTCGGTGCACATCCTGACCTTCTCGACCGACCAGGTGCGCGACGTGATGTCGAACGGGGTCGTCACCTCGGGGGTGGACCTGTACCCGAAGGGCAAGCGCGCTCGGCACGCCGCCCTCATCGCGGCGACCGAGGCGACCCAGCCGACGCACCTCATCGTGGCCGCGCCGATCTACCCGCTGCTGCGCTGGGGCCTGCGCAAGCACATCCCGACGCTGCCGCTCTTCCTCGACAGCTTCCGCGGCGACGGCCTGCGGGTCGCGCTCCGCAACCGGCGCCTCTCGTACCTGCTCAACCACCCCGCGATCACGCTCGTCGCCAACCACAACCTCGCGTCGTCGCTCGAGCTCGCGCGCATCGGCGTCGACCCGGCGAAGATCGTCCCGTTCGACTGGCCGGCGATCATCACCGCCGCGGACTTCGAGCCCAAGCCGGCTCCGCCCGCCGACCGGCCGATCCGTCTCCTCTACGTCGGCATGCTCATGGACACCAAGGGCGTCGGCGACGCGATCGACGCGGTGGCCGCGCTCGCGAGGAAGGGCAGGGCGGCGGAGCTGACCCTCATCGGCAAGGGCGACGACGCGACGTACCGCGCGCAGGCCGAGCGCGCCGGCGTCGCCGACCGCGTCACCTTCGCGGGCCTGCGTCCCCACGCCGAGGTGCTCCAGCAGATGCACGACCACGACGTCGTCCTCGTCCCGAGCCACCACGCCTACCCCGAGGGCCTCCCGGCGACCCTCTACGAGTCCTTCTGCTCGCGCACCCCGCTCGTCGCCTCGGACCACCCGATGTTCGAGCTGCGGATCAAGCACCGCGAGAACGCCCTCGTGCACCGCGAGCGCGACCCCGAGTCTCTCGCCGCCTGCGTCCTCGAGCTCGCGAGCGACGCCTCGCTCTACGAGCGCCTGTCGCGCGACTCCGCGCAGGCCGCCGCGACTTACCTGTGTCCGCTGAAGTGGGACGAGCTCGTCAGCGGGTTCCTCCGGCCCGACGAGCGCCAGGCCCTCCTCGCGCACAGCCTCGCCGCGACCGGCTACGCGTAGTCCGAGCGCGCAGGTCGAGCGCCCGCGTCCCCGGCACATCGAGGGGATCGAGGGCGCCCGGCGCTCGGATCACGTCTCGTGTTCGGCGGGCCTCGACGGCGCCGTGCCGCGAACGAGCCGCGTAACGCGCCGAGCGCCTGTCAGGGCTCCCACCTCCAGCGCGTAGAGCCTGTGCGAGGGCACGCAGGTCCTCGTTCGAAGGAGGTGCGCGGTGAAGCGAGCTGGATGGAATGCCTGGATGATCGCACTCACGATCGGGGGCGCGAGCCTCTGGGGGTGCGCGGCGGAGTCGACCGAGATGGCGGAGCCGGACCCCGGCCCGGAGCTGGCCGGCGACGTCGACCCGTCGCCGGAGCGGATCGAGGCGGAGCTGAGCGGCGCGGGCGAGGACGGGGCGGGAGCCCTCCTCACGAGCGGAGAGCTCGAGGCCGCCCCGGTGCTCTCGGTGGACGACCTGGGGCCGCTCGACGGTGAGCCCGCGCGACCTCCGGGGACGGAGGGCTCGTGCGAGGTGGACGAGCGCGCCCCCGAGCTGCAGGCGCGGTGGACCGACGAGACGCTCGCCGCGCGCGACGCGAACCGGCTCGCGCTCGAGCTCCGCAACTACAGCGGCGAGACGCGCGCCTTCGCGCTGGTGCTCGTCCACGACAACGGGACGAGCGACGCGCAGCGCCAGGTGATCGGGCGGCTGGAGGTGCCGTCGCACCGGCGGGTGTCGCAGCTCGTCCCGCCGGCGGCGCTGGCCCCCGCGCTCCGGCGGGGGGAGCACCCCGGCCTGCTGCGCGTCGTGCTCGAGTCGATCGATGGGGCCGCGCTGCCGCTGCCCGCGTTCTACACGCGAGCGGCGGCGGACCGGTCGCCGGGGCTCCTGGTGGACGAGGACCTCGAGGGCCTGGACGACACCGGTGATCCCGAGGAGCCGACCACGATCACGACGCGCGTCGTGAGCTGGGCCCCCACGTCGCAGGAGCTCCCCCGGGTGGAGGAGCCCGAGTCGGGCGACGTCGCGGCGAGCTCGGCGGCCCTGTCGGCGTCCGAGTACCGCACGTGCATTCGCTGGCAGGCCCAGACGACCGACTCCGGCAACGGGGAAGACCGCCTCGGCTTCGCGAACAGCTCCACCGCGCTCGTGACGGCCTACGGCGTCCGGATCCGTGTCTCGCAGGGAACCTGGGGGCGGACGCTGGACACCTCGCCGACCTCGGGGTGCGTGAACTGGACCTCGCCGCGAAGCGGCTCGTTCTCGATCCGCGTGTACGCCTACGTCAAGGACGCCAACGACAACATGATCCGCTACCACAACGGCACCTACCTGGCTTCCGGTGGGTACCCGGGCCAGACCTACAGCGCGCTCGTCCAGAACTACACCCCCACCCTGGGAGGGACGACGACGGTGTCCGTCGGCAGCTGGACCCCGCGCTACACGGCGATGGCCGCGGCCAGCATGCTGTCGCGCTATTTTCCTGGCTACACTACGGACACGGAGACGCACATGGCCGACACCTCGAGCACCGGCTCGTCGGCCACCATCATGAACGGCGACGCGCGGGTGCGTCTGGAGACGGTCAGCTGGGAGAGCCGGCGACGCAAGTTCACCGTCGCCCACGAGCTCGGCCACGCGCGGGCGCTCCTCCGCTCGACGGGCAACCCGGTGACCTCGGCGAAGTCCGGGCTCGCGAGCGGAACCTGCAACAACGGCTCGGGCTACACGATGACGAGCCGCGAGTGGAACTCGATCCCGCTGCGCGAGGGGTACGCCCACTTCGTCGCGGCGTGGACCTTCAACTTCAGCTCGGAGTCGAACGGGACGTTCCGTTGGTTCGACGAGACCTACGACGTCGAGAACAACGCGCCGGCCCTGACCGGCGGTCACATCGGCAACAACTGCGGTGGCGTCACGGCGGGGCAGGCGACGAACCTCGACGGGCTGCGCACGCTCTGGGACTGGTCGACGCCGGTCGGCGGGTCGAACCGGGCAGAGCGCAAGGACGTGTCCGACACCTACCTCGCGATGCGGCTCGCCCAGCCGGCCAAGGACGCGTGGTGGGAGGCGTTCCTCACGGCGTCGGAGGGCGTCGCGAGCTCGGGAGAGGCGAGCTACCTCCAGTCGGTCGGAACCTGGAACGGGATGGACTGACCCCTCCCGGCCGGCCGGGGCGCTCCCGCCCTGGCCGGCTGGACCCGTCCGTCGATCGAGCGCGCATCCCGCGAACGTTCCCCCGCGCGCCCGGCGGACAAGCCCGCGGCCGCGCCGCGTGAGTTGGCCCGGGTCCTACGACCCGATCAGGAGCGGCCTTTGGTCGAAGGGGTTCCTGCGTCCGAACCCCGATCTGCCAATCGCCGGGCCTCGCGGACTACTCGGGCCTCCTGCACGTAGAGCTCTCCGTCCTCGCAGGAGTAGAACTCCAGCCTTGGATCGGCTCCTGAGTCGTCGGAGATGGTGCACGCGATCTCACCGTCGGCGTGGCCGATGATGCTCGCCAGAGCGCGCAAGAACTCCCTCACAGAGCGGTTATGGTCCCGCCCGGAGTATCGGAGCTCCAGAAGGTCGCCGAAGACCTCGACGCTCAGGCCGATTCTCGCGGCCTCGGCGACGACTCGGGTGGAGCGGCTCGCCAGCGACGGTGCGGCGAGCACGCCGTCGTACTCGTAGAGGGTGTCGGTCACGAACGCTCCCCATGGTGCCACACGAGAGCTCCTCGGCAGCCGGTGCGCGGAGCTCGAGCGGCCACGGATCGCCGCATCATCGGGCAGCAGCTGAGGCCGCGCACCACGGACGCGTCGGCGCGCAATGAGCCACGCGGGACTCGAAGGAGACGTGCTGGTCCCAGGTCGCCTCGAGGGATCGGGGCGAACGGGGAGCCTCCACCCTTGGCTACGCGGGCGCGATCCCCGTCTCCGCCGAGATGGCCACCACCTCCTCCGGGGTGAGAACGCTGATGCGGCGGGAGCCGTCCGGGAGGGTCACCGCGGCCTGCCTGCGCTCGCCCATGACCGTGACGCGCCACGCGCCGGCGTCGAGGATCTGCCGGGCCAGATCGGCGAGCCGCGGGGGAAGGTCCAAGCGGGCGCGGGTGAACCCGAGCGTGTCGATCGTCTCGACGTCGGCGACCTCGTCGCGGACCGCGATGGCCAGCAGGCGCGCGACGGTCTCCCCGAGGTCGCCGAAGTTGGCCTCGCTGGGGTCGAGCTCGTCGAGGGCGGACGGCGCCGCGCTCCGGACCCCGCGAGGGTCGACCCGGAACGAGCTGTGCTGGTACCAGTAGCCTTCGTCGGACTCCGGGTGCGCCTGGTCCCGGACCTCCAGCCAGTGACAGACGAGGCCCACCTCGGCCCGCTTGGCCACCTCGGCCACCAGGCCCACAGGTGGCGCGGCGGTGCCCTCCATGACCACCCAGTGCTCGGCCTCGACCCGCAGGACGGTGGCGTCCAACCACGCCGCGGGGTCGCCGCTCCCTTCCGCGGTCCAGCCGCGCTCTTGCATGGACGCGACGGTCGCGGCGACGAGGACCGCGGCGGAGAGGTCGCCGCCGAGGGCGAATCCGATGGCGCGCATCCAGGCAGCCTACGCCGTCGGCGCGCGGGTGTTCCCCCGGTGCGAGCACCCGGCCGGCGGAGCTTCGAAGGCGCCGGGCGCGCCCCGAGCCGGGCGTGCCCTGCTCCGGCCAGAGGCGTCAGCCGCTCCTCGCGTACCGGCCGCCGGGTCGTGCCCGAAGCGCCGGGGGCCGTCCGGTCCCGGGGGGGGCTCCGGGCATCGCAGAGGCCGACCGAGGGTACACTGTGAACGGGAGTGCTGGTGAACGTGGGACGACCCTTGGGATCCCGCTTTCGGGGCTCGGTGGTACGTGGCGTGCGTGTGCGCTGGGCGACGTGACGCGGGTTTCCGTCTACACCTTGACGATCCTGGCCCTCGGCTGCGGGTCCCGGACGGGGCTCCACGGGTTGGAGCGTATGGACGCGGGAGGGCCGCCGCGCGCGGATGCCGGTCCGCCGGACGCGGGCCTCACCGACGCGGGCCTCACCGACGCGGGCCCACCCGACGCGGGCCTCACCGACGCGGGCGGAGCCTGCGGCCAACCCGCGGACTGCGACGACGGAGTCGAGTGCAACGTCGATCGCTGCGTCGCCGGCGAGTGCGTTCACGAGGCCTGTGGCGTCGATGAGCGCTGCGTGCCCGGCGTCGGCTGCGCGCGCACGGTGATCGCGTGCAACAGCGGGGGAATCCACGAGGTCGAGATCCCGACGGGGCGCTCTCGCCCCTTGTTCGCAAGCCCCGTGTTGTCGTGCACGGACATCGCGCGCACGACCGACCGGCGGCTCTTCGTGACGAGCTTCGCGGGGCTCGTCGAGGTCGACGAGGGCGGGGGCCCGACGCGCGCAGTGCCGCTCTCCGACGAGGTGTCGGTTGGCCTCAACGCCCTCGCCGGCGCGGGGCCCGATGTCTTGCTCATGGCCGGAGGACCGAACGTCTATCGGGTCGACGCGACCCTGGGCACGAGCGAGCGCATCGTGAGGCTGCCCGCGCCCTTCGTCTCCGCCGGGGATCTCGTTCGGTACGACGGGCGCTGGTACCTGTCGGCGTTCGTCCGGGACGCGGAGACCGACCTCGCGACCTTGTTCGAGATCGACGTCGACGCACGCACCGCGCGCCGGGTGGGTGAGGTCGGCTTCCGATGCGTCTGGGGGCTCGTCGAGTCCGGCGGCCGGTTGTTCGGGCTCACCTGCTTCGCCGAGATCCTCGAGATCGACCCGGCGAGCGGCGCGGGCCGGAGGGTCGGCCGCTCCTCGGTCGGCGTCAGCGGAGCGGCGCCACGGTAGCGGGCCGACCCTCCGGCCCGGTCGCGCGCGGGTCGCCCCGAGCTCTCCTCGAGGAACCGCGACGACCGGATCCGCGGCCATCCCGGCCAACGCGCGTCGCGCCGGAACACGCGCCGGGTCGGGTACGGTCAACCTCTCGTGCGCCTCGGGGGCGAGGAGGATCCACGCGGCGAGGGCTCGCTCTCGGTCGCCGACGACGCGGCCGACGATCCCATCGGCGCCTGCGACGAGCCCGAGGTCCGATTCGCGATGGAGCTCGACCGGAGGCTCGCCTGCGACCCAGGCGTCATCGGCGCGATCCGCGTGCACCTCGACGACGAGGGAGAGGCCGTCGGGACCCTCGCGTGGCGGGTCCCGGCCGCGGAGCTGCGCGCCGCTCGCGTCGCTCCCGCCGGCGGGCGAGAGCGACCCGGGTCGAAGGCGCGTCGCGACGGCTTGCCACGGGGCGGGGCCGCGGGTACGCCCGCCGCATGGACGAGTCGGTGTTCGTGCACTCCCACGGGCTGTGCGAGAGCGAGGACGTGGGGCCGCGGACGCGGGTCTGGGCGTTCGCCCACGTGATGAAGGGCGCGCGGATCGGCGCCGACTGCAACGTCGGGGGCCACGCGTTCGTGGAGGCCGGGGCCGTGGTCGGCGACCGGGTCACGATCAAGAACGCGGTCCAGATCTGGGACAAGGTCGTGGTCGAGGACGACGTGTTCCTCGGGCCCAACATGATCTTCACCAACGACATGAACCCGCGCGCCGCGTTCAAGAAGGACCCGAGCGGCTTCCTCCCGACGACCGTGCGGCAGGGCGCGTCCATCGGGGCCAACGCCACGATCGTCTGCGGGACGGTCATCGGTCGGAACGCGTTCGTGGGCGCGGGCGCGGTGGTCGTCCGGAGCGTGCGCGACCACGCGATCGTGGTCGGCTCGCCGGCCCGCGAGATCGGCTGGATGTGCGCGTGCGGCGGGCGGCTCGACGACGCGCTCGCCTGCCCGGACTGCGATCGCCGCTACGCGCTCGCCGACGAGGGCCTGCGCCTCCTCGAGGGGTGAGTCGGCGGCCGCGGCCGCTCCAGGAGAGGCGCGGCGCCCGTGACCTCGCCGACCGGCGAGGGCGGCTCTCGAGTCGCGGGCGGCCCGGTGGGTGCGTGCGCGGGCGCGGTCGGCTACAGCTCCGTCCATGCCTACTCGACCCGATCCCACCCCCGAGCACGCCGCGTTCCGCGAGACGGTGCGCGCCTTCGTGAGCCGTGAGCTCGCCCCGCGCGCCCGCGAGTTCGACGCGAACGGCCGCATCGACAAGGCGCTGTTCCTCCGCATGGGGGAGCTCGGCATGCTGGGCCTGCGCTACGACGAGGCCTACGGTGGGGCGGGGCTCGACTGGTCCTACAGCGCGATCCTCGCCGAGGAGCTCGGCCGCGCGGACAACCTCGGGGTCACCACCGGGATCAGCGTCCACACCGACATGGCGACCCCGTCGCTCCACCGCTACGGCTCGGAGGAGCTCAAGCGGCGCTTCCTCGTCCCCGCGATCCGCGGCGAGCACGTCTCGGCCATCGCGGTCACCGAGCCGGACGCGGGCTCCGACGTGGCCGGCATCCGCACGCGCGCGGTGCGCGACGGCGACGACTGGGTGATCAACGGCGCCAAGATCTACATCACCAACGCGGCCACCGCGGACTGGCTCTGCCTCCTCGCGGTCACCGACCCGTCGGCCGGTCATCGGGGGATGACGCAGATCATCGTGCCGACCGATCGGCCGGGCTTCAGCTACTCGCTCCTCGACAAGATCGGTTTCTATGGCTCGGACACCGGCCAGCTCTTCTTCGAGGACGTGCGCGTCCCGGTGAGCTACACGATCGGCGAGGTCGGCCGCGGCTTCCAGCAGCAGATGACGCAGTTCCAGGACGAGCGCCTCGTCGCGACCGTCGGGCTCGTCGCCTACTGCGACCAGCTCTGGGAGCGGACGCTGTCCTGGGCGCGCGACCGCAAGATGTTCGGGACGACGCTGGCCAAGATGCAGAACACCCAGTTCCGCCTCGTCGAGTGCCGCACCCAGCTCGAGGCGGCGCGGCTGATGAACCAGGCCTGCGTCGACGCGCTCGTCGCCGGCGAGGACGCGACGGAGCTCATCAGCATGACGAAGCTCTTCGTCGGCCGCGTCGCGCGCCAGGTCGCGGACGAGTGCTTCCAGCTCCACGGCGGCTTCGGCTACATGAAGGAGTCGATGGCCGGCCGCGCCTACGTCGACACCCGCATCGCGAGCGTCGGCGGGGGCAGCGACGAGACGATGATGCACTACCTCGCCAAGCGCATGCGCCTCGCGGGCGATTGAGCCTGGGGCGGGTAAGAGTACCTGAGACGGAACTCGGGGCCTCGATCGGGGACGCGAGCCAACTCACGTTGGCGAGGCCCTGCCAGGTGTCCGCGGTCACGCGGCCACGCGGACTCGCGAGGGCCTGCGACGGCTCCCGACCCCGAAACGGCCAGGTGTCCGCCGACGCAGCGCCGAATGGCCCTCCCGGAGCCTCACCGACTCCGAGGCAAGGTCGAGCGGCACTCGTTCTCAGAGCAGCGCTGCGAGGCAACGGATGACGAGATTCGCAGCCCCGCCGCGGCTTCTGCTGCGCCTCGCCGACTCCACGGCATGGCCGGACCTCGGACCGATGTTCCCCGCCTCACACAAGCGCAGCCGAATACCGAATCACAAGGTCAGACGCGTACGCCAGGTATCGCGCGTCCGGCCTGACAGACACACCAGTCGCTACCGCCGGGGAGAAGAACGCGGAGGCCGGAGCCCTTCCTGCCGCGGCGAGGTACTTGGCGGTTGCCGAACCATGGTGATGGACAATGCAGTTGCGTCGTTCCCGCGCCTCGTCGAGCGAGTCAACCAAGTCCGATGGGACGGACACATGCGACTCTATCCGCTTCTGCAACTTTCCGAGGGTGCCTTCGGGGTTCTGTTTCATTGCCCGGAGCTTGGTAGAGAAGCGACGCTCCAGTGACAGGACCAGGAGAAGGAATGTCTGGTCATACAGATTGCTTGAGAGGTGTTCCTCGAGAGCGCTCAGCGCCTGATGGACCGTCTCGTTGTCGAGAACCCCGTCGAGTGATGCCAGCTTGGGGAGATCGTCGTAGATGACCTTGGTTCCGAACTGCGGGCCATCAAAGAAATTGACGGTGAGGGGGAGCGCCACGATCATACGCCAGTACGCGCGGTAGGTCGCTTTCACCGCTGACTCACACTCGGCGTGAGTCATGAGTCAGAGTGCTCTCGGGCTACCCTGACGAATCCCTTCATCAGTGGCTGGTGAAACCGATAAATGCCCATGGTTCTCGTCTCAAGTATCTCGCCCTTCTCCTGGGTTGAGAGCTTCTTCAGTGCCTGGCCAACAGCCTGCGGAGTCACTGCTGCCTGGCCCTCAGTCTCGGCAATCTCATTGACCGCTGTCGTAATCTCTGCGACGGTATGTGAGGTTCCAGCTAGGGCGGCGAGGGCCCAGATGGAGCGTCGATAAATTGCCGATTGTTTGACCGACAAAATTGCGTGCTCGTACGCCTCACGCAGCGATAGGACCGAGTCCTCTGCCGCGGCGGCCGAGCCGCGCCGCAGATCCTCGGGGGTCACCTTGTTGCTGCCCCGCTCGAGGGCGGACTTTGCAGATTCGGTAGCGAGGAGATGCAGGTAGAATGGCATCCTGTCACTCAGTTCTACCATGCGAACCTTCGTCGCTTCAGTGAACTCAAGTCCCAGGATTTGGGCGCCCCGATCCAGGATCTGCCTCAGCTCATTGTTCTCCATTCGGCCTAAAGAAACCTGTCTCAGGTTGCGGAAATTGGAGGCGTGGCCTACAAGGAGATCGTCAGCGTTCTCGCTAACTCCGACAAAGACGAAGGTTAGGTTCGTCTGGTATGTGGAGACGTTCTTGACTAGCTCGGCAAGCCTGGTGACAGTCGCCTTGTCCCTGATACGGTCAAGTTCGTCCAAGACGATAAATAGCGTTTCATCTCTGGGTAGGATCGCTCGAAGGTCGTTGCCAGACAAGTTGTTGACGTCGAGAGTGACGCTCTCAGTACGTAGTTCGCCCGTGGTTGCGTTGTAGCGAATTGAGCCCGGATGGTCTCGCTGGAACGACAGTGCGATGTCCTTGCAGATGCCTGAGAAATTGGACCCTTCTTCGCAGAAGATCTGTAGTCGCTGCTTGTTGGCGGTTCCGACGTTCGTTAGTGAGGTCTTCCCGCAGCCGCGTTCTCCAAACACGACGACCTGAAGGCCTGGGCTTTCCAAGGCGTCCTTGACCCTGTCGAGCTCTTCGGCCCGGCCGATGAAGCTGCCGGGGTCCTCAATCGGGGCATGTGGACGGAAGGCTGTTCTAAGTAGTGTTCGCGTCTCCTTCGTTAGACTCACGCTCTTATCTCCGTTCGCCAGGCCCGTCGTTCTCTATTGCGGGGGCGGCGACAACCGTATCACGTCTCTGCACGCCTGATCTGTCCGCGATCTCCCGGCCTCCTCGCCTCCCGGCGAAACCTCTGCTCGGGATGACGCCCCGAGGCCCTGACCATCCCCGACTCGTGCGGCACGCGCGGGGTGCCTCGCTACTCCTCGGCCACCAGGATGTGCCACTTCGGTCGCGCGTGGCTCGTGCGCAGCGCGTCGGCGTCCCGCTCGACCACCCGGCCGTGGTCGAGGCCGTCGAGGAACACGACGTGGTCGAGCTCGCGCGGGCCCTCCCACTCCGCGTCGAGCTTCTCGCAGAACGCGTTGGGGGAGAGCAGCAAGCGGCCGTTCACCCGGCCGAGCTCGAGGTGCACCGAGTCGAGCCGCTCGTACGCCTTGTAGACGAGCTCCGAGCAGACGATGGTGTTGTCGGTCGCGAAGTCGAAGTTGAAGTCGTAGGCCTTGCCGAGGTGCCGCAGGCCGTCGCGCACCGCGATCAGCTTTTCGTCGAGGGTCGCGCAGCGGGGGCGCAGGCCGGCGAGCGAGTCGGCGAGGCCGCTCACCGCGAGCGGGGCGACGCGGACGCCCTTGGTCACCGCCTCGAGCACGAGCGCGTCGCGGCCCTCGGGGGCGCCGCTCGCGAGGACCTCGTACGCGAAGGCGTCTTCCTCCTGGAGCCAGGCGGAGAAGCGCCGGCCGCCCAGCGCCTCGGCGCCGTCGAAGTAGGCGTCGAGCTCGTCGAGGGTGCCGACGTAGAGCGCGGCGTGGGTCCAGTAGCCGGGGATCCCGAGGTTGGTGAGGTGCCACTCGCGCCGCATCAAGAGGGTGTCGGCCGGCTCGAGGCGCGGCGCGATCTTCTGGAGGGCGTCCGCGGTGATGAAGCACTCACGGTCCTCGACGTGGATGGCGCTGAGGCCCTTGGTGACGGTCGTCTGCACCGGGAACCACGCGTCGAAGGCGACGCGCTCCAGGTAGTCGAGGGGGTTGTCGACGAAGGCCTCGGGGTCGTCCTCGAGCCAGCCCTCGACCTCGTAGAGGTACGCCTTGGTGCGCGCGAAGACGTCCTCGCCGTCGACGTGGTCCTCGAGGAGCTTGAGGTAGGCGCGCCCCGCGTTCAGCCGGACGAGCGTGTCCGGGTGCATCGTCCGGCGCTGCATCGCGAGGTAGGTGTCCGCCGCGATGCCGTGGCGCGCGTTGGCCTCGTTCAGCACCGCCTGCACGGTGTCGTTGTCGCCGACCTCGCGCGTCACCGCGACCGAGGCGCGGTACTCGCAGACGTAGGCGCCGTAGGCCACGAGGAAGCAGCGCGCGTGGAGCCGGGTGCGCGAGACGGGGTTCACCGTGGTGAAGCCGCGGTACTGCGCCTGGAGCACGTCGAGCTCGTAGCTCGCCTCGACGAACGCCGCCCAGCGCGCGCGGAGCGCCTCGTCGTCGTCGGGGCCGAGCTCCCCGCCGCGCCGCTGGAGCAGGCCGCCGTCCGCGAGCGCCGCGACCGCGGCCTCGACCTTGTCGAAGAGATAGGCGAGCTGTCGGAGGTCGGAGTCGACCCGCGCCTCGAGCTCGTCCTCTTCGAGCTCCGGGACGACCGACTCCTCGATCGGGAGGAGCACCTTGACGAGGTAGCCGACGACCGCGAGCCCGATGACGAGCAGGACGTGGGCCCAGTGGCCGCCGAGCGCGCCCTGGATCATCGCGTGCCCTTCTGCGAGCTCCGCGCGGTGCGCGGCGATCGAGAGCCCGAACGGGATCCAGCCGAGCGCCCAGACCGCGAAGGCGACCCGGCGGTGGTGGGGGTAGCCGACGCGCATCGCGAGCGCGACGAACGCGGCCAGCGCGCACAGGGCCGACAGCCCGATCCACCCGAGGGTGCTCATCCTCCAGGAGTCTACTCCGGCGGGCGCCACCCCGCGTCGGCCTCGCGCAGGGGGCACGTCTCGGGGCGCAGGATCCCGTCGGGGCCCTCGCGCACCTCATGGCCGAGCGCGGCGACCGCCTGGTAGCCGAGGACCCGGACGATCTCGGGCGCGCCGGCGGGGCAGGACGCGCGCTCCACCGCGAGCCACGACTCGCGGGCCGCCACCTCGTCGCCGCGCGCGCGCTGGACGTCGGCCGCGCGCCAGAGCGCGTAGGCGTAGATCGGCTCGCCGATCCGGTTCATCCCGAAGCGGAACGCGGCGAGCGCCTCGTCGGGGAGCTGCGCGGCGTCGGCGATCTCCGCGCGGACCATCCAGGCGATCGCGAGCAGGTCGCCCGCCCGGACGTGGGTGGCGGTGAAGCGCTCGCCGAGCGCGGCCGCGTCCGAGCTCCCCGCGCGCCACGCGGTCCAGAGCACGGCGAGGTCGAGCTCCGCCTGCAGCGCCTCGGACGCCTGGGCGGCCGGGTCGCGGGACAGCCGCCGGAGGGCCTCGTGGTGGGCGGCCAGCGCCGCGTCGACCGACGCGACCTCGGAGCCCGGTCCAGGGCTCGGGGGCTCGCCGTCCCGCGGCGGTGCGTCCTGCCACCGCGCGTCCTGCGGCGGTGTGTCTCGCGGCGGTGTGTCCACGGCCGGCGCGCGCGGCGTCCGAGGGGCGGTCCGGGCCCGGCGGCGTCCTCCGCGGGCGGCGTGTCGGTTCCGCAGACGGCGCGCCCGGACCGCGC
>JAUHXR010000035.1 GCA_030426845.1 Polyangia bacterium | reverse complement strand
AGACGCGGCCGGCGAAGACGCGAACGGCGAAGACGCGGCCGGCGAAGACGCGGCCGGCGAAGACGCGGCGAACGGCGACGACGGGGCGAACGACGACGTCATCGCCGGCGACGCGGCGAATCAAGACCCGACCGGCGGCGAAGCGGCGAACCACGACGCGATCGGCGAAGACGCGATCGGCGAAGACGCGATCGGCGAAGACGCGATCGGCGACCCGGGGCCCGGGCAGCTCCTGGACGACGGCGAGGACGATCCCCTGCCGGAAGGCCACACGCCGGCGCTCCGCCTGACGATCGAGAACGAGGGGGCGATCCAGACCGGCGACGTCGTGCGCGTCCGGATCGTCGCGGAGGTCCCGGAGGGCGACGACGTCAACATCCCGACCCAGGGGTTCGGCGCGTTCGAGCACTTCGATCACGACCACCACGCCGAGCCCACGAGCGACGGCCGCACGCGGCACGTCTTCGAGCTCGAGCTGCTCGCCCTCGAGCCCGGAGAGCACGAGCTCCCCGCGCTGCGCGTCCGCGTGATCACCGTCGACCACGAGGTCGGCACGGTGCGGACCGAGCCGGTGATGATCACCGTCAGCTCGCGCCTCGCCAACGAGCCCGACGCGGAGCCGCGTCCGGCGACCGAGCCCGTCGCGGTGATGGAGGAGGACTACACCCTCGCCTGGGTCGCGGGGATCCTCGGCGCCCTGCTGCTCACCGCGCTCCTCGCGTTCTTCGTCGGCCGCTGGTACCGACGTCGGCCCAAGGCCGCCCCGCCCCCTCCGCCGCCCCGGCCTCCGTGGGAGGTCGCGCTCGAGCAGCTCCGCGCGCTGCGGAGCGAGCGAGCGGCCCTGCTCGCCGAGGGGCGCCAGGTGGAGTTCGTCGATCGCGTGAGCGACGTCGTGCGCCAGTACCTCGGCGGCCGATACGACTTCAACGGGCTCGAGAGCACGAGCGACGAGGTGATCGCGCGACTCCGCAAGGTGAAGCTTCGCAAGATCCGTGTCGAGGACGTCCGGGCGCTCCTCGCGGACAGCGACCTCGTGAAGTTCGCCAAGCTGGTGCCCGACGAGGGCCAGTGCGATCGGATGCTCGAGGCGGCGGAGACGATCGTCCGCGCGACCACCCCGAGCGGCGGTGCGGCGTCGACCGCGGCGAGCTCGACCGGCGCAAAGAAGAAGGCCAAGCGCAAGCGCGCCAAGCCGGCGGAGGTCGGGGGCGCGAGCGCGCTGCGGATCCTGATGAAGTCGGGCGAGGTCGCGATCCCCCTGTCCGTCCAGACGATCGCCGAGATGAAGGAGGAGGTCGGCGCGGCGGTCGGCGCGGCCGCGCGCGACAAGGCGTCGGACCCGACGTTCAACGGGATGATCCGCGTCGCGCTGAGCCCCGAGCTGCCGGTGAACGACGAGGTCAACGCGGCGCTGCAGGCGGTCCACGACCAGCTCGCGGACGAGCTCGACGCGCAGCAGACAGCGAGCGGGCGGCCGCTCCAGCTCGTGCTCGAGCATTTCCACGGGCGTCTGTCGGACGCGCAGCTCAGCGGCCAGCCGGTGGCGGTGACGGTGGTCGACGACCGCGGGATCGTCGTCGAGCAGCGCAGCGCGAACGAGCCGAGCCACTCGACGCGGGCGACCGTCGAGGACCCCGCCCTCGGCGCCGAGGCTCGGGCGGCCACCGCGACCAACGACGGCGAGGTCACGTCACGGCCCGAGGCCACGCCGGGGCGCGAGCCCGAGGCCAAGCCGGAGCCCGAGGCCAAGCCGGAGCCCGAGGCCAAGCCGGAGCCCGAGGCCAAGTCGCGGCCCGAGGCCAAGCCGCAGCCCGAAGCCACACCGCAGCCCGAAGCCACTCCGCAGCGCGGGGCCCAGGCGCCCGTCGACCCGCCGGAGGGCATGGCGACGACCCCGAAGCCGACCGTGACGCGGCGGGCGGTGCCTGCGGCGACCTTGATCGACCCGGGCGCGGGGGCGCCCACCCCCGTCCGCGCGACGACGTCGGAGCGCCCCCCCGCGCCGGCTCGCGGCGAGGAGCCCTCCATCGAGATCGCCGACGTCGCGTTCCCCGAGGCGCTCGAGCGCCTCGAGCCGCGCTTCTACGTCCGCCCCGCGGGCGCGACCCGCGAGCCGTCGCTGCGGTGGATCCCGGGCCTCCCCGTGCCCGTCGCCTACGGCGTCGTCGACCCGGACCGCGTGCGCCTCTTCACCGCGTCGGCGCTCGCCGCGACCCGCTCGAGCCGGAGCGAGCTGCACGAGCGCGCGCTCCGAAAGGCGCGCGATCGGATCCCCCCGGGCTTCGGCCCGACCGATCAGCCGGCCTACCTCGACGACGGCGCGATCGCGCTCCTCGCCCTGCCCGAGCGGGTGCCCCCGGGCGAGGCCTGGATCGCCTACCCCGACGAGGACGGCACGCTGGTGGTGCTCCGCGAGCGCGCGCCGTCGACCGAGTCGGAGCTGCGCCGCCTGGCCGAGGCCCAGACCGACGACGCCCTCTTCGAGCACCCGGTGCGGGTGCGTCAACACGGTTTCTCTCGCTACGACTGGCCGGGAGAGACCGAGCGCCGCACCGATCCGGGCCACCTGGACCCGCACGACCCGGGAGGCGCCGGATGAAGCGCGCCCTGCGCTACCTGCTCCCCTTCGCGTGGATCGCGGTGTTCTTCGTGCCGCTGGTCTACGTCGTCGTCTGGTGGATCGAGACCCGCTACGAGGTGCCGATCCAGGACGGGAGCTTCCGCTTCGAGCGCCCCTGGGCCGCGCTGCTGCTGCCTGGCGCGCTCCTCGTCCTCGCGGGCCACTTCGCGAACGCGCGCCGCGCGCCCCGGCTCCAGCTCAGCCGCGTCCACGATCTCGCGGTGATCGGGCGGAGCGGCCTGCGCGTGTGGCTCCGCGACGCGCCCGTCGGGGCGCGCTTCGTCGCGGTGCTGCTGCTCGGCTTCGCGCTGATGGGCCCCCAGTCGATCCACGCGCGCGACTCGGCCGACGTCGAGGGGATCGACATCGTGCTCACCCTCGACATGTCGATGTCGATGCAGGCGAGCGACATCCAGCCCAACCGCTTCCTCGCGACCAAGCAGGTGGTCGACGACTTCATCCAGCGGCGCCCCAACGATCGCGTCGGCGCGGTGATCTTCGGCCGCGACGCGTTCACCCTGATGCCGCTGACCACCGACAAGGAGGCGCTCCGCGGCTCCATCGCCGAGCTCGAGCTCGGCATGATCGACGGCCGCGGCACCGCGATCGGCAACGCGGTCGGCACCGCGCTGAACCGCCTGCGCGACAGCGAAGCGATGAGCCGCGTGATCATCCTCTTGACCGACGGTGAGTCGAACAGCGGCAACGTCTCGCCCGAGCAGGCGGCGGAGATCGCGCGCACGCTGCCCCACCCGCTCGGCAACGAGACCCCCGACGGCGAGTCGCGCGCAGGGGTCAAGATCTACACGATCCTGATGGGCCGCAGCGACGACGCGCCGGTGCAGCAGGGCACGGACATCTTTGGCCGCCCGATGTTCGACCGCGGCAGCTTCCCCATCAACCCGGAGCTGCTCCGCACGATGGCCGAGACCACCGGCGGGCAGTACTTCCAGGTCGCCGATCGCCAGGGCCTCGAGCGCAGCTTCCACGAGATCCTCGACCAGCTCGAGCGGAGCGAGATGGAGGACACCGGCCGGGTCTACGGCGAGCTCTTCGCGGCCTTCGTCTGGCCGGCGCTCTTCCTGCTCGTCCTCGAGCTGCTCCTGCGCACCCTCGTGCTCCGGAGGTGGCCGTGACCTGGCAGCACGGAGACCTGCTGTATCTCCTCCTCGCGACGCCGCTCCTGGTCGCGCCCTACGTGTTCGCGATCTGGATGCGACGGCGGGCGAGCGCGCGTTTCGGCGACGCGGAGGTCGTCCGAGGGCTCACCGCGGGGCGCGCGGGGCCATGGCGGGCGACCCGGGCGGTGCTCTTCGTCGCCGCGATCGTGCTCGCGGTGGTGACGCTCGCCGGGCCCCAGTACGGCAGCCGCACGCGCATCCTGCGCCGGCGTGGCGTCGACGTGGTCATCGCGCTCGACTTCTCCAAGAGCATGCTCGCGCGCGACGTGCGCCCGAGCCGCATCGAGCGCGCGAAGGCCGAGATCCTCCGGCTCCTCGCGGAGCTCGACGGCGACCGCATCGGGGTGGTCGCCTTCGCGGGCGAGTCGATGGAGTTCCCGATGACCACCGACTACGCGGCGCTCTCGCTGTTCTTCCGGGACCTCGGCCCCTACGACATGCCGGTCGGCGGCACGGCGATCGCGCGGGCCCTCATCAGCGCCAAGCGCCTCCTCGACCGCGCGAGCACGACCGATCGCAACGATCCTTCGCAGGAGCGCAGCCGAGTGGTCATCCTCATGACCGATGGCGAGGACCACGAGGGCGATCCGGTGGCCGCGGCGGAGGAGCTCGCGGAGGCGGGCATCCAGGTCCTCACCGTGGGCATCGGGTCGCGCAGCGGCGAGCCGATCCCGACCTACGCGCCCGACGGGACCTTCACCGGCCACCTCCGCGACGACGAAGGCCGGCCGGTGCTGAGCGCGCTCACCGAGGAGAACGAGCGCCAGCTCACCGCGATCGCGGAGGCCACCGGCGGCCGCTACTTCCGCGCCCCGCGCGGGCAGGTCGGGGTCGACCAGATCCGCGAGCAGCTCCGCGCGATGCGCCAGCACGAGAACGAGTCGCGACGCATCACCGTCCACGAGGCCCGCTACGCGCTCGCGCTCCTGCCGGTGTTCCTGCTGCTGCTGCTCGAGTCGATCCTGCCGGAGGCCTGGATCGGTCGGCGCCGGCCGATCCCGTTGCCCCCCGAGGCCCGGCGCAAGCGGCGCCGGCGGCGCGCGCGAGGAGGCGCCCGATGAACCCCCACGTCGACCGACCGACCCTCCTCCGATCCGCGCTCGCCTGTGGACTGGTCGCCGGAGTGCTCGGCGCCGGGGCGCGCGCCGAGGCGTGGGATCCATTCCTCGTCGAGAACGGGCACGTCGAGGACGGCAACGCCCGGATGGCCGCGGAGGACGCGAGCGGCGCGCTCCACCACTACGACCAGGCCGCCCGCGAGCTGCCGGCGGAGCCAGGCGTTCACCTCAACCGCGGGCTCGCGCTCCTCGAGTCGGGCGAGCTGGCCGCCGCCCGCGACGCCCTCGAGCTCGCCACTCAGCCCCCGGCGAGCGACGCCATCCGGGCGGACGCGCACTACGACATCGGGCTGTCCTACTACCGAGAGGCCGACGCCGCGGCGAACGAGGACGACCACGAGACCGCGCAGCGGCTCTTCCGACAGGCCGCCGAGGCGTTCCGGCAGTCGCTCCGCGCCCGCCCCGGCAACGCGGACGCGGGCTGGAACCTCGAGCTCGCGCTGCGCCGGCAGCAAGAGCAGCAGGAGGAGCAAGAGCAGCAGGAGGAGCAAGACCAGGACCAGCAGGACCAGCAGGACCAGCAGGACCAGCAGGACCAGCAGGACCAGCAGGACCAGCAGGACCAGCAGGACCAGCAGGACCAGCAGGACCAGCAGGACCAGCAGGACCAGCAGGACCAGCAGGACTCGCAGGACCAGCAGGACTCGCAGGACCAGCAGGACTCGCAGGACTCGCAGGACCAGCAAGACTCGCAGGACCAGCAGGACTCGCAGGACTCGCAAGACGCGCAGGACTCACAAGACCCGCAGGACTCGCAGGGTCAGGACGGCTCGGACTCGCCCGAGGACACTTCCGACGAGGCGACGCCGGGTGGCACCGACGATCGGTCGTTGCCCCCGGACCACCGCCGGGTCCTCGACACCCTGCGCGACAGCGAGCGCAACCTCGAGCGGGAGCGCGCGGCGGCGCGGGCCGGGCGCGAGGGGCGCCGCGTGGAGCAGGACTGGTGAGGCCCGCCCTCGGCGCCGCGCTCGTCGGCCTGCTCGCCCTCGGGGTGAGCCTCCCCGCGGCGGCGCAGCCCACCGTCAGCGCGAGCGTGACGATGAGCGCCGACCGCACCTCGCTCGCGGTCGGCGACCACTTCCAGCTCACGGTGGAGGCGCGCTGCCAGGGCGCGACCGACCCCCAGATCCAGCTCCCCAGCCTCGACGCCTTCGACGTCGTGAGCCGCCGGACGAGCACCCCGTTCTCCGTGCGCTTCGGGTTCGGCGGCGCGGGCCAGCAGGTGCAGTCCACCGTCCGCCACGTCTTCATCCTCGTCGCGCGGCAGGAGGGCACCTTCGAGCTGCCGCCCGCGGTGGTGGAGCTCGCCGGGCAGCGCTTCGAGAGCGCCCCCCTCACCCTCACGGTCGGCGGCGGCGGGCCCGCCCAGCCCGGCCTCCCTCCGGGTCAGGTCGTGCAGCAAGACGCCCTGCCCCCGCCCACCAGCCAGATCGACGGGCTGCAGTTCGACCCGGGGGGCTTCGTGCGGACCTGGGTCGAGCCAGCCCAGCCCTACGTCGGCCAGCAGGTCAGCGTCTCGGTGTACCTCTACTTCCCGCAGGCTCTGAACGGCAACCCGATGGTCACGCGCGAGCCGACGGCCGACGGCTTCTGGACGCAGGACCTCTTGCCACCGTCGAGGCAGCTCCGGCCGGAGCGCCAGGTCGTCAACGGCCGCGCCTTCGACGTCTACCTGCTGCGCCGCTTCGCTGCCTTCCCGCTGTCGGCCGGGCCGCTCACGATCGGGCCGACCGAGGTGACGATCGAGAGCCGCTCGCTCTTCGACGTCCTCGGCATGAACGGGCGACCGCGCGAGCCCTGGAGCCGGGCGAGCCCGCCGGTGACCGTGGAGGCGCGCGAGCTCCCGAGCGACGGGCGCCCGCGCGGGCCCGTCCACGTGGGCAGCCTCGCGCTCGAGGCGAGCCTCGACCGGGCGCAGATCGCCACCGGGGACGCGGTCACCCTGACGCTCACCGCGTCTGGCACAGGGGCCATCCAGCAGCTCCAGCTCGCGATCCCTGCGCAGGACGGTTTGCGAATCCTGCGGCCTGAGATCCGGGACGCGCTCTCCCACGCCGGCGGGGTGGTCGGAGGGACGCGGACCTACCGGTGGCTGATCGTGCCGGAGCGCGCGGGCGACTACACGCTCGGCCCGGTGGAGGCCGCGGTCCTCGACCCGGCGACGGGGACCTACGCGGTCGCCCGCACCGCCGCGCTGAGCCTGACCGCGGCCGGCTCCGGGCCGGAGCCGACGGCGGTCACGCCCGCGACGACCGAGGAGCCAGACCCGGCCGACGACGACGCGCGCGCGCGCTTCGGCCCGGTCCGCACCCACAGCGAGCTGACGCGCTCGCCGACGGTCTTCTCCGAGCAACCGTGGTTCTTGGGCTCGCTCCTGCTCGGGCCGCTCGCGCTCCTGATCGGCCTCGGCTACCGGACGGCGCGCGCGCGGGCCGGCCGGGACGATCCCAAGGCGGCAGCGCGACGCGCTCGGAAGGCGGCCAAGGGTCGCCTCGCGGCGGCGCGCGAGCACGCCGCGGCCGAGGCGCCCCGCGAGTTCTACGCGGCGGTGGCGGCCGCGCTGAAGGACGTCCTCGAGGCCAAGCTCGAGCAGCCGGTCGGGAGCCTGACCCACGCGGAGCTGCGCAAGACGCTGGTGGCGCGCGGCATGGACGAGGCGACCGGCGACCGGATCGTGGACGAGCTCGAGGGCTGCGACTTCGCGCGGTTCAGCGCGGTCGGGGTCGGGGGCGACGAGATGATGAGCTGCCTCGAGCGCGCCCGGGGCCTGCTGGGCGAGATCGACCGCTTCCGCCCGACCGAGGTCGAGGCGTGAGGTCCGCCGCCCTCGCGATCACGCTCGCGTGCCTCGTCGCCCCCACGGCGGCGCGGGCCGACTCGCTCGACGAGATGTTCGCGCGAGCCAACGAGGCGTACTTCCACGGCGACTACGAGGCGGCGGCCGAGGGCTACGCGCAGCTCGAGGAGCTGGGTGTCCGCGACGCGGACGTGGCCTACAACCTCGCGACCGCGGAGGCCCGGCAGGGGCACTACGGCCGGGCGATCCGCCACTACGAGCGCGCGCTGTGGCTGCGGCCGGGCGACGACGGCGCGGCCGAGGGGCTCGACGCGGCGCGCTCCGCGCTCGGGCGGATGCGCGCGGCCCGGATGGGCGAGGCCGAGATCGACACCGGGCCGCCTCTCGCCGAGGCGCTGTTCGGCGGGGTCTCGCGCGACGCGCTCGCGATCGCGACGTGGCTCCTCTTGCTCGGCCTCTGCGGGGCGATCCTCGGGCTGCTCTTCGTGCGGCACGAGGGGCGGCGACTCGCGCTCGGGATCGCGACCCCGCTGCTCGCGATCGGACTGGGCGTGAGCGCGCTCGGCTGGAGCCTGCGGGCCGGGGCCCTCGACGACGGCGAGCCCGCGGTGGTCCTCGTCGAGCGCGCGTCCCTGCGCGACGCGCCGAGCGAGGAGGCGGCGGAGCTGGGGCGCCAGCTGGAAGGCGAGCGCGCCTGGATCCTCGAGGAGTCCGACGGCTGGGCGCTCGTGCGCACCCGCGCGGCCGAGGGATGGCTGCCGGCCGACGAGGTCG
Source organism: Polyangia bacterium (assembly GCA_030426845.1). Classification (GTDB taxonomy): domain Bacteria; phylum Myxococcota_A; class Polyangia; order Polyangiales; family Sandaracinaceae; genus JAUHXR01. Next base: position 34,762 of record JAUHXR010000035.1, on the reverse strand, counting down.
GTCGCGTACGCCCGCCCGAGGAATGACCTCAGGGCGACGGGGCTGCTTGCACGGCGCGGCCGCTTGCGAGCGCGCCCTCCTTGCTCAGCGCGGCTGCGTGCGAGCGCGCCTTCCTTGCGCAGCGCGGCTGCTTGCGAGCGCGCCCGACTCGCTCGGCACGGCTGCCTGCGAGCGCGCCCTACTTGCTCAGCGCGGCCGCTTGCGAGCGCGCCCTACTTGCTCAGCGCGGACTGGATGCGGTCGTCGAGGTCGCCGAACTCGAACGGCTTGTCGAGGTACTCGTCGGCTCCGTAGAGCGGCGACGTCATCTCGTTGAGGCGCTCCCCGATGCCCGTGAGCATGATGACCTTGGTGCTGGCGAGCGACTCGTCTTCACGGATCGCGCGGCAGACCTCCCAGCCGGTCATCCCCGGCATCATCACGTCGAGCACCACGAGGTGGGGCTTCTCGCGCCGGGCGATCTTCAGGGCCTCTTCTCCATCGGAGGCCTCGAGGATTCTCACGTCGTCGTAGGTGCGCAGGTGACGCGTCACGAGGCCGAGAATCTCGACGTCGTCATCGGCCACCAGCACCGTCTTGTCGGCCAAGCTCTGCTTCTCGGTCATCCGAGGTCCATTTCGCGAGGGCGGCGCTATCCTCGCTTTGGCCCGCGCGTGTTGTCAACGGTCAACGGCGGACCGTGGGGCGACCGGCCCGTGGCACCGCGCGCCCTACTCGTCCTCGTCACGGTGGACCGAGCGCAGGCGCTGGAGCCGGGAGGTCGCCTGGGTCGCGGCCGCGCTGCCCGGCGCGCTGAGCCCGAGCACGCGACGGTACGTCCGCTCGGCGACCACGCCCGACTGATGCTCCGCCTGGGTGAGCAGCTGGCGCGCCTGCAGCTCACAGGCGGTGTTGACGCCGCGCCCCCGTCGGTGGTTCGGTTCGACCGCGAGGAGCGCGCGCGCGTGGCGGCACTTGAGCACCGGGTCGCTCGTCCCGTCGATCCCCTGCAGGTAGGCCTGCACGAGGTGCTGCCGCAGCATCGCCGCGTGCCCCGAGTCGCCCGCGATCTGACGGTCGAGCGCGATCGCCGCGCGCATGTCGTTGGCGACGCGGACCGAGTAGCGGGCGCTCTGGATGCGCGACCACCGCCGGTCGAAGTTGTCGATCTGGCCGGAGAGCTGGTTGAGGCGCGTGCGATCGTTGCCGCTCGCCGAGCGCGCCCCCTCGCGCGCGATCGCCGCCGCCCGGCTGAAGCGCCGCGAGCGGTAGTGCGCGAGCGCCTGACGCCGCGCCGACTCCGGGCTGAGCCGACCCGACCGGTGCGAGCCGCGGCTGGCCTGAGCGACCTCCGGCCCGGGCTCCGACGGCCTCTCGTCGGCGACCGGAGCCTCGGCGGCGACCGGCTCTTGCACATCCGGCTCCTGCGACTCGGGCTCCGCGGCGTCGGCGACGATCGTGCCCGGGTCGGGGCCGTCGGCAGGCAGCGGCTCGGCGGAGCCATCGGCGCCCTCCTCGGGATCGACCGCCGCGAGCCGACGCCTCATCACCTCGGTCTGGTGCGCCTCCTCGCTGGTCGCGCGCGCATATTCGAGGACCTCTCGCATCCGAGGCAGGTCGTAGGCGCGCTCGGCGGCTTGGAAGGCGTCGAAGAGCTGCTCGAGACGCCGGGCCTGGGCGTCGGCGAGCAGGGTCTGAGCCGTCGACCGCAGCGGGGAGCGGCGGCGCCGCAGGACCTCCTGCGCGACGTTGATCGCGTCGACGGGATCCTCCTGGAGCTGCTCGCGAGCCGCGGCCAGGCGTTGCTGATCAACCGAGGCCTGGGTGGCCGAGGCAGCCCGGTCGGCCGCATCGGCCGGCGAGTCACCCTCCTCCACCGCCGCTTGGAACTGCACCCGCGCCTCGGCGTAGTCCCCGCCGTTGTAGGCCTCGATACCGCGCGCGTAGCTGGACGACGCCTCGACGGCGACCGGCGCGCCGGTCTCGGCGCCGCTGTCCCGGAGCGCGAGCACCGCCACCGCGGCCCCGAACATCGTCAGCAGCAGGGCGCCGCCCGCGAGGATCCCCACGAACACCGGCCGCGGGATCACCACCGTGCCGGCGGTGAACGGCCGCGGCGACACCGCCGTCGGGTAGCTCACGCCAGGCGGCCCGCTCGCCAGGGTCGGCGGCTCGCCGTCCATCAACGGCGCGGGCTCGGCCACGGTGGCCTCGCTGCCGATCGCCTGGCCATCTCCGTAGGGGTCGACCGCGCCCAGCGACGCGCCGGGCTGGCGCACGACGAGGGTCGTCTCGCCGACCTCGAGCCGGTCGCCCTCCATCAGGGCGCCGCTGCTGAGCTTCTTGCCGTTGACGATCGTCCCGTTGCCGGAGCCGAGGTCCCGGAGCCGGAGCAGATCGCCGTCCCGGATGACGATCAGGTGGCGGCGCGAGACGGCCACGTCCGCGAGGATCACGTCGTTGTCGATCCCGCGGCCGACCGCGTTCTCGCCCTCCTGCAGGACGAACTCGCGCCCCTGGTCCTTGCCGCGCTCCACGAAGAGGAACGGCTGGGCCGGCGCCTCCTCGATGATCGCGGTGGACGCCTCCGCGAGGAGCGTCCCCTCCTCGATGCGGGTGTTCTCGCCCTCGAGCTCGTCCTCGAACTCGGCGAAGGGGTCCTCGGAGTCCGGCGGAGCCGGCGGCGGCGGCTCGTCGAGCGCTTCGTCGCGATCGATCTCGAGCTGGCGGACGTCGCTCGACTCGGCGCTCAACGCCATCGGACGCGCCTCCCGCGCGGCCGCCGTCTCGAGGGCTGAGTCCGAGGTCTGAGCAAGCGGTTCACAGCGTCGCGGGCGCGGAGGCCCCCCTCTCACGAGACCGCGGGCGCAGGCCCGAAGTCCCCGGGAAGGGTACCCAACCCCCTCCGCGCTCACAAGACAGGCCACGGTCGACGCGGTGCTATGCTCCGCGCGGGCGGCGGCGCGCGGGGGGCCCCGTCCCGCTCCATCGATGCCCTACACGAAGCTCGAGGACTTCGGCCCCTACACCATCCTGCGCCCCATCGCGAAGGGCGGGATGGCGGAGCTGTACCTCGCCCGGCAGCGCGGGCTCGAGGGGGTCGAGCGCGTGGTGGTGCTCAAGCGCATCCTCGAGAAGCACGCCCACGACGAGGAGTTCGTCACCATGTTCCTGGACGAGGCGCGGCTGCTCGCCGCCCTCAGCCACCCGAACATCGCCCAGGTGTTCGAGGTGGGCCAGGTGGCCGGCAGCTACTACCTCGCGATGGAGTACGTCCGCGGCCCCACCCTCGGGCGGCTGATGGGCGCGACCCGGGACAGCGGGGGGGTGCCGCGGCGCGAGGCCCTCGGGGTCGGCCTCGCCATCGCCGAGGCGCTCCACTACGTCCACGAGCGCCGCGACGAGGTCGGCCGGCCGCTCGACATCGTCCACCGCGATCTGAACCCGGCCAACGTGCTCGTCAGCTACGACGGCGCGGTCAAGCTGATCGACTTCGGCATCGCGAAGGCCGCGACCAAGGTCTACGAGACCCGCACCGGGGTCATCAAGGGCACCTACGGCTACATCGCGCCCGAGCAGCTCGTGGGCAACACGCCGGTCGACCGCCGCGCCGACGTGTTCGCGCTGGGCATCCTGCTCTACGAGCTCTGCGTGGGGCAGCACCCCTACGACGCGAGCGACGAGCCCAACCTCATCGACCGCATCCTCCAGGCGCGCTACCGGCGCCCGCGCGAGGTCCGGCCCGACGTACCGCGCGACCTCGACCGGCTGATCGCCGCGTGCCTCGCGCCGCAGCCCGAGGGCCGCCCTGAGCACCTCGGCGAGGTGATCGAGGCGCTCGCGCGGCACCTCGGCGAGCAGGGGATCGTCCCGACCATGAGCGGGCTCGCCCAGCTCGCGCGCGCGGCCGTGCCGGACGACGAGGGCCCGCGGCCGGTGCGCCCGCTCACCGCGCAGAAGCGCCTCCGCCCGTTCGGGGTCGAGCCCACGGGGACCCGGCGGCTGTCGCTCGAGGGGGTCGAGCCGGCGCGCGCGGGCGGGGACATCACCCGTGTGTCGCGCCCGCCCGCGGCGCCCAGCTGGTCCGAGCCGCCGACCCTCCCGGCGGGCGCGCTCGGCGACGACGAGCCGCTCACCGTGGCCGGTGGGCCGCCGACCGACGTCGAGCTGGCGGCCGACGACGAGTCCGCGCAGACGCTGGCGCGGGCGTTCGACCTGACGCCGCCGGACGTCCCCGCACACGACGCGGTGGGCGACGAGGCGCCGACGCGCCTGATGAGCCTCACCGACCCGGTCATGCAGCGCGGGCGCGATCTGCCACCCGCCCCGGCGACGACGACGACGCCCGAGGCGGGCGCCCCTCGGCTCGCGTGGATCGGCGTCGGCGCGGTCGCGGTCCTCGCCGCGGTCGGGCTCGGCGTGGTCTACGCGTTCAAGGTGCTGGGCGGCGCGCCGACGGTCGCCGAGGTCCCCGTCGCGACGGACGCGACCTCGCCCGCGGGGGCCGCGGAGATCGAGGTCACGAGCGATCCTCCGGGCGCGACCGTGCGGGTCGACGGTCAGCGCGCGGAGGGCGTCACCCCCCTCGTCGTCGGCTTCGAGGGCGACGTCGCCCCGGGCCGCGAGGTCTGGCTCCGGGTCACCCTCGACGGCTACGCCCCCGAGGAGCGCCGCGTCCGCGTCGGCAGCGGCGCGGTCCGCTTCGTCCTCAGCCGCGTCCCCGCCCCGGCCCCGTGAGCCGGAGGATCGCGGGCCTCAGTCGCCCAGCGGCAGCGTGTGCTCCGCGCGGCCCGCGGTGAGCGGAGCGGTGACCGAGAGGCTCACGACGTCGCCCGGGCCGTCCCAGCTGAGGTGAGCGACCTCGGCCTCGAACGCGTAGTCGACCTCGCGCCGGGGCGGCGGCGCCCCCTCGTTGCTCACGTAGCCCTCGACCCGCATCGTCGCCTCGCCGGTCCCCGGGTCGAAGTCGTGCTCGAGGATCCGCACGCCGAGCTCGCGCACGCGGACGCCCTCGCCGGCGTCCTCCTCGGGGAAGAGGCGCAGGTCGAAGCTCCGGAGCGCGGCGAGCGCGTGGGCGGCCGGCGCGGCGGACACCGTGAGCCGCCCGGTTTCCGCCGCGGGCCGGCACACCGACGCCTCGGCGTCTCCGTGCGGCTGGTGCTGCTCCCGGTAGGCGATCGGCGCGGTGACCGCGGGGCGGGGCAGGCCGACGATCGCGTATCGGACCTGGAGCTCGACCACCGCCATCTCCACCGCCGCGTCGTTCGCCGTGTCGCCCGTGCGACCGCCCGCGTAGCGGCCCGTCACGTCGAAGGTCAGCTCGCCGTCCGTCAGCGTCGGCTCCCCGATCGACACGCCGAGCCGCGCGAGCGGGTAGCCCGCCGCCGGGTCGACCGACGAGGGGAAGCTCGGCCCCTGCGGCTGGTCCGTGTCGAGCTCGACCCCGTCGATCACCACGGCCACCGCGGGCACCCCGTCGAGCGGGCCCCCGCGGAGATCGACGAGGCGCGGCGCGACCACCTCCGGCCCGTCCATCCGCAGCGCGACCACTCCCCGGATCGCGTGCACGCCGAGCGGCGGCGCGCCGCCGTCGACCGGGTCGCGATCCATCCCGAGGCCCACCGTGAAGTAGCTGGCGCGCACGAGGCCCGAGGCGTCGCCCTCCCCGCCCGCGAGCTCCGCCACCAGCGCCGCCTGGCGCAGACCCGCGCTCGCCGCGCAGCCGGTGACGTCGACGCCGACCCGAGGGTAGACCCCGAAGCGACCGAGCGTCCGCGCGCCGTCGTCGAACCGCAGGCCGAAGCCCGAGAGCACGAGCGCGTCGGCGCACTCGTTGGTCAGGCCGCTCGGGTCCGGCGGCGGTTCGCCAGCGTCCGCCGCGCACGGCGCGCGTCCCGACGCGTCGCCCGCGTCGACTCGTCCGCCCGCGTCCACCTCCACCTCACCGTCGTCGCAGCCGGCCAAGGCCAGCAGCGCCGCGGCGCCGATCGCGGCTCGCCACATCGGCGGGATTATGTGCGTCGGCCGCGGGTTGCGCACGGGCGGCCGCGCCGGCGCGGGCCCGCCGAGCCTCTTGCTCGAGAATTACCCCCGTGCTAGCAGGGTTTCGCCTTCATGCGCCGACGAATCTCCCTCGCCCTCCTGCTCACCTCCGTGACCGCCGCCACTGGCCTCGCGGTCGGCGCGGTCGGCTGCAGCGACGACGGCGACGACGGTCCGACCCCGCCCGATCCGGCAGGAGAAGAGACGCTCGTCCACGGCTTGACCGAGGCCCAGGCGGCCCAGGTCCTCGCGAAGGTCGGCCCGACCGAGATCACTGTGGGCGCGTTCGCGGAGGAGCTCGCGTCCAAGGGCAGCTTCATCCGGACGCGCTACGCCAGCCCCGAGCGCCGCCGCGAGTTCCTCGATCAGATGATCCGCTTCGAGCTCCTCGCGCAGGAGGCCCACCGCCGCGGCTACGACGAGCTCCCCGACGTGCGGCGCGCGCGCAAGCAGATGATGATCCGGCGCTTCCTCGAGCAGCGCTTCGACAGCGAGGGCCCCGAGGCGATCGCCGCCGAGGACGTCGCGTCCTACTACGAGGCTCACCGCCGCGAGTTCAACACCCCGGCGCAGGTGCGCGCGAGCCACATCCTCGTGCGCGACCGCGCGGCCGCCCAGCGACTGCTCCGCGAGATCCTCGCCGCGCCGGACGACCTCGCGCTCTGGCGCCGGCTCACCGAGCAGAACAACACCGACCCGGCGACCCGCGATCGCCTCGGCGACCTCCGCTTCTTCTCGCGCCCCGACGAGCGCACGGAGGACGAGCCCGAGGTCCCCGCGCCGGTGGCCACCGCCGCGTTCACCATCGAGCGCATCGGCGGCGTGCACCCCGAGGTCATCGAGAGCGACCAGGGCTTCCACATCCTCAAGCTCACCGGCCGCCGCGCCGCGATGAGCCGCTCCCTCGCCGAGTCCGACCGGCCGATCCGCAACCGGATCTTCCGCGAGCGGCGCGAAGCGGCGATCGAGTCCCTCATCTCCGAGCTGCGGGCCGAGTCCGACGTCGAGGAGGACCTGAGCCTCCTCGACGAGATCGAGCTGCGCCTCCCCGACGGCGACTCGCCGACGATCGCGCCGCCGACCGCGAACCCGTTCAACCCGCACCAGCCGGCTCCCTCCCCCGCTCCGGCCCCGACCACGGACGGCGTCACCGCGCCCGCGCCGCCGGCCGGGGGCACGCAGTGACCGGCTCGCGCGGACGCCCGGCGATCGGCATCGCGGCGGCGATCGCCCTCGCGCTCCTGGTCGCCGATCTGTCCGGGCCGCCGGCGGCCGAGGCGGAGGTGGTCGAGCGCGTCGTCGCGACGGTGAACAACGAGGCCATCTTCCTCAGCGAGCTGCGCCGCCGCGCCGCGCCGTTCCTCGAGCGCATCATGAGCGCCCCGTCCCAGGCCCAGCAGATGGCCGCGATCGAGCGCCTCTACCAGGAGCTGCTCGACCGGATGGTGCAGGAGGAGCTCTTCATCCAGGCGGCCGACCGGATGCAAGTCACGGTCACGCGCGCCGAGGTCGACCGCGCGATCGGCAACGTCCAGCGGCAGAGCCAGCTCTCGGACGACGACTTCTGGGCCGCGGTGCGCGGCCAGGGCTTCAGCCCGGACCAGTACCGCGCGGACGTCCGCCGCCAGCTCCTGCGCCTCAAGGTGCTCAACACGCGCGCCCGCGGCCGCGTGAACATCACCGAGGACCAGGTGCGCGAGCGCTACCAGATGATGATCACGCGCGCCCGGCGGACCTCCGAGTTCCAGGCCGCGCACATCTTCGTCGAGGTGCCCACCGGCGCGAGCGCGACCGAGGTCGCCGAGGCGCGGCGCCGCGCCTCCGACATCCGGGCGGGCCTCGAGACGGCCGAGGACTTCTTCGACGAGGGCGGCGTCTCGCTCGGGCGGCTGAGCCAGGGGAGCCTCCCCGAGGCGCTCGAGAGCGCGCTGATGACCCTCGACGTCGGCGAGATCAGCGAGGTCGTCCAGGGCCCCGCCGGCTTCCACATCTTCCTGCTCGAGGACCGCCAGCAGGCGAGCGAGGGCGTCCCTCCCTACGACCAGGTCCGCATGCCCATCTATCAGCAGATGATGGAGGAGGCGATGGCGCAGCAGGAGGAGCAGTTCCTCGCCGAGCTGCGCCGGCAGGCGGTGGTGGACGTCCGCCTCTAGGCGGAGCGGCGCGGACCGATGGGCCTCCCCGAGTTCACCGAGCTGGAGCCGGCGACCCTCCGGGCGGCGGCGGTCGCGGCGCGCGACCAGGCCTGGCTCCATGTCGATCCGCCGCCGGGCTTCTTCGACGCGCACACCCACCCCGGCCAGTTCTGCAAGATCCGCGTGGGCGAGCACGAGGGCATCTTCGCGATGTTCTCGTCCCCCGCCGAGCGCGAGGCGCGCTTCCTGGTCCGCGTGGGCAACCCTGTCGGCGGGGAGGCCGCGGACGCGCTGGCCGCCCTCGAGGGCGGCGCGACGATCGAGATGACTGGTCCCGCGGGGGCCGGCTTCGCGCTCGAGCAGGCGCGCGGACGCGACGTCCGATTCGTGGCCACCGGGACCGGAGTCGCCCCCGTGCGCGCGGCGATCGAGGCCGTCCTCGCCGAGCGGGACGCCTACGGAGCGCTGAGCCTGGACCACGGGCTCCAGACCGCCGAGCACCTCGCGATCGCCGACGACGTGGCCCGCTGGCAGGCCCGCGGTGTCGAGGTGCGGCTCTGCTACTCGCGGCTCGACGAGGCCGAGGGGCTCGTCGGCGTGACCGTGCAAGACTCCTTGCGAGCCCACGTCGGCGATCTCCGCGACGCCTGCGTGGTGGCGGTCGGGCAGACCCGGATGCTCACCGATCTCCTCGCGGTGATGAGCGACCTCGGCGCCCCGGCCGAGCGGCTCCTCACGAACATCTGAGCGCGATCAGGGCCCCGCGTCCGACGCGCCCGCGTCGACCGCGAGCCCCGCGTCAGGCGAGCCACCGTCGACTGGCAGCCCCGCGTCGACCGACGGCCCCGCGTCGAGATCGCCCCCGTCGGCGCCCGTGCCGCCGTCGTCCGCGTCGCCCGCGTCCGCCGGGCCGACGCCCCCATCCATCCCCGGGCCTCCGTCGGTCGCGACCGGGCCGGCGTCGAGGGCCGCGCCCGCGTCGAGCGGGTCGTCGCCTCCGTCGACGCCCGCCTCGGGCACGCCGCCTTCCCCCGAGACCACGCAGACTCCGACCGCGCAGGCCTCCCCGAGCGGACAATCACTGTTGCGAACACACCGCCCCTCGTCGCAGCCGACGAGCGCGAGCGCGAGGACGAGCAGGACCTCAGAACACGACTTCGACACCGAGCGCTCCGTTCGTCATGACCACGGCCGAGCCCTGAGGGACGTCGGAGCCGGTGAAGAAGGCGTCCACGTAGAGGCGCGCGAACACCGCCACCGGCCCGATGAGCGTGAAGGAGACGTCCACCCCGAGCTCGGGGCCGAACATCGCGAAGGGGGCGAAGAACCAGGTCGCGCCGAGGTAGGGCCGCGCCGCGAGCGGGCCCTCGCGGGCGGTCAGCCCGACCCGCGCGGAGACCGCGACGCTCGCCCGCGACTCGATCTCGCCGCGGAGCCCACCGCCGAGCCACCAGACGGGGTCCTCGTCCGTCCACGACGCGAGCCCGAGGTCCCAGAAGACCGGGGATCGGAGCGCCACCATGCCGTCCGCCGCGCCGCCGAGCGTCGCCCCGGTGCCGACGACGCCCTGGACGGCGAAGCGACGATCGGCGCGCGCAGGGGCGGCCGTGACCACGAGCAGGAGGGCGGCGACGAGCGCCGAGGTGACGGAGAGCTGACGCATCGGGCGACGACGTCGCAAACCGCGATCCGCCCCCTTTTGGATGGGCTTTGGGGCCTCACACGCGCGATCGCCGCCAGCGCCCCGACGGGCCGCAGGCGCGGGCGCCAACGACCCGACGCCCGGTCAGTCCGCGGCGGGGGCGGCGGACGCGGCGCTCACCGAGACCTCGCAGCTCGCGAGCGTCCCGTCGTCGCCGAACCCGCCGCACACCAGCAGGCGCCCATCCGGCAGCCACGTCACGCTGTGCCCGGCTCGGGCGGTGCGGAGCCCGTCGACCGCGCGCCAACCGTCGGTCGCCGCGTCGAAGATCTCCGCCGCCGCGACCGGCGCGCAGGTCGGCTCGCAGGTGAACCCGCCGACCGAGAGGACCCGCCCGCTCGGCAGGCCGACGAACACGCTGGCGGTGCGGCTCACCGACAGCGCCGCGGCCCGGCGCGCCCCGCCGCCCGGCGTGAGGACCTGCGCGTCCGCGACGATACGCACGTCGGGGATCTTCCCGCCGCCGACGAGGAGCTCTCCGGACCCGAGGACCGCGGCGGCCACGAACAGGCGCCCCTCGCCGAGCAGCGCCGGCCCCGGCGTCCAGCGCCCGGAGCGCTCGTCGAAGATCTCGCTCGACGCGCGGCCTCGCCGGAGGTCGTCGACCCCGCCGACCGCGATCACCCGCCCGTCGGAGAGCGACTCGAGCGCGAAGACCATGCGGGCCTCCGCGAGCGGCGGCGCGGGGACGAAGGCGCCGCGCTCCGGGTCGTAGATCTCGACGCTCGCCAGCGTGTCGCCGAGCGGCCCGCAGTCCGCGACCCCGGTGCACTCGCTCCCGTGGGCGTGGCTCCCCGAGGCCCCCCCCGCGACGAGCACGCGCCCACTCGGGAGCCGCGCGGCGCCGAAGTGGCTCCGTCCGTCCCGGAGCGAGCCGGTGACCTCCCAGCCGCCGCGCGCCGGGTCGAAGAGGAGCGCGCTGTCGGTGACGTCGAGGCCGGAGCCCACCCCGATCGGCGCGCTCCGCCCGCCTCCCATCACGAGGACGCGGCCGTCGGGCAGGCGGACAGCGCGGTGGTTCGCGCGGGGCGCCGGCAGGTCCGGCCCCGCGGCGAAGGCGCCGGTGGCCGGGTCGAAGATCTCGACGCTCGCGACCGGTTCGCGCGACGCGACGTCCTCGCCCCCGACGAAGAGCACGCGGCCGTCCTCGAGGGGCGTGGCGGTGTGGTTCATTCGCGGCGTCGCCATCCGGGCGCCCAACGCAACGAAGCCGGTCGGGTCGGGAGCCGGCGACGCTTCATCCGAGCTCGAGGGCACGCTCGAGGACGGGGCAGCGTGTGCCGCCGGAGCTGCCGTGGATCCTCCACACCCGAGGAGCGCGACGACGAGGGCGGGCCAAGAGATGCGCATGCTCTTCGCCTAGCGCCGGACGCCGGAGCGGCGCAAGGCGCGTGGCGCGTTCCTAAGGGCGCGGACAGTTGCTGGGCCGGGGCCCGCCGCCAAGCTGGCGCGCCATGACCGGACGAAACACCGCCGCCCTCGCCCCCACCCTCCTGCTGGCCCTCCTGACCGGCTGCGCCGACCCTCCGCCCGCCGCGGACGCCGGCGTGACGGTCGACGCCGGCGCGGTCGATGACGCCGGGCTCGACGCCGGCGCGCCGCTCCCGACGTGCGAGTCCGAGCCGTGCACGCTCGTCTGGACGGCCGGGCCGGAGATGGAGACGCCGCTCGACCACCACACCACCGCGGTGATCATGGGCGCGACCTCACCGTGGCTGACGGTCGTGGGCGGAGTGCGTACGGAGGACGCAAACATCGTCGACATGTACGAGACGATCTCGATCGCTCGCATCGCTCTCGACGGGAGCCTCGGCGACTGGGGCGTCGCGGCGCGGCTGAGCATGCCCATCTCGTTCCACGCCCAGGCGATGCTCGCCGACGGGCGCGTGGTCCTCCTCGGAGGCGTCAGCCAGGACGCGACCGGGCCGTTCGCGCTGCCGAACGTGACCTTCCTGCGCGTGGACGCGGACGGCGCCCTCGACCTGAGCGCGGGCGCGCCGCTGCCGGGCGCGTTCCGCCACGCCACCGCGGAGGTGATCGGCGATCGGCTGTTCCTCATCGGCGGACTCGGCACCAGCGGTCCCCAGGACCGGGTCGTCTCCGCCACGGTGGCGCCTGGCGGCGTGAACGCCGCGTGGGAGGACGAAGCGCCGCTGCCGCGCGCGCGCACTCACCACGCCAGCGTGGCCCACGCGGGCCGCATCTACGTGTTCGGCGGCTACGACCCGGACCAGGTCGCGTCGCCCGAGATCCTCCGCTCGACCCACGACGCGGCGGGACGCATCACGGGGTGGGAGACCGTAGGCACGTGGGAGCGGCCGCGCTGGACCTCGTCGGCGTTCGTCCACGACGGCTGGGTCTACCTGCTCGGAGGCGGCGTGTTCCTCGGGGGCGGCGCGGCCGAGAACCTCGACTCGGTGATCCGCGCCGAGCTGACCGAGGCGGGGATCGGCCCGTTCGAGGAGGTCGACGCACCGCTGCCGGTCGGCCGCTCTCACGTGCACCAGGCCCCGATGCACGGCGGGTTCGTCTACTCGGTCGGCGGGCGGACGGGCGCATCCTTCACCAGCACCGGCGCGGTGCAGATCGGTCGCCTGGCCCCGTGAGCGATCCCGAAGAGGCCCCGGACGCGCGCGCGGTGACGGAGGCCGGCGCGTCGGCCATAACGTCCTGGATGACCGACCCGGCCTCGCTGCACCCGCTCTCGCCGCGCGAGGCCCGAGGGCTCCTCTGCGAGCGGCATGGGGCCGAGCCCGCGCGCGTCAATGAGCTGTGCGAGCTCGTGGACCGGTTGCCGGACGGCATCACGCTCGTGGCGGAGAAGCTCCACACCCACTCCCCCGCCAAGCTGCTCGCGCGGTTCGGCGGCCGGGCGCACCGCCTGCGCGACCGCGACGGGGCGCGGCCCCTCGAGGAGGCCCTCCGGAGCCAGCTCGACGGTTGCGCCCCGACCGTCCGCGCGGTGGCGCGCGCGGCGAGCGTCTTCGAGGGCTGTTTCCTCGCGGAGGACGTCGGTGAGCTCGTCGAGGAGGCGGCGCCCGCGATCCGAGCCGCGCTCCTCGCGCTCCGCGACCGCGAGCTGGCCTACGAGACGAGCGACGGCTTCCGCTTGCTCCGGCTCCTCCGCGACTACCTGCGCGGGCAGCGCGGCGCGCCGCCCGAGCGGGCTCACACCGCCCTCTTCGCGCGGCGCGCGCGCGGGTGGCTGGAGGGCTACGACCGGGCCGGGCACGCGGCGATCCAGGTCGCGCTGCGCCGCTACGCGGACGACCTCACCCGGGCCCACGCCGCGCTGGAGCGCTCCGCGGGCGAGGCACCCTCCGGGTCGCCGGAGCCGACGTGGTCCGCGGACTACCTCGCGCTCGCGACCGCGATCGAGCGGCTCCTCCGACAGGCCCCGCGCCCCGCGCTCGAAGCGGCGCTGGCGCGCACCGTCGAGGCGCTCGAGGGCGACCCCGCTGCCCAGGCGAAGGCCCTGCTCCTCGTGGCGTGGAGCGCGCTCCTCCGAGGCGGCGACGGGGAGGCCGCGGCGTGGCGCGCGCACGCGCTCTCGGCCGACGATCCACCGGCGGCCGCCGAGGCGGAGGGCCTCGCGCTCTGGTGCCGCGTCTGCCACGGCGAGGGCGCTCCCGCGACGGTCGCGCGCCTCGAGGCGCTCGCCGCGGCCGACGACACGCCGCCGCGGGCGCGAGCCGAGGCGCTCGCCGCGGCGGCCCGGGCCGAGCTCCACGCCGGGCGCTACGACGCAGCCGAGGGCCACTACCGCGCGGCGATCCGCCGGATGGAGGCCTGCGGCGTGACCTGGCGCGTCGCGCTCCTCTGGACCCGCGTCGGCGGCCTCGAGCACGCGCGCGGCGCGCTCGCAGCATCGCAAGCCGCCTTCAAGCGGGCCCTCGGCCACGCGGAGGCGCAGGGCGACGAGGGCACCGCGAGCGCGAGCCGCGTCCACCTCGCGCGCCTCGACGCCGAGCGGGCCGCGCCGGGGAGCGCGGCGATGCGCGAGGCCTTCGCGCGGATCATGGACGAGGTGGAGCGCATGCGCCGCGTCGGGTCGCGGCGTGACGTCGCCTTCGTGCTCGCCTCCGCCGCGCAGGTCGCGCTCCTCGACGGGACCGACGCGACGGTCGCCCTCGAGGCCGCGCTCGCGCTCGTCGAGGACGACCCCGTGCGCCGCTCGCGGTTCGCGGCGCTCCTCGCAGCCGCGCGCGCGGCGACCGGCGACCCGCGGGCGAGAGCCACGCTGGCCGCGGTCGCGCCCGCCGACCGAGGGCTCGCGCGACGGGTCGAGGCCTGCCTCGACGGTGGGCCGGTGGACGAGCCGTCGGACGTCCACTCCCGCGTGATCGCGAGGGCCTTCGCCACGCGCCCGGCGCCGGGCGACGCCTCGCCCCGCGTGCGGACACAGGACGAGGTCGCGGTGGACGCGAGTCACCTGTCGATCGCGGGCCGCGCCGTCGCCCTCCCCCGCTCCGTCGTCCGTCGCGCCCTGCGGTCGCTGGTGCGCGCCCACCTCGTGGAGCCCACGTCGGGGGTCGATCCCTACGCGCTCTTCGACGAGGTCTGGCCGGACGAGCCGCACGCCGAGCCGGAGCGGATGACCAGCCGCGTCTACGTCGCCGTCCACGAGCTTCGCGCGCTCTCGGCCGGGCCGATCGTGATCTCGGACGACGGCTACCGGCTCGCCCCGAACGTTCGCGTCGGGCTGCCCCCCGAACGCGACGACGCCGGCCCCTGACTCGGGGGCCGGCGTCGCGCGAGAGGATCCTCGACGCGTCAGCGCTGGGCGACCACCACCGGCGCGCCGCCCGCGGGGGCGCCGAGGAGCGCGGTGCGGGTGTTCACCCCGCGGCTGACGCCTACGGTGAGCCGCTGCCGCTGCGAGGCGCCCGACTGGTCGAAGTCGGACTGCAGGTCGCGCTGGAGCTCCCACATCGGGACCGCGCGACCGCCGTTGCGGGTGATGTTCTGGGCGAGGAAGTAGCTGAGGTAGCCGCCCGCGCTGTACTCGGGCGCCACGTAGGACACCTGGTCCTCGGCGCTCGCGTAGAAGCCGACGCTGTTCGGGAGGCGCGCGACGTCGTTGGCGAAGCCGCCGGAGTAGCAGCTGTCGAGGGCCACGAACTCACGACCCGGGCCCTGGAGCATGCGCGCGACCTCGTCGTCGAGCATCGGCCCGTCCACGAAGACGATCGTCTCGTCCTGGCCGTCGCGCTCGTCGCCGTCGCGGTCCGCGACCTGGTTGCCGTGCCCGGAGAAGAAGAAGACCAGCGTGTCCTCGGGGCGCATGCGCCGGCTGAAGCGCTCGACCGCGTCGGCGGTCGCGCGGCGGGTCGCCATGTGATCGGTGAGCACGACCGAGTCGACCGGCTGGATCACGCCCGCGTTGAGAAAGGCGCGTTGCATACGGCGCGCGTCGTCGGCGACGTGCGGCAGGTCGTTCGCGCTCGGGTAGTCGCTGATGCCGACGAAGACGCCGTAGGTGCGCGGCGCGCCGGTCGGCGCGGGCGACGGCGCAGGCGACGGCCCCCAAGCCGGGGGCGGCGCGGCGGGCGCGGCGGGTGCGGGGGGAGGCGGAGCGCCCCAGCCCGGCGCAGCGGCGGCTCCCCAGCCCGGCTGCGGCGCGGGTGCGGACGCAGCGGGAGGAGGCGCGACCATCCCGGCGACGGCGCCGAGGATCTCGTTCGGGATCTGCACGGCCGGGGTGACGCCCGGCATGGGGGTGATGGTGACTCCGCGGGGCCCGGTCTGGATCTGGGGAATCGGCAGCTGAACCGTCTGGGCGGCCGCCCCGGAGGGGGCCAGGCCCATGGGGACGAGCGACGCGCTGGCGAGCGCGAGGCAGACGAACAGACGACGAACTCCCGATCGACTTGGGCTCATGCGGACCACCTTCCTCCTGCGGACGGTTCGGGAAAATGCGACCGCCGTGCCAAGCGCGAAGGGAAGGCCCGCTGTGAACTGGCGTACACCGACCGAGAACGCGGGTCCGCGATCGCCTCGGTCTGCGCCCTCGGTGTTACGTAACGTGTGACGGTGGATCGTTACGGAGAACGTTACGCTGCCGGGTCGAGGGGACCGACGAGACACTTGTCGCGGAGGACCCCCGCGAGGTCGGCGGCGAACGAGGCGGCGGTCGCGTTGTCGACCCAGGCCTGGCTCGCCTCGATCTCGAGGCCGGTGTAGCGCGCGGCCGAGAGCCCTCCGCGGAGCCAGCTCGTGAGCCCCTCGGGCGTCCCGTGATAGGGCTCGTTGAGGCGCGTCGCGTAGCCGCAGATCGCGAGCCCGTCGGCGATCTGCGCGGCGTGCTCCGCCTCGGGCGCGCGCGCGGGATCGAAGAGGACGCCGACGTCGAAGGCGCGTGCCTCGGGGTCGAGGCTGGGATCGAAGCTGTGGATCGACAGGTGCACGCAGCGGCCGAGGGTCGCGAGGCGCTCCGCGTCGCGACGCGCGGCCTCGCGGTAGGGTCGATGCCACGCCGCGATGCGCGCCTCGCGCGCCTCCGCGCCGAGGCCCTGGTTGCCTGGAACCTCGACCCCGTAGGAGCGCTCGAGGATCACCGCGGGGTTGGTCTCGCGTCGGTTGAGGTCGACCCAGAGCCGTGTGCAGCGCCCGAGGTGCAGCGGAGCTCCGGTGCGGGCCGCGAGCGCGCGCGCGATCTCGAGCGCGCCGCGGTCGTACGACACATGGCTCGCGAGCACCTCGGGGGTAAGCCCGAGATCGACCCCCGGCGGGAGCGCGCCGCTCGCGTGCTCGCAGGTCACCAGCAGCCCGGCGCGGAGGCTCACGCCGCCACCATCCCACGGATCGAAGCGCCCCGACAGCGAGGGACTGCGCCGCGCTTCCACTTCACCCGAGCAACGGCCTGCTACGATCCGGCGGCATGCGCGCGGCACGCATCGGCCTCTCGGGCGCAGCGGCGCTCGGAGCTCTGCTGCTCGGCCTCCTGGTGGGCTTCGACCGCCTGGGCGGGATCCCGGCCGGCGTGCGGGTGGGCGGCGTCCCGCTCGCGCGCGAGGACGCGGCGGGCCAGCTCGCGCGCCGGGCCGAGGCGTGGGCGGAGGAGCCGCTGCGGATCGAGGTCGACGGCTCGTTCCGCACGCGGGCGCGGGGAGAGCTCGGGGCCCGCGTCGACGTCGAGGCGGCGCTCGCGGGCGCGCGAAGCGTCGCGCACCGAGGCGAGCCCGTCGCCGACGCACGCGACCTGCTCGCGGCGTGGTCGGGCGAGGTCGATCTCCCCTGGCGGGTCGCCGTGGACTCGGGCCCCGTGCGCGCCCTGGTCCGCGAGCTCGCCCACGAGGTCGACCGGCCCGCGCGCGGGCCTCGGTTCAGCGCCGCGGGCCGGCTCGTCGAGCTGAGCGAAGACGGCGCCCGGCTCGACCGCGCCGGCGCGGTCGCCGCGATCGTCGGCGCGCTGCGCCGCGGTGAGCGCGCGGTGCGGCTGCCGGCGACCACGCTGTCGAGCGGCGTCGGCGATCAGGCCGCCCCGCCAGTGGCCCGACCGCCGGCCCGGCCCGTGGTCCTCGCGCGCTACGCCACCGACTACCACCCCCGCGAACGCGACCGCTCGCACAACCTCGCCACCGCCGCGGGCTACCTCGACGGCGCGACCATCCCGGCGCGCGGGCGGCTGAGCTTCAACGACCGGGTCGGGGCTCGGTCGCGCGCTCGCGGCTACCGCGACGCGCACGTCATCGTGGGCGGCGAGATGGTCGACGGGATCGGCGGTGGGGTCTGCCAGATCGCGAGCACCCTCCACGCGGCCGCGTTCCTCGGCGGCTTCGACTTCGTCGAGCACCACCCGCACTCGCGCCCGAGCGCGTACATCCCGATGGGCCTCGACGCGACGGTGGTCTGGCCCAACGTCGACCTCGTGATCGCGAACCCCTACCCGTTCGAGGTCACCGTCCGCGCGCGGGCCGATCGCGGGCAGGTGGTCGTGGAGCTGCTCGGGGTGGGGCCGCGGCGCGCCGTCGACTGGCGCCGGCGCACCCTCGACACCGAGCCGTGGACCGAGCGCTTCGTGGAGGACCCATCCATCGCCGAGGGAGACGAGGTCGTCAGCCAGCGGCCGATCCTCGGCTACACGATCCTGCGCGAGCGCACGATCGAGGACGCGCGCGGCGTGCACCTCGAGGAGCGCCGCATCGTCTACCCGCCGACCGACCGCATCGTCCGCGTCGCGCCGGGCTACGCCAACGCGGTCCCCGACAACCCGTACTGACCGCGAGCGGTGAGCCGGAGGCGCGGCCGCGGCCGTCATGTCAGGTTGATGGAGCCTCGCGTGACCGGACCGACCACGCCCTCCCGCCGCCACGGCCCGCCGCCCCCATCCGGGCACCGGGCGCCCGGCGCGGGGCTCGCGGGGCTCGCGGGGCTCGCGACCTGCGCGGTCCTCGCGCTCGGCCCCAGTCGACTCGCAGCCCAGGACCTCTCCTTCCTCGACGTGCCGCCCCGGCCTCGCCCCGCGCGGCCCGCGCCGTCGGCCGCGCAGCGCCGCGGGCTGGGCGAGATCGAGGGCGAGCTGACCCGCTTCGACGAGCGCGGGCAGGGCTACCGGCAGACCGTCGACGCGCTCCTCGCGCGGCGGGGACGCCAGGAGCGGCGCGCCGTGCTCCAGCGCTACGCGTCGGCGCTTCGGGACGAGCGCCGGCTCGCCGCGCGCGCCCGTCGCCGCGCCATCGCGGATCTCGAGGCCTTCGTCGCGCAGCACCCGGACGAGCCGCGCCACGCCCCGGGCGCGCTGCTCCGGCTCGCCGAGCTCTACGTCGAGCGCGCGCTCGACGCGGCGCCGCCGGGAGAGGCGCCCGATCTCGAGCCGGCGGTGCGCGCGGCGCGCCGCGTCGTGGTGAGCTTCCCGGGCGACCCCCGGCGAGACCGCGCCGCCTACCTGCTCGGCTGGGCGCTCGCGGAGACGGGCCGCTCCGACGAGGCGGTCGAGGTCTGGCGGGCCGCGCTCTGCCCGGGGCGCTTCGCCTACCCGGCGCCGCCTCGCGACGCCGCGTCTCACCCGGCGCTCGCGGTGGGCGGGCGCGCGCCGGCGTCGCTGTCGCGCGGCCCCTACGCGGCGTGCGTGGCGCCCCACCCCTCGCCGCTCGCGGCCGAGATGTGGCTGCGGATCGGCGAGCACCACTTCGACGCCGCGGAGCTCGATGCGGCGATCTCCGCGTACCGCCGCGTGGTGGCCGAGCCGGACCACCGGCTCTTCGCCTTCGGCCTCTACAAGCTGGCCTGGAGCCACTACCGCGCCGCCCACTACCCCGAGGCGGTGGAGCGGTTCAGCGCGCTCGTCCGCTACTCGGACCGCGTGCTGCGGACGACCGGCGAGGCGGGCTCGGAGCTCCGCGACGAGGCGATGCAGTACCTCGCGCTCACGCTGGCCTATGACGACTGGGACGAGGACGGCCGGCCCGATCACACCGCGGGCGGGCCGCACCCGCTCGAGCGCCTGGAGGACGCGCGCCTCTGGCCGCACGACGCGCCGTTCGCGGCCGAGGTCTACCGCCGCGTGGGCGACGTGCTGTTCGAGCTGGGCCACCCCGACGAAGCGCTCGTCGCGTGGCAGATGCGCCTGGCGCGGTTCGCCGGCGGATGTGACGACGCGGACGTGCGCCTCGCGATCGCGCGCGCGCACCGGCAGCTCGGCGACGAGACGGCCGCGACCCGCGCGCTCGAGGAGCTCGCCCGCGGCGCGACCGCGAGCCGCGAGGGCCGGTGCGCCGACGCGGCCGCGCGCACCGAGGCGCTGGCGCGGCGCGCGCTCGTCGAGACCGCCCGATCGCACCACCGCCGCGGCCAGGCGCTCCGCCAGCGGGCCCTCCTCGAGCAGGACGACGACCTCCTCGCCCAGGCGCGCGAAGCCTACGGCGCCGCGATCGCGCTCTACGGCCGGCTGCTCGCCCGCGCGCCGAGCCACCCCGACAGCTACCAGCTCGCCTACGACCGCGCCGACGCGCTGTTCTGGTCGGAGCGCTACGGCGAGGCCGCGCGCGCCTACGCGAGCGTGCGCGACTCTCCGTTCGACGACCGCCTCTTCGCGCGCGCCGCGCGCCGGGTCGTCGAGTCCCTCAAGCGCCAGCCCGGCGCGGCCCTGACGCGGGAGGAGCCGAGCCTGCGCGACGGAAGGCCGCACCCGCTCGCGATCCCCGAGTCGCTCCAGCCCGCCGCGCGGGCCCGCGAGATCTACGTCCGCTGGGTGCGCCCCGAGGAGGACGACGAGGGGGTCCGCGACGCCTACGCGTTCAACAACGCGATCCTCCTCTACGTCTACGGCCACTGGACGCCCGCGCGCGCCCGCCTGCGCGGGCTCTTCGAGGCGCGCTGCCGAGGGCCCGAGGCGTCGGAGGTCGGGCTCGAGGCGTGGCGGGCGCTCCGCGCGATGGCGGCCGAGACCCGCGACGTCGCCGCGCTCGAGGCGCTCACCCGGGACCTCCGCGCCCGTCAATGCACCTTCCAGCCCGACGGCCCGCCCGTGCTCTCGACGGAGTGCGACGCGCCGGGCTCGCTCGCCTGCGAGGTCCCCGCGCTCGAGGCGCAGCTCGTCTTCGCCCGCCTGTCGGAGGAGGCGGCGGCGCTGGACGCCACGGCGGACCGGGGCGCGCGGGGCTCGGCGGCCGAGTCGATCGCGGCGCGGCTGATCGCCACGGTGGACCGCGCGCCGACTCACCCGCAGGCGCCGGCCGCGCTCCTCCTCGCGGCGCGGCTCCTCGACCAGCAGGCGCGGCGACCGCAGGCCGCGGCCGCGATCTACCAGCGGATCGTCGACCACGTCGCGCCCGATCGACCGGAGCTCGAGGAGGTGGTCGCCGAGGCGCACTTCCAGCTCGCCCGCGCCGCCCAGCGCGCCTTCGACTACGAGCGGGCGCTGTCGGGCTACAGGACGATCGCGGGCTCCAGCCGCTTCGCTCGCTCGAGCGCGCCGACGATGCTCCAGCGACGACGAGACGCCGAGGTCAACGCCGCCCTCCTGACCGCGCGGCTCGGTCGCCACCTCGAGTCGGCCGCGGCCTGGACGCGCGCGGCCGCGCTGCTGCCTCCGTCCGAAGCGCGCGAGGCCCAGCTCCGCGCCGCGGCCGAGACGCTGCGGGGTGGCCGGGCCGAGGAGGCGGCCGCGGCCCTCGAGCGCTGGACCCGCGCGGGCGGGACCACCGAGGCCTTCGCCCTGCTCGCCGAGGCTCGCGCCGCCCTCGGGCAGGAGGCGGGCCGCGAGCGCGCGCTGGCCCAGGCGCTCGAGGCGCACCGCGCGGGTCGCGGCCCCGATCGACGGCGCGCCGCGGAGGCGGCGCTCGCCCTCGCGCGGGCCCGCGACCAGGACGCGCCCGCCCGTCCGCTCGCGCCCGGCGTCCGGCCCACCACGGCCGCGCTGGTCGAGACCCTACGCGCCGAGGTCGATCGCGAGCTCGCGCGGGCGCGGCCCGTCCTCGAGGCCTACGAGGACGCGATCGGCGTCGGTGATCCCGAGGCCCGCGTCACCGCCCTCGAGCGCCAGGGCGCGGTCTACGAGGCCCTCGTGCGGGGCGTGCTCGGCGCACGGATCGAGCTCCCGCGCGACCTCGGGCGGCGACTCCGGCGCGCGTCCTCGGACGTCCGGGACGAGGCCCGGGCGCAGCTCGAGGACGCGACGCGCGCAGCGCTCGAGGCGCGCGTCCGCCCGCTCGAGTGCCTCGCGGTGCAGCGCTACGTGCTCTCGGCGCGCCTCGCCACGCGCGCCAGCCTCCCCACCCTCGCCGCGCACCGCGCGACCGAGCGGCTCGCGGCCTACGGCGAGGAGCGCGTGCGCGAGTGTGTGGCCGAGGCGGCGGCGCGAGATCCAGGCTTCGACCCGTACCGGCGGGGCGAGCTCGACCGCGCGCGCGCCGGCGTTCACCCAGATCCGTCCGCGGTGCGCTCGCCAACGCTCGCGCGGTAGCGCCCGGGTCCCGCCGATTGCGTTTGGCGCGCCCTGGGCCATCCTCGCCGCGATGCACATCTTCGACGAGCTGAAGTCCCGCGGGCTGGTCCAGGACTCGACCCACGAAGACGAGATCCGCGAGGCGCTCTCCGCGCCCGAGCCCGTGACCTTCTACACCGGCTACGACCCGACCGCGCCGAGCCTCCACATCGGCAGCCTGTTCCAGGTGAGCGTCCAGGCCCGGCTGCAGCGCGCGGGGCACCGCCCGATCGTGCTCGTCGGCGGGGCGACCGGGATGGTGGGCGATCCGTCGGGCAAGTCGGCCGAGCGCAGCCTCCTCGGGCGCGAGGTCCTCGCCGAGAACGTGGCCGGGATGCGCGCTCAGCTCTCGCGGTTCCTCGACTTCGACGACGCGCGCGTCGGCGCGGCGCTCGTCGACAACACCGAGTGGCTCGGCCAGCTCGGCTTCCTCGAGGTCCTGCGCGACGTCGGCAAGCACGTGACCGTCAACTACATGATCGCCAAGGAGTCGGTGCGCGCGCGCCTCGAGGATCGCGATCAGGGCATCAGCTACACCGAGTTCTCCTACATGCTGCTCCAGGCCTACGACTTCGTGCACCTCGCGCGCGAGCGCGGCTGCCGGCTGCAGATCGGGGGCTCCGACCAGTGGGGCAACATCACCGCGGGCATCGAGCTCGGCCGCAAGATGGGCCTGCCGAAGCTCCACGGCGTCACCACCCCGCTCCTGCTCGACCCGAGCGGCCAGAAGATGGGCAAGACGTCGACCGGCCTACGGATCTGGGTCGACCCCGCGCGCACCAGCCCTTACGCGTTCTACCAGTACCTCCTCAACGTCGAGGACGCGTCGGTCCCGACCCTCCTCCGGGTGTTCTCGTGGCGCCCGCTCGAGGAGGTCGAGGCGCTGATCGCGCAGCACGCCGAGGCCCCGCAGCGGCGCGAGGGCCAGCGCGCGCTCGCCGAGGAGGTCACGCGCTGGGTCCACGGCGACGAGGCGCTCGGCCGCGCCCAGCGCGCGAGCCAGGTGATGTTCGGCGGCTCCCTCGACGACCTCTCGGACGCCGACCTCGAGCCGCTGCTCGGCGACGTGCCGTCGAGCGAGATCCCGCGCGGCGAGCTGGACGCCGGCGTCGGGCTCGCGGACCTGCTCGCCCGCGCGGGGCTCGCCAAGTCCAAGGGCGCGGCGCGCCGCCTCATCGGCCAGGGGGGCGTCTACGTGAACAACGTTCGTTGCGCCGACGAGGCCGCGTCGATCGGGCCGGACCAGCTCGGGACCGAGACGATGATCGTCCTGCGCGCCGGGCGAAAGAGCTACCACATCGTGCGCGTGCGCTGACCGCGCGCGGGCGGTCAGCGCCGCTCAGCTGAGCACGTCGTCGATCGGCGTCTTGAGCGCGGGCAGCTCCGGGTCGCCGATGCGCTGCCGCGTGTTGCGCTCGATCATGGTGGAGAGCGCGCCGAGCGGCAGATCGTTCGGGTCCTTCCCGAACGGGTCCTCGATCTCGTCGCCGACCGCGTCGAGCCCGAAGAACGCGTAGGAGATGATGAGCACGACGATCGGCGTGTACCACTTGGTCGTGTTCACGAGGCCGAAGGGCAGCGCGAAGCAGTAGACCGCGACGAGCCGGTGGATGAGCGCGGTGTAGCTGAACGGGATCGGCGTGCTCTTGATCCGCTCGCAGGCGCCCTGCACGCCGGTCATCTCGGTGAGGCTCTCCTCGAGCACTCGCACGTGGTGCGAGTGGATCCACCCGCGCAGCCAGGCCTCGCGGATGCGGTCACCCTGGGTCTGGAGGATCGCGACCGGCCGGTTGCTCTCGACCTCGAGCGCGTCGATCTCGTCGTCGGGGAGCAGGCCGCGCAGCTCGTCCTTGTCGAACTCGTCGCGCAGGTGCTGCCGCAGCGCGTGCACGTAGCCCGCGTGGCGGTGGACGATCTCCTTGTGGAACACGAGCAGCTCGTCCATGTCCGGGTCCGACATGCGCTGCTCGGCCGAGGGCAGCTCGCCGCGGTAGGGGTTCTGCGGGTCGTCGGTGAGCCGCCGCTCGTAGCGCTCCGGGATCGGCCCCACCAGGGTGAGGACCTGCCGGGTGAACGAGCGCGAGACGTTGACCATCCGGCCCCAGAGCTTGCGGCCCTCCCAGAAGCGGTCGTAGCTCGTGTTGTTCCGGAACCCGAGGAAGATGCCGAGCGCGAGGCCGACGAGGCTGAACGGCGTCGGCGTGAGGTCCTCGTGGAACAGGATGTGGTCGGCGCTCCCGACGGTGACCTCCTCGCCCATGATCGCGCCGCCGAGCTCGAGGTCGAGGTAGGTCACGACCGACGCGAGCGCGGTGGTGAAGAGGAGCCGGCGCCAGATGCGGTTGAGCGCGGTGCCGCGGAAGGTGAAGAGGTTGGCCACCCAGTGGCCCTTGGTGTCTCGGACGATCACGGCGCTAGAGCCCCATCTGCTTGGCGACGATCACCTTCATGATCTCGTTCGTGCCCGCGTAGATGCGCTGCACGCGCGCGTCCATGAACGCGCGGCTCACCGGGTACTCCAGCATGTAGCCGTAGCCGCCGAAGAGCTGGAGGCACTCGTCGATCACCTCCTGCGCCATCTCGGTCTGCCAGAGCTTGGCCATCGAGCACTCCTTCACGAGGCCCTCGCCCGCGACGTGCGCCTCGGTGAGCCGGTCGAGGAACGCGCGCCCGACCTCGAGCTTCGTCGCGCAGTCCACGAGCTTGAAGCGGGTGTTCTGCAGCTTGGAGATCGGCCGCCCGAACGCGTGCCGCTCCTTGGTGTAGCGGACGGTGTCCTCGAGCACGCGCTCCGCGCTCGCCTGCGCGCCGAGCGCGACCACCAGGCGCTCCTGCTGGAGCTTCTGCATCAGCATGAAGAAGCCCTGACCCTCCTCGCCGAGGAGGTTCGCGGCCGGCACGCGGCAGCCCTCGAACGACAGCTCCGCGGTGTCCTGCGACGCCATCCCCATCTTCTTGAGCTTCTGGCCCTTGTGGAACCCGGGCCGATCCGCCTCGACGACGAAGAGCGAGAGGCTGCGGTGCGGATCGTCCGAGACGTCGGTCTTGGCGACGACGACGCACAGGTCGCAGAGGATGCCGTTGCTGATGAAGGTCTTGGCGCCGTCGAGCACGAAGTCGTCGCCGTCGCGGCGGGCGCGGGTCTGCACCGCGGCGAGGTCGGAGCCCGTGCCCGGCTCGGTCATCGCGATCGCGGTCACGAGCGCGCCCGACGCGCAGCCGGGCAGCCACCGCGCCCGCTGCTCGGCGGAGCCGAAGTCGGCGAGGTAGGGGACGATCACGTCCGAGTGGAGCGCGAGCGCGAAGCCGCTCTCGTAGCAGCGCGCGGCCTCCTCGATCACGATCGCGGAGCAGAGGAAATCGCCTCCCGGGCCGCCGTGCTCCTCGCCGAGCCAGGGGCAGAGGATCCCGGCCTCGCCCGCCGCGCGCCAGGCCTCGCGGTCGACGATGCCCTGCTCACGCCACCGCTCCTGGTGCGGCACGACGTGGCGCTCGAAGAACTGACGGACGTTGCTGCGGAACAGCTCGTGCTCTTCACCGAAGAGGGTGCGCTTCACCGGCGCGAGCATACCGCACGGTCAGCGCGGAGCGCGCGCCGCGTAGGGTCCGTCGCGCAGGTTCGCCGCGCAGGGTCAGGGTCAGCCGCGCAGGCTCTCCCGGGCGGCGCGCAGCGTGTCGGCGAGCTCGGCGCCGCTCGCGAAGCGCATCGCCGGGTCCTTGGCGAGGCAGCGCAGGACGATCCGATCGAGCACCTCGGGGACCCGGGGGACGCGCGCGGACGGCGGCGGCAGCTCCCGCTCGAGCGCCTCGCGCACCATCGCGGCCGGCGTGTCGCTCTCCCACGGGATCTCCGCGGTCAGCGCGACGTAGAGCACCATCCCGAGCGCGTAGACGTCGGAGCGCGGGGTCGACTCGCCGCCGGTGATCACCTCCGGCGCGATGAAGCCGGGCGTGCCGACCACCATCCCGGTGCGCGTCAGGCCCGAGCTGCCGTCGCCCTCGGTCGCGATGCCGAAGTCGATGAGCTTCACGAACTCCGCCGCCCCCGCGGGGCTCGCGACGAGGAGGTTCGCGGGCTTCAGATCGCGGTGCACGATCCCGCGCGCGTGCGCCTCGCCGAGCGCCTCCGCGCACTGCCCGATCAGCCGCGCCGCGCGCGCCGGCTCGAGCGCGCCCTCGCTCAGCACGAGCGACTGGAGGTCACGCGCGTCGAGCAGCTCCATGGCGTAGTAGAAGACGCCGGCCTCGGTCGCGCCGTAGTCGAAGACCCGCACCGTGTTCGGGTGGGTCAGCTCGGCGAGCATCCGTACCTCGCGCTCGAACCGCTCGATCGCCACGCGGTCCGCGCTGAGCGAGGGCTGGATGAGCTTCACCGCCACGTCGCGCCCGAGCCCCGCGTGGTAGGCGGCCCAGACCTCGCCCATCCCGCCGGTCGCGATCTTCCGGCGCAGGCGGTAGCGCCCGATGCTCTTCGCGTTCGACACCTGGAGCCGCAGCGAGTGCACGATCTGGCCGCCGAGCCCCGACAGCAGCGCGGCCACCACGACCACGAAGTAGTGCTGCGCGAAGAGCGCCATCGTCGGGCCGTCGCCGAGCTGCGCGGCCATCGCCGGGTTGAACGCGCTGCGCGCGAGCAGCGTGATCGGCACCGCGATCGTCATCAGCGCGATGGGGACGCGCGAGTAGCGCCAGGCGCTCCCGAGCATCACCGCGTGCGCCATCAGCAGCAGCGCGGTCGCGGGCAGCCGCGGGCTCGCCCAGCCGCCGCTGAGCGAGTGGATCACCGTCGCGCCCACCACCGCGCCGGTGACCATCACGTTCTCGTAGAGGCGCATCCGCGCGCGGCTCGCTTCGACGCGGCGCGCGAGGTCCCAGCCGATGAAGAGCGCGGTCAGGACCGGGCCCGCGCGCCCGAGGATCAGGAGCCAGAGCGGCCGCGCGCCGTTCATCACGTAGAACACGTCGAGCGGGACGAAGAGGAGCCAGACCGGCACCCCGAGCTTCACCGTCGCGATGAGGCGCAGCTTGAACTTGGCGAGGGACTCGCGATCGACGAGCTCCTCCATCCGCTCCTGGACCGCCACGCGCTGCTGCGTGGAGTCGGGGCTCGGGCGAGGCGGCGGATCGGAGCGCGGCCCACCCTCCACGGTCATCGCGTGGGTGTCCGAACCCATCACCCCGTCGGGCAGCGTCGGCGGATCCTGCAGGCCGCGGCTCACCGCGAGAGGATAGCGGCTGTCACGCCGCGCGGTGGAGCGCCTCGCGCGGGCCCTCGCGATCGACCTCGCGGTCCACCGCCTCGAGGTCGAGCGACAGCTCCGCGCGCAGATCGTCGAGCGGCTCCTCCCAGCGCTCCGCCCAGCGCACTCCGAACAGCGGCGCCGCGCGCCGCCCGAGGAGCCAGCCGCGTACGATCGCGCGCATCCGCCGGTCGAGATCGTCCATGCCGCGGATCATCGTGTTGGCGAAGCCCACCGTGAGCAGGAGCACGGGGAGCGGCCCGCGGAACTGCGCCGCGTAGAACGCCTGCACACCCAGCTCGCCCGCGAGGTCCGTGTCGAAGCCGGTCGCCACGTGCCAGAGGTCGTGGGTCTCGCGCATGTGGTTGCGGACCCAGTCGATCTCACGCTCGGTCCCGGGCACGAGCTGGAGGTCGGCGTGCGAGAGCCCGCGCGCGTCCATGAACCCCGCGTACGCGTGGCCGAGGCTGCCCTCGGGCATCCCGCGCAGGCGGGCCATGTCCACCCGACCGAGCCGCGGCCGGTCGCGCAACGCGGGCGCGAAGCGAGGGTCGCCCCGGAGCTCCTTCATCACGCGCGCGAGCTGGGCCGACTCCTCCGAGAGGTCCGCGAGCACGAAGACCTCTTCGAGCTGGGTCGGATCGAGCGCGACGCGCACGAGCGCGCGGGCCGAGCGGATGGCCTTGAGGGGTCCGATCATCTTCGCCTCCCTGGTTCCTCGGGAGTATGCGAGCTATTGCTCACATTCGAAACTCGCGTTCTGCGGGAGGTGCCGCGGTGAGCCAGAGAGTCGAGACGCGCCCCAGAAAACGGCCCCGACAGGCCCGCAGCCAGGCGACGGTGGACGCGATCCTCACCGCGACCGCTCAGGTTCTGGTGGAGGACGGCTACGATCGCGCGACCACCAACCGCATCGCCCGGCGCGCCGGGGTGAGCGTCGGCTCGGTGTACCAGTACTTCCCCAACAAGGAGGCGCTGGTCGGCGAGCTGGTGGAGCAGCTCTCCGACGAGATCCTCGCGATGGTGACGGGCGCCCTCGAGGCCGCCGCGAGCGAGCCGCCCGAGGTGATGGTGCCGCGGCTCGTGGGCGCGATGATCGCGTTCAAGCGCCGCGACCCGCGCCTGTCCCGCGTGCTCCGCGATCAGATCCCGCGCGTGGGCCGGATGCAGCTCTACGAGAGCCACCTCGCGCGCATCGTCGACGCCGTCGCGCGCTACCTCGCGGGGCACCGCGCGCGGCTCAAGCACGACGATCCCGAGGCGATGGCGTTCGTGGCGGTGCACGTCGCCGACGCGGCGACCCACCAGGGGGTCACCCAGCCCGACGCGGTGGCGCTCGACGTGCTCGAGGCCCACGTCTGCGATCTGCTCCTTTCGTATCTGGTCGCCCGGCCCCAGGGTTGAGCCCATGACGTCTCGCGAGGGCCGCTCCCGGCTGATCCGCTCCCCCGTGCTCTCCAGCCGCTGGGTCGGCCCGCCGGACGAGCGGTTCGACGGACGGCGCTTCGCCAACCTGGAGGGCGTCGACCACGTCGGCCCGGGCGAGCTGCTGCGCTGGCTGACGAACCGCGAGCGCGGCCCCTGGGAGCGCCGCCCGGCCGAGCCCGCGCCGCCGCCCCCCGAGCGCGTCGACTCGGGCGCGGTGCGCGTGACGTTCGTCGGCCACGCGACGTGCCTCGTCCAGCTCGACGGGCTGAACGTGCTCACCGACCCGGTCTGGGCCGAGCGGCTCGGCCCCGCCCCGTCGCTGGCGGGCCCGCGGCGGTTCCGGCCGCCCGGCGTGAGCTTCGACGCGCTGCCCCCGATCGACCTCGTGCTCCTCAGCCACAACCACTACGACCACCTCTGCGAGCCGACGATGCGCCGTCTCGCGGAGCGCGATCAGCCGGCGGTCGTCACCGGCCTCGGCAACGCCGTGCTCCTTTCGCGGATGGGCATCGAGGAGGCGATCGAGCTCGACTGGTGGGAGGAGGTCGAGGTCCGCGGCGCGCGCGTGGCGTTCGTGCCGACCAAGCACTTCTCGGGACGCGGCCTCACCGATCGCGACGCGACGCTCTGGGGCGGTCACGTCCTCGAGCTACCCTCGGGGCGCGTCTACTTCGGCGGCGACACGGGGATGGGCCGGCACTTCGTGGAGACCCGCGAGCGCTACGGCGCGCCCGACGTCGCGCTGCTGCCGATCGGCGCGTTCCGCCCGACGTGGTTCATGTCGCGCGTCCACGTGAGCCCGGAAGAGGCGGTCGTCGCGTCCGAGCAGCTCGAGGCGCGGGTGAACGTCGCGATCCACCACGGGACCTTCGCGCTCGCCGACGACGGCCAGGACGAGCCGGGCGAGCTGCTCCAGGCCGCGCTCGAGGCGCGGGGCGCCGACGCGCCGATCTGGTGGACCCTGACCGAGGGCGAGGGCCGCGAGCTGCCGGCCGCCGGCGGGGCTCAGCGACGCGTGAGCGTGTAGACGTTGTCGACGATGCCCTGACGGTCGAACCCGACGATGATCGTCGGACCCCAGCCGACTCCGTCGCGCCGGCCGACCTCATAGGTCCAGGCCGTCGGAGCGAAGCCATGGTCGGAGCAGAGCGCGCGGCTCCCGCACTCCTGCCCGCGCCCGAGCTTCTCCTCGACCTCGAAGCGGCGCATCCCGTCGAACAGGCTCTGGTCGCGCGCCTCCACCACGAGCTGGTTGTGGCGCTCGAGGGTCGCGTCGTCGCCGGGCTCGATCTCCTCCTGGATCGCCGTCCGGAGCGACGCGAACAGCTGCTCGCGATCGACGGTGGCGCCACCGCAGCCCGCCAGGGCGGCGACGAGGGCGACGACCACCACCCTGACACCAGCCGGGGACCGGGGACGGTCCGAACCTCTCGAACTCTCTTGGGTCATGGCGCGCCCAGGATATCAGGAGCCTCGACTGGTTTCGTAGATGTCACGACGGGGTGACGCGTCCCCGCTAGGTTGCCCCGGCCATGCATCGACCCGCCCCCGCCTCGCTCGCCCTCCTCCTGGCCCTCGCCGCCTCCCTCGGCTGCGACGGCGAGGAGCCGCTCCCCGACGCGGGGACGCGGACCGACGCGGGGAGGCGGACCGACGCGGGCCCCTTCGTGTGTCCGAACCCCGCGTGGGCGCCCACCGGCGCCCCGCCCACCCCGGCCGCGCCCGCGATCGACGCGCTGACGATCGATCGCGACGCGCTCGACACGCCCACGGTCGAGACCTTCGACGCGGCGGCGATCGCCGAGGACGCCGCCACCTTCGATCTGGGCGTGCAGGCGGGCGCGATGCGCGAGACCTCCGCCCTCCTCTGGACCCACCGCGCCGGCGCGGGGGACGTCACGCTGCGGGTGTGGCGCGACGGGGACGCGGCCGGCGAGGTGCGACTGGTGGACGAGCAGGTCGCCACCCCCGAGGACGGCGGCTTCGTGCACGTGAGCGTCTCGGACCTCGCCCCGGCGACCCGCTACCGCTACGCCTTCTTCCTCGGGACCTCGCCCGGCTTCACCGGCCGCTCGGTGATCGGCCGGTTCACCACCGCGATCCCCGCCGGAGAGGTGGCCACCATCCGCGTGGCCGCCACGACGTGCACCAACCAGGCGACGCGCCCCTTCGAGGCGCTGAGCCTCATGGCGGCCGAGGACCCCGACGTCGTCGTCCAGCTCGGCGACATGACCTACAACGACAGCGCGCGGACGGTGGACGAGTACCGACAGCGCTGGGCCCTGAACCTCGGCGACGAGGGCTACCGGGCCCTGCTCGCCTCGGCCGGCGCCTACTTCACCTGGGACGACCACGAGCTGACCGACTCGGACGGCTACTACGACCAGCCGCAGTCGCGCGTCGACATCGCGCACGACGCGTTCTTCGCCAACCTCGCGATCGAGCCGGTCGATCGCACGATCCACGGCGCGACGCGCCGCACCTTCTGGGGCGCGTACCCGTGGGGCGACGCGGTCGACTTCATCGTCCTCGACAGCCGCAGCGAGCGGATCGTGGACAGCCGCGAGGGCCCGGACGCGCGCTACATCTCCGAGGAGCAGCTCGCGTTCCTCCAGGACCGCCTGATGAACAGCACCGCGCGCTTCAAGGTGATCCTCAACTCCGTCCCGATCGCCAACCTCCCGCTGCCGCCGTGGGAGTTCGAGGAGGACCGCTGGCAGGGCTACGCGGCGCAGCGCACGCGCCTCATCGACTTCATCACCTCGAACGGCATCGAGGACGTCGTGTTCCTCACCGGCGACTTCCACCTCGGCTACGTCGCGCGCGTCGAGCCCGAGGGGGCCGGCCGGAGCATCTGGGAGATCGCGGTCGGCCCGGGCGGCTCGCGGAGCGCCAACCCCGTCCCCGCGCTCGTCGAGGGCGGCCTCGTCGACCTCCAGGACGGCTTCCCGTGCGAGATGTTCGACTACTACTCGGACGCGACCGACGTCACGACGACCCTCGACTTCGACCCGGTGGCGGGCACGATCCACGTCCGCTTCGTGGAGGCCCTGACCGGCGAGGTCCTCTACGACAACGTGCTCTACAACGAGTGACGGCGGGCGCCTGAGCCGCGGGCCTGACGCGCCGCTTGCGCCGCCCGAACGGCCGCTCTACACCCGCCGCACGATGCCGGAGCCGAGCGCGGTCGAGAGCGCGTTGAGCGCGGCCAGCGCGCGCCTCGAGGACGCGATCGCAGCCCTCGGAGCGTCGCGCCGCGTCGACCTCAGCGGACTGCCGTCGAGCGCGGTCGCGCTGCTCCTCTCGCGCCTGCCCGCGACCCAGCGCGCCCTCGTGGTCACCCCCGACAGCGACGCGGCCGCGCGGATCGCGTCCGACCTCGACCTGTTCACGGGCGGCGCGCCAGGCGCGCTGTTCTACCCGGCCCACGATCGCTCGCCCTTCGTCGAGGTCGCGCCCGACCGGCGCGCGGCGATGCGCCGCCTCAGCACCCTGTTCCACCTCGCGCAGGACCTGCCGTGGCGTCACCTCGCGCTCCCGCTGAGCGCCCTGCCCCGCCGCGTCCCGCCGCGCGACGCGCTGCTCCGCCGCTCCACCGTGGTGCGCGCCGAGGAGGAGCTCGATCGCGACGAGCTGGTGCGCGTGCTCGTGGAGGGCGGCTACCTCCGCGTCCCGGTGGTCGAGGACCCCGGGACCTTCGCGGTGCGCGGCGCGCTGGTCGACATCTTCCCGCCGCACGGCGAGCAGCCGGTCCGCGTCGAGCTCGACGACTGGCTCGTCCTGTCCATCCGCCGCTTCGATCCGGACGACCAGCGCACCGGCGCGACGCTCCCCGAGGTCCACGTCCACCCGGTCCGCGACGCGCTCTACGGCGACGACGAGATCGCCGACGCGCTCACCCGCGTGCGGCACCTCTGCGACGCGATCGACATGCCGACGCGCGCGACCAAGCAGCTCCTCGACGACCTCGAGTCGGGCCGCCTCTACCAGGGCCTCGAGGGGTTCCTGCCCGCCTTCTACCCGGCGCTCGAGACGCTCTTCGACTATCTCCCCGACGACCTCCTCGTCGTGATCGTCGACCCCACCGCCGCCGTGCGCGGGGCGACGAGCGAGCTGGACGCCGCCCGCCGCGACCTCGAGGCCCGCCAGCTCGAGGGCAAACCGAGCTTCGCGCTCGAGGACCACTACCTCACCGAGGACCCGCTCGCAGAGCGGCTGCTCGCGGCCCGCCTCGGGCTCGTCCACCGCCTCGCGGTCGCCGGCTCCTCCGGCGACGGCGCGCTCGCCGCGCTCGAGTCCATCCCCGACCCCGACGCGGTCCTCCGGCTCGGCGCGCACGACCAGCAGCCGCTCGTGGCCGAGCTCAAGGCCCGACGCTCGACCGGGGGGCGGGACGACGCGCTCGCGCCGCTCGCCGAGCGGACCCGGCGCTGGCTCGACGCCGGGATGCGGGTGGTCTTCGCCGCCCGGACCGAGACCCAGGCGAGCCGGCTCGGCGAGCTGCTCCGCAACTACGACGTCCCGGTCTCCCGCGGCGCCGAGCCGTTCGACGCGGAGGCCCTCGCCACACGCCCCGACGGCGCGGCCGCGGTCGCCGTTGGCTCGCTGAGCGCCGGCTTCGTGCTCGGGACCGAGGCGCTCGCGCTGGTCACCGAGGAGGAGGTCTTCGGCACCCGGGCCCACCGCCGCAAGCGGAGCGCGAAGCGCCGGCTCGACGCGCGGCGGGGCCGGGCCGCGCTCGAGGACCTGCGCCAGCTCGAGGTCGGCGACTACGTCGTCCACGCCGATCACGGCGTCGGCAAGTACCTGGGCCTCGAGCGCAAGCACGTCGGGGTGAGCAAGGACGAGCGCTTCCGCGGCATCGAGGGATCGAGCGTCGAGGTGCTCGTCGTCGAGTACGCCAAGGGCGACAAGCTGTTCCTGCCGGTGACCCGGCTCCACCAGCTCCAGAAGTACTCGGGCGGCGACGGCCGCAAGCCGAAGATCGACAAGCTCGGCGGCTCCACCTTCGCCAAGACCAAGGCGAAGGTCGCCAAGCGGGTGAAGCAGATGGCGGAGGAGCTGCTCAAGCTCTACGCCGAGCGCCTCGCCCACGAGCGCCCGCCCCTCGCCCCCGCGGACCGCGCGTACGCCGAGTTCGAGGCGACCTTCCCGTTCGAGGAGACGGTCGACCAGGCGAGCGCGATCGAGGAGGTCCTCACCGACCTCGAGGGCAAGCGCCCGATGGACCGCATCGTCTGCGGCGACGTCGGCTTCGGCAAGACGGAGGTCGCGGTCCGGGCCGCGTTCCGCGTGGCGATGGCCGGCCGTCAGGTCGCCGTGCTCTGCCCCACCACCGTGCTCGCGCAGCAGCACTTCAACACCTTCGCCGATCGCCTGCGCGACTACCCGCTGCGCGTCGAGGTGCTCTCGCGCTTCGTCGACAAGCAGGCCCAGGCCGAGATCCTCGGGCGCGTCCGCGAGGGCAAGGTCGACATCGTCGTCGGCACGCACCGCCTGCTCAGCAAGGACATCCACTTCAAGGAGCTCGGGCTCCTCGTGGTCGACGAGGAGCAGCGCTTCGGCGTCACGCACAAGGAGCGCATCAAGAAGCTCCGCGCGCAGGTCGACGTGCTGACGCTCACCGCGACGCCGATCCCGCGGACGCTGCAGCTCGCGGTCGGCGGGCTGCGCGATCTGTCGCTCATCACCACCGCGCCGACCGACCGCCGCGCGGTGCGCACCGTGGTCACCCGCTGGGACGACCACCTCATCCGCGAGGCGATCCAGCGCGAGCTCAGCCGCGGCGGCCAGGCGTTCTTCGTCTACAACCGCATCGAGGGGCTCTACGAGCGCGCGCAGCGCCTGCAGACCCTCGTGCCTCAGGCGCGCTTCGCGGTCGCCCACGGCCAGATGGCCGAGGCCACGCTCGAGCGGACGATGACCGACTTCGTCGACGGCGCCTACGACGTGCTCTGCGCCACCGCGATCATCGAGAGCGGCCTCGACATCCCGCGCGCCAACACGATCCTGATCGACCGCGCCGACACCTTCGGCCTCGCGCAGCTCTACCAGCTCCGCGGGCGCGTCGGCCGCTCGAAGGAGCGCGCCTACTGCTTCCTCGTCACGCCCCCGCCCAGCCAGCTCACCGACGACGCGCGCGCGCGCATCGAGGCGCTCGAGCGCTTCAGCCACCTCGGCGCGGGCTTCCGGGTCGCGACGCTCGACATGGAGCTGCGCGGCGCGGGCGACGTCCTCGGCGCGGAGCAGTCGGGCACGGTCGCCGCGGTCGGCTTCGACCTCTTCCTCCACATGCTGCAGGAGGCGGTCG
>JAUHXR010000403.1 GCA_030426845.1 Polyangia bacterium | reverse complement strand
CGCCAGCGTGGTCACGACCCGCGGCGGCGCGCCCTGGATCGACGCGGGCGCGCTCGCGCTGAGCAGCGACCGCTCGATGGACGCGGTCGGATACGGCGGGTACGGCGCGGTCACCGCCCTCGACGGCGCGCCGCTCCCGGGCCGGCCGCGCGTCGCCGCGCTCCACCAGGAGCACGGCCGGCTCGAGGCGACCGAGGGCGCGCTCGACCCGGACGCCCTGCCGGTCGGCCAGCTCGTGCGCGTCTGGCCGAACCACGCCTGCATGACGGCCGCGATGTACGACGCCTACGACGTCCTCGACGCCGGCGAGGTGGTCGACCGCTGGCCCCGCCTGCGCGGCTGACGCGCAGCTCGCGCCCACCACCCCGGATCAGAACCGGCCGCGCACCGCCACGCGGCCGGGCCCGACCGCGACCTCCGCCGAGCCGCCACCGCTCACCGCGATCCCGATCACCACCGCCGCGGTGGCCGCGCCGAGAGCCACGCTCGTGACGAGCAGCGCGTTGGTCGCGACGAGGCGGTCCGCGATCGGTCCGACCACGTCGTCGCCGCAGCTCGGCGCGCAGTCGCGGCGCGCGACCGCGTAGTCCGCCTCGGCGTCGGACCAGAGGACCCCCGCGACGATCCCGGCGACCGCGCTCAGGGCGAGGCCGACCCCGAGGGTCACGCCGATCGCCACCCCGTCCACGCCCGTCGCGCCTGGCCCGGGTGTGCCGTCGGCCATCGCGGCGTCATCGAGCGCGGCGACGCGGGCCTCGGCCTCCGCGCGGCCCGCGCCGACGGGAGCGCTCTCGAGGTAGCCGCGGTAGTGGGCGAGCGCGCCCGCGCGATCGTCGAGGCGCTCGGCGAGCCGCGCGAGGGCCAGCCGGTGCGCCGGGTTGCCGGTCAGCGCGTAGGCCTCCTCGGTGGCGGCGCGCGCGCCGCGGAGGTCACCGCGCGCCTCGGCCGCCCGGGCCCGCTCGAGGGCGGCCGCCTCCCGCGCGCGCCGCGCCTCGTCCCGCGCGCTCGCCCGCTGCGCCTCGAGCTGTCGTCGCTCGTCGCGGGCTCGCGCCTGGAGCTCCGCCGGCCCCTCGGCCTCGATGCGGGTGAGCAGCGCGATCGCCTCGTCGAAGCTGTCGTGGCGCGCGAGGACCGTCGCGAGGTTGAACGCCGCGCTGACGCTCCAGCGCAGCGCGAGGGACGCGCGGAACGCCCGCTCCGCCGTGACGTCGTCGCCCGCGTCGGCCGCCGCCAGGCCCTCCTCGAAGCGCGCCCGCGCGTCGTCCGCCGTCTGCGCCCGCGCGGGGTGGACGCCGATCCCGGTCAGGGCGAGCCCGAGCGCGAGCCCCAGCGCGAGGAGACCGGCCGTGGCGCGGCCCGTCACGGCAGGCCCACGACCCGGAGCGACGTGTTGGAGCACGCCGGCGTCATCGGCGCTCGTCCGAGCTGCCCGGCGGAGTTGTCGCCCGCGCAGTAGACCGCGTGGTCGGCGCCCAGCACGCAGAGGTGCTCCGCGCCCGCGGCGGCGCCGATCACCGCCCCCATGAAGCCGAAGGTCCGCGGCGGGTTGCCGTACTCCACCGCGACCTCGCACGCGTCCGTCGACTGCGCGAGCGCCCCGCGCTCGTTCGCTCCCCGACAGCGGAGCTCGCCGTCCGCGGTCCCTGCGCAGGAGAAGCCGCGCCCCTCGTCGCCGCCGAGCGCGAGCACGCCTGACCACCCTGCCCGGTCTTGGAACACCCGCGGACGCGAGGCGCCGCTCGAGCCGGGCCCCGCGAGGACCTGCTGGCTCCGGTTGTCGCCCCAGCAGTAGACACGATCGTCGGCGGTGCTGCCGAGCCGGTCGAGCGCGCAGGCGTGGGTCGGGCCGAGCGCGAGCGCCTCTGCCTCGACCGGCCGGTCGGGCGTGGCGATGTTCGCGATCTCCTGCGCGACCTCGGAGGTCCCGACGAAGCCAGGGCGCGCGAGCTGCTCATGCGCGCCGCTGCCCCAGCAGCGGACCCGACGGTCGAAGATCGCGCAGGTGAAGTGGTCCCCCGCCGCGATCGCGCTGGCGGCGCCGGCGAAGTCGATCGGCATCGGCGCGGAGAACCCTGCCCCCGCCCCGAGCCGCCCGAGCTGGCCCTGGTCGTTGTCGCCCCAGCAGTGGACCCGCCCGGCCACGCCGCCAACGGCGACGATCGCGCAGGTGTGCCGCCGCCCCGCCGCCACCGCGATCGCCGGCTCGCCGAGATCGACCACCTGCGGGTCCGGCTGGGGGGCGCCGAAGAGCTGCCCGAGCTGCCCCGAGGTGGAGTCTCCCCAGCAATAGATCTTGGCGTCGGCGCCCACCGCGCAGGCGTGCTCCGTCCCGACCGCCAGGTCGACGAAGCCGGCCGCGGGCGCGGCGTCGACCCGGCGCGGGGTCGGCTCGATCGATTCGATGCCACCGGGGCCGACCTGGCCGCGCGTGTTGTCCCCCCAGCAGTAGACCGCGCCGTCGCTCGCGCGGGCGCAGGTGGTGCCGCCGCCCGCCGCGACCTGGACGACGCGCGGCGGAGGGCCCGCGTCGGCGAGATCACCGTCCAGGACCGCGCCATCGAGGACCGCGCCGTCCGGGACCGCGCCGTCGGCTCGACCGGCGTCCGTGGACGCCTCCGCCGGCCCCGCGTCGCCGCCCTGGAGAGCGTCCAGGTCGAGCGAGCAGCCGAGCGCGACGAAGCACGTCAGGAGAGCGGCGAAGCGGCCCACGGAGCCCCATCCTACACCGAGCGTCGCGCGGACCGGAGCGAGGCGTCGCGCGCGGAGCCTGCTACACCTCCCGCGCGATGAGCGATCAGGAGAAGCGCCACGACGGCGGCAAGCACGACGGCCCGGCGCGAACGTCGCCCTACCCGGTCAGCCGCCTCGCGCCGGCGGTCGAGCTGGTGGACGTCGCGCGCGAGATCGAGCGCGCCGACCACGCGATCGGCAACGTCGTCGGGGGCAAGCTCGAGGTCATCGCGCGCCAGATCCGCGCGCTCCAGGAAGAAGCCCAGGGCATCCTCGAGCGCGCGCGGCGCGACCTCGACCTGCACCGCGCGACCTGCAGCTTCCACAAGCGCGCCGGTCAGGTCTATCACCTCTACGAGCGCGCCTCGGGCGACCTCTACTTCTCGATGCTCGCCCCCGCCGACTGGGGCGGGGCGCCGCCGCACCCGTTCCTCGGCAGCTTCCGGCTCGAGGCCGATCACTCGTGGACGCCGGCCGAGGAGATCGAGGGCGACGGCCGCTCCCCGGCCGAGGTGGTGCGCGCCGTGCTCGCCGCGACCTCGACGGCGCCGACCTCGTCCGAGTAGCCGCGCCGCCGGCCTGTCGCGCCGCCTACTTCTTCCGGGTCGCCGCGTCGCCGTCCGGGTCGCCCCAGAGGCCGCGGACCTTCACCGAGCTCTCGGCCTCGTCCGCCCGGCCGTCGTCCTTGCGGCTGACGAGCGGGACCGGCTCGGCGACCTCGACGCCGTCGACGACGTCCTCGGGGATCACCGCGACGTCGATCTCGAGGCTCGCGTCGCTCATCACCACCTCGACGTCGCTGAGGCTGAGCTCCTGCGGCTCGATCGAGGGCTTCGTCGGGCGCTTCACCATCCCGAGCCGCTCGCGGGCCCCGCGCACGCTCCGTCCGAGGGGCTCGGCGTCGATCGGCTCCGGGTGGGTCCTCAGGATCGCGGCGAGCGCCCGCGCCATCGCGCGCGCGTTCTCGAAGCGCGCGCTCGGGTCGGGCGCGAGGGCTTGCTTGATCGCGAGGCGGAGCGCGGTCGGCACGTCGTCGCGCAGCTCGCCGAGGTCCGGCACTTCGCCCTTGCGCACGCTGAGCAGCACCTCGAGGTCGTTCTTACCGGTGAACAGCCGCTGCTGGGCGAGCGCCTCCCAGAGCAGCACGCCGACCGCGAAGATGTCCGAGTGCGGGCTCGCCTTGGCGCCCGAGATCAGCTCCGGCGCGCAGTAGGCGAGCTTGCCCTTGATCACGTTCGGCCGCGTCATGGACGCGCGGTCCATCGCGCGCGCGAGCCCGAAGTCGGTGAGCTTCACCGTGCCGTTCGTCCCGAGCAGCACGTTGGACGGCGAGACGTCGCGGTGGATGACGGGGCTCAGCTCGCCGTCATCGGTGACCCGCTCGTGGGCCGCCCCGAGGCCGCGCAGGACCTCCATCGCGATCGCGGTCACGAGGGGCCACGGCGTCAGCTCGAAGGCGCGCGGGTAGCTGCGGACCCACTGGTGGAGGTCGAGCCCCTCGATCCACTCCATCACGAGGTAGTAGTCGCCGTCGTCGTCGACCCCGAAGTCGAGGATCTGGACGATGTTCGGGTGATGGAGCCCCGCGCCGACACGGGCCTCCTCCTCGAAGAGGCGCACGAAGTGCTGATCGGCGCCCTTGCCGGCGTGGATGCGCTTGACCGCGACCGACCGCGCGAACTGGCCCGCGCCGCGGATCACCCCGCGCCACACCACCGCCATGCCGCCCTCGCCCGCCGGCTCGTGGAGCTCGTAGCGGCCCGCGATGAGCTTGCCTGGTCGGTCGCGCGCCATGGACCGCTAGGCTATGCGATCCCGCCGCGCTTGGCGATGGGCACGCGCAGTCACGCGCGGGGCTCAGCCCCGGTGGAAGGGCGAGCGCTCGGCCAGCATCGCCATCTCCGCCTGGACGCTCATCGCCTCGCCGGGCAGGTACTCGGCGACCGCGCGCGCGAGCCGCGGATCGCGGACCCAGTGGGCGCTGTGGACCTCGCTCGGCATCAGGCCCCGCTTGAGCTTGTGGAACCCCTGGGCGCCGGCCTCGAAGTGGCGGTAGCCCCGCGCGATCGCGTGCTCGATGAGGCGGTAGTAGCAGAGCTCGAAGTGGAGGAACTCGTGCTCTTCGTCGCAGCCCCAGTAGCGGCCGTAGAGGTGGGCGCCCTTCTCGAAGTTGATCGAGCA
This sequence comes from Polyangia bacterium, assembly GCA_030426845.1. Classification (GTDB taxonomy): domain Bacteria; phylum Myxococcota_A; class Polyangia; order Polyangiales; family Sandaracinaceae; genus JAUHXR01. The sequence continues at coordinate 2,306 of JAUHXR010000403.1, read as the reverse complement.
GGCGACCGCCACCCCGTCGCGGTAGGCGAGGCCGACGACCATGCGGTGGGCGTGGGTCTCGCGCAGCGCGTCCCAGAAGCCGCCGCGCAGATACGGGGTCTGGCCGTGGGCGAGGCAGTTGGCGCGGTACATCCGCTTGATCGCCGACCAGTCGGTGGCGTCGAGCTCGGGCCCGGGCTTGAGCACGAGGTCGAGCCCCGCCTCCGCGACCTGGCGGCGCTCGCGGCGCACCTGCTTGCGCTTCGACGAGCGGAAGCGCGCGAGGTAGTCGTCGAAGCCGCCGTAGCCCTCGTTGTCCCAGTGGAACTGCATCGAGAGCCGCGGCATCAGCCCTGCCTCGACCACGCGCTCGCGCTCGCTCGGCCGCAGGAACAGGAGGTGAAGCGAGCTGGCGTCGATCTGGTCGGCCGCGGCCGCGGCGCCGGCGAGGAGCCCGTCGGTGATCGCGTCCTCGTCGTGGTCCGGCGCGACGAGGATCCGCCGGCCGGTCGCGGGGGTGAACGGCGCCATCGACACGAGCTTCGGGTAGTAGGCCACGCCGAGCTGGTGGGCCGCGCGCGCCCACGCGAAGTCGAAGATGTACTCGCCCCAGCTGTGGTCCTTCGCGTAGAGCGGGAGCGCGCCGACCAGCGCGCCGTCGAGCCACGCGGTCACGTGCACCGGCTGCCAGCCCGCGCGCACGCCGACGCTGCCGCTCCGCTCGAGCGCGACGAGGAAGGCGTGCTCGACGAACGGGTCGTCGTCGCCGGTCAGCCGGTCCCACGCCTCGGGGTCGATGCCGTCGAGACCCGTCCGGAGCTCGATCGAAAGCTCCATCGCTCGGAGTCTCGGGCGCGGGCGCGGCGACGTCCAGCCTTGGCGACGCGGGGCTCGCTCGCGCCTCAACAGTAGAAGGAGTCGGTCGCCTCGGCCTCGGGGTCGACCGGCGGGATCTCGCTGCGCATCCTCGTGCGCCGATCGACCGCCTCGAGGAAGGTCGCGAGCGGGATCTCGGCGCGGACGCGGGCCGCCGCCGCCGCCGCGTCGCCGAGGAGCACGTGCGCGTGCTCGACCGCCTGCACGAGGTAGCCGCGGTGGGCATAGAACGCCTCGTCCGCCTCCTCGTCGCACGCGAAGGCGAGGCACGACGCGGCCCGCGCGCCGGCCTCGCGGAGGGGATCGTTCATCGCGGACGCCGCCTCGGCCGCGGCGAAGCCGGCCGCCCAGGCCTCCTTGGCGTCGGCGCGCCCGCCCACCCAGTCGAGCGCGGTGACGAGGGCCCGGTGCACCCGCAGATCGCGCACCGGCGCGGCGTCCTGCTCCGCGAGCCCGCGGGCGTGGGCCGCCATCGCGTCGCCCACCAGCTCGGCCACCGCGCGCACCACCAGCGCGCGCCCGAGCCCGGCGGACAGCGCGAGCGCGATCAGGTGCTCGGCGCGCTCACAACCCCGCCATGCGTCGGCCAGGTTGGCCGCGGTCCGCACGCGATCGCGCGCGTCGGCGGGGAGGTCTCGGGTAAGCCAGTCGATGTCGGTCACGGTCTCCCTCGGCTGCGGCGTGACGAAGGTCCAGCCCCCGAGGGTTGCAAATGCCGTGCGCGTGCGAACCTCGTGGCATGCTCCCGAGACGCGCTTGCTCTCGGGGGTGAGCGACCCCAAATCCACGGCTCGCGGGGGCTCAGGCCCCCCATTCGAAGGCCCCATTCCAAGGAAATGGAAGACACGATGAAGAAGGACATGATGGGGCGGCGTCAGGCCGCCAAGCGCGCGCTCACGGTGCTCGGAGCGGCCGCGATCGCGCCGGGCCTGCTCGCGGCGTGCGGCGGCGAGGAGGGGGGCGAGGGGGGCCTCACCTGCACCGACACCGCCGGCCTCGAGCCGGCCCAGATCCAGACCCGGCAGACCCAGGCGTACACGGACGCGTCGGCCGACCCGGCCAAGAAGTGCACGGACTGCCGCTTCTACACCGCGGGCGCGGCCAACGCGTGCGGCACCTGCCAGGTCATCGCCGGCCCGATCCACCCGGACGGCTCCTGCAACCTCTGGGCGGCTCGCTCCTGAGAGCGCGCTCGGCCCGGATCGCTGGAGCGGCTCGCGTGTCATGGGATGCGCGAGCCGTTCGCGTCTGGGCCCGCTCGGGCGCCGCGGTCAGCGTGAGAGGATCGGCGCGAGCTGCGCCAGGGCCTCGTCGAGCTGCGCGGGCGGCACCGAGGTGAAGCAGAGGCGCACCCAGTCGGCGTAGGCCTCGCCGCACGCCCGGCCGGGGGTCAGCAGGACCCCGGCGTCGAGGCAGCGCTCGAGGATGCCGACGCCGTCCTCGCCGTCGCG
>JAUHXR010000034.1 GCA_030426845.1 Polyangia bacterium | reverse complement strand
CCCGCGATGGCGTGGTCGGCCTGTGGCGCCGGGTCGAGTACGTGGTCAACGACGGCGGGACGATCCCGCTCGAGGCGCGCTTCTACGACCGGCGGATGCGCCTCGCCCGCGTGATGCGCTTCAGCGATGTGCGCGAGATGGACGGTCGCCGGATCCCGACGCGGCTCACGATCGAGCCGCGCGACCGCGAGGGCCACCGCACCGAGATGCGCTACCTCGAGGTCGACTTCGACGCGAACGTGCCCTCGAGCACCTTCTCCCTCACCCAGCTCGAGCGGCACCGGTAGGGACGCACCCGTGCTGGGCTCGACCCTCTCGATGGCGTGGCGGAACCTCGGGCGCAACCGGCGCCGGACCGCGCTCGCGCTCGCCGCGATCGCGATCGCGCAGATGTCGGTGCTCCTCGTCGACGGGCTGATGCACGGCTTCGTCGACAGCACCCTCGAGGCGCTCACCGGCCCGATGATGGGCGACGTCCAGGTGCACCACCCCGAGTGGCGCGAGGAGCGCGCCCCCGACCTCGTCCTCGAGGACGCGGCGGCCAAGGTCGAGGCGACGCGCGCGGTGGACGGGGTCGAGTCGGCCTACGCGCGGATCTACGCGCCCGCGCTCGCGGCCCGCGAGGTGGACGGCTTCGCGGTGATGGTCGTCGGGATCGACGTGGACGCCGAGCGCGCGGGCGGCGGCCTGCTCCAGGGTCTCGCGGCGGAGGCCTCGCCGGCGCCGGGGCGCGTGCTCGTCGGAGCGCGGCTCGCGCGCGAGCAGGGGCTGTCGGTCGGCGACGAGCTCGCGATCATGGGCGCCGCGGCCGACGGCTCGATCGCGAACGACCTCTTGACGGTCTCGGGGATCCTCTCGACCCCCGTCGAGGCGATCGACCGCCGCGGGCTCATCGTCCCGCTCGAGAGCGCGCAGGACATCTTCGCGATGCCCGACCAGGCCCACGAGATCACCGTCCACGGCGAGGGCGGGCCCGGGGACGCCGCCGCGCTCGCCGGGCGCCTCGGGGCCCTCCCCGCGCTCGACGGCCTCGAGGTCCTCCCCTGGGACGAGCTGTCGCCGGAGCTCGCGCAGTTCTTCGAGATCGCGGGCGCCTACGGCTACATCGTGATGCTCATCGTGTTCCTCGCGGCCGCCGCCGGCGTCATCAACACGATGCTCATGGCCACCTTCGAGCGCCGCCGCGAGATCGGGATGATGCTCTCGCTCGGCACGACGCCGGGCCGCCTCGTGCGCATGATCGTCTTCGAGGCGGTGATCCTCGGGCTGCTCGGCGTGCTCATCGGCAGCGCGCTCGGGGCGCTGATCGTGGTCTACCAGGGCCAGACCGGGGTGAGCTTCTACGACCCCGCGGCGGAGGGCGCGGCCGGCATCGCCGTCTACGGCGTCAACTTTTCTCGTGACATGTACCCACGCCTCGTCGCGGGGGACTTCGTGCCGGGGTTCGTCGGCATCTCCGTCATCTCGGTGCTCGCCGCGCTCTGGCCCGCGCTCGCCGCCGCGCGGCTCGAGCCGGTGGAGGCGATGCGGGGATGACGGGCTCGGTCAGCGCGCGCTACGCGCTCCGCTCGCTCGTCCGCAACGGGCGGCGGACGGCGCTCTCCATCATCGGCGTCGCGGTCGGCGTGGGCCTCGGCCTGCTCGCGATCTCGATGATCAGGGGCGCCGACTCGATGACGATCAACGCGGCCGCGGGCGGCGGGATGGGCCACCTCCGCGTGGTCCCCGCCGGCTGGACCGAGTCGCGCGACGACGACCTGCGCCTGGCCTCGGGGGCCGACGCGCTGGCGGCGATCCGCGGCGTCGAGGGGATCGCGGTCGCGAGCCCGCGCGCCCGGGTCGGGGGCCTGCTCGGGCTCGGCACGCGGGCCGCCCACGCCGAGCTCACGGGGGTCGACCCGAGCACCGAGCCCCAGGCGCTCCGCTACGTCCGCGACGTGAGCGCCGGACGCTACCTCCGGGCCGGCGAGCGCGGCGCGATCGTGATCGGGCGGGCGCTGGCCGATCGGCTCGGCGCCGAGCTCGATGACGAGCTCGTGGTGACCGCGCTCGACGCGGGGGGCGAGATGCAGAGCCTCCTCCTCGTCGTGGTCGGCGTCGTCGAGACGGGGAGCCGCGAGATCGACGCCGGCATCGCCCAGGTCCCGCTCGCGGACGTGGAGCAGCTCAGCGGGCGCGACGGGTTCGCGGAGATCACGATCGTCGTCGACGACGTCACCCGGATCGACGCGCTCCGGCAGCGGGTGAGCGGGCTCGAGCTCGGCGGCGACGAGGTCGTCACCTGGGCCGAGGTCGCCCCCGAGCTGAAGCAGAACATCGACAGCAAGGCCGGCTTCTACAACGTCGCGATCATGGTCGTGCTCCTGCTCGTCCTGCTCGGCGTCGCGAGCGCCCAGCTCACGGGCGTGCTCGAGCGACGCAAGGAGTTCGCGGTCCTCGCCGCGATCGGGATGCGCGGCGTGCACCTCGTCCGGGTGGTGCTCACCGAGGGCGTCGCGATCGGCGTGGCCGCGGCCGGCCTCGCGCTGCTGTGGGCCGGGCCGATCGCCTGGCACCTCGCCCAGGACGGCATCGACCTCAGGACCTTCTGGAAGTCGGACGAGGGCATGGCCTTCGCCGGCGTCCTCATCGAGCCGGTGTTCTACCCGGTGTTCGGCGCGTGGCTCGTCCCCACCGCGCTCGGGCTCTCGTTGCTCGCCACCGTGCTCGCGTCCCTCTACCCCGCCTGGTTCGCCACGAAGACGGACCCGGCCCTCGCCCTGCGAGTCGACCGATGACTTCGAAGCCCTACGTGGCGGTGGCCGAAGGCGTCACCAAGGTGTTCAAGAACGGCAAGCTCGAGGTGCAGGCCCTGCGCGGGATCGACCTCTCGATCGAGGCGGGCGACTTCGTCGCGCTGGTCGGCCCGTCGGGGAGCGGCAAGACCACCCTCCTCAACCTCCTCGGCGCCCTCGACCAGCCGACGTCGGGCGAGGTCGAGCTGGTGGGCCAGCGGCTGACGAAGCTCGGCAAGGCGCAGCGCGCGAAGCTGCGGCTCGGCTCGCTCGGCTTCGTGTTCCAGGCGTACAACCTCGTGCCCGTGCTGACCGCGGCCGAGAACGTCGAGTTCGTGCTCGAGCTGCAGGGCGTCGGCAAGGCGCAGCGACGCGCGCGGGCCCTCGAGGTGCTCGGGGAGCTCGGCCTCGCCGAGCTGGCGGACCGGCGCCCGAACGAGCTCTCCGGTGGGCAGCAGCAGCGCGTCGCGGTCGCGCGGGCGGTGGCCTCGCGCCCCAAGCTCGTGCTCGCGGACGAGCCGACCGCCAACCTCGACACGGACAACGCCGAGCAGCTGATGCAGGCGATGGAGACGCTGCACGATGAGCACGGCGTCACCTTCGTGTTCTCGACCCACGACCCGCGGGTCGTCGCGCACGCGAGCCGGGTGGTGCGGCTGGTCGACGGCAAGATCACGAGCGACGAGCGTCGCGAGGAGCGCTGAACGTGGCCTGGAAGTGGACCAAGGAGCTGTTCCAGGACGTCTACAAGGAGTTCTTCCCCGACGACGACCCCGACAGCCCGAAGGCGCGCCGGCGCGCGCGCATCCTCCGCGCGGCGCTGCACGTCTTCCGCGAGAGCGGCTACCGCAAGGCGAGCGTCGACGAGATCGCGCGGCGCGCCGAGGTCGCCAAGGGCACCGTGTATCTCTACTTCCCCACGAAGTCAGCGCTGCTGCTGCACGCGGTGGCGCTCGAGAAGCGGGTCCTCTGGGATCGCTTCGAGCCGATCTTCGACGCGAAGACCGACGGCGAGACGCGCATTCGCCTCTATGTCCGCGAGATGCTCACCGTGGGGCGCGACCTCCCGCTCGTGGCGCGGCTGCTCCGCCAGGACGGGGAGCTCATGGTCGCCCTCGAGGACATGGACCCGGAGGTCATGGAGCGCGGCGAGGAGCTCGGGATCCAGTGGCTGAGCGCTCTGATCGAGGCCGCCGCGCCCGACGAGTTCAGCCGCGAGGAGAAGCGGGACCGCGCCGAGGTGATGCTCGCGATGCGCTACATGACGGCTCTGCTGCTCGAGCCGCGCGTGCGGCACGGCCGCGACCTCGACGAGTTCGCCGAGACGATGACCGACGTGCTGCTCCACGGGCTGCTCCAGGCGCCACCGCCGCGCGACGCGCTGGCCGACGATGACGGAGACGACCCGCGAGACGACGGATGAGGCGCGCCGCCGCCCCCTGCGCGCTGGCCGCCGCGCTGGCGTGCGCGCTCGCGGCGCCGGCCCCCGCCTCGGCGCGCACCCTCTTCGAGGAGGGCGAGTACACGCTCGAGCTGCGGAGCGCGTTCAAGAGCACCCTCTTGCTCGCCACGCCGTTCTACGACGACCCGGCGCTCTGGCCCGAGACGCCGACCGGCGCGGGCCTCTTCCGCCTGCGCTTCGACCTGACCGCCAACCTCACCGAGCACTTCAGCGCCGCGGTGGCCTACGAGCACCGCGCGCGGATGGCCTCGGGCGGCAGCACTGGCGCGGGGATCCTGCCGCCGACCACGCCGGCCCCGTTCCGGCTCCGCCAGCTCGACTGGGCGATCGTCGACGACGCGCCGAGCTACCTCCACCGCCACGAGCTCGACCGGGCCTACGTCGCGCTCCACCTCCCGTTCCTCGAGCTGACGGTCGGCCGCCAGGCGATCGGGCTCGGCCGCGGGGTCATGTTCAGCGCGGTCGACATCTTCGCCCCGTTTGTGCCCACCGAGGCCGACCGCGAGTGGCGGCGGGGCGTGGACGCGGTGCACGCGGAGCTGCGGATCCCCGACATCAGCGAGCTCAGCGCGGACGTCATCGTCGCGTTCGGTACGGCGAGCGCCGACGGGCTCGCGAGCTACGCCGCGCTCGGCCGGCTGCGCGCGATCGTCGGCGACGTGGACGGCGCCGTGATGCTCGGGCGCCGCGGCGAGGACACGATGGTCGGGGCGGTGCTGAGCGCGAACGTGGGCGACGCGGAGATGCACGGTGAGCTCGCGCTCTTCGGGACCGACGGCGAGGGGATCGACGGCGGCCTCTTCGGCACCCGCGCGGTGGTCGCCAAGGGGGTGCTCGGCGGCTCCTACGTCTTCGACATCCACCGCGGCCTGCGGGTGAACCTCGAGTACCACTACAGCGGCTTCGGGGTGGAGAACGTCGGCGAGCGGCCGGACATCCTGTTCGAGCCGCGCTTCCTCGAGCGGTTCGCGCGCGGGGACTCGCAGATCTTCGGCCGTCACGCGCTCGCCCTCGCGCTCGGGATGGAGCTGGTCGACGAGCTCGCGGCCGCGCTGAGCTACCTGCAGAGCCCGGTGGACGGCTCGGGCCTGGTGAGCCTCGCGTTCACCTACAACCACTCCGACAACGTCACCGTGATCCTCAGCGGCCTGTTCCCGTGGGGCTCGGCGCCCGTCTCGGGGGTGCCGACGAGCGACTTCGGCAGCTCGCCCTTCACCCTCGTCCTCCAGGCGCGGCTCTACGACTGAGGGGTTGCTCCTTGACGCACGCTGTGGCCTCGGCTTTGTTGTCGCGAACGGTAGACGGGCTCGGCTCGCCCCTGCGTTGCGACGGTCGTGGCCGGGGGTCGATGCGTGAGCCGCAGCTGCCTGCCCGCGTCGCGCGCAGGACGAAACGGAGCTCTGGATGCGTCACCTCAGATTCCTCACGCCTCTCGCGTTCCTCGTCGCGCTGAGCGCCTGCGACGACGGCGATCCCCCCACCGACAGCGGCCCGCCCGTCGGCGACGCGGGCCCGCCCGTTGGCGACGCGGGGCCCGAGCCGGACGGCGGCCCCATCGCCGCGGTCTGTGGCGACGGGGCGATGGACGCGGGTGAGGCGTGCGACGACGGCAACAACGACTCGGGCGACGGCTGCTCCGACGCGTGCGAGGTCGAGGCCGGGTTCACCTGCACGGGGAGCCCGAGCGCGTGCGCGCCGATCTGCGGCGACGGGATCCTCGCCGGGATGGAGGCGTGCGACGACGGCGGCACCGCGGCCGGTGACGGCTGCTCGGACGCCTGTGAGGTCGAGGCGGGCTACATGTGCACGGGCGAGCCGAGCGCGTGCGCGACGGTGTGCGGAGACGGCGTGATCGCGGGCACCGAGGTGTGCGACGACGGCAACACCGACGCGCTGGACGGCTGCTCCGACACCTGCGTGGTCGAGGCGGGCGTGACCTGCGCCGGCGAGCCGAGCGTCTGCACCGCGGTGTGCGGCGACGGCGTCGTCGCGACGATCGAGGAGTGCGACGACTCCAACACGGCGGTCGACGACGGGTGCTCGGACACCTGCACGGTCGAGCGCGGCTTCTCGTGCGCGGGGGAACCGAGCGTGTGCATGGCGGGCTGCGGCGACGGCGTCGTCGCGGCGGTCGAGACCTGCGACGACGGCAACATGACCGACGGCGACGGCTGCAGCATGTCGTGCCAGAGCGAGCTCGGGTACAGCTGCACGGGCGAGCCCAGCGTCTGCACCACGAGCTGCGGCGACGGGGTGATCGTCGGGGCCGAGACCTGCGACGACGGCAACGCGACCGCCGGCGACGGCTGCGACGCGAGCTGCGCGACCGAGACGGGCTTCCGCTGCACCGGCGAGCCGAGCGTGTGCGCGACCGCGTGCGGCGACGGCGTGGTGGTCGGCGGCGAGGGCTGCGACGACGGCGGCATCACCAACGGCGACGGCTGCGACGCGACCTGCGGGATCGAGTTCGGCTGGAGCTGCAGCGGGCTCGGGCCGAGCACCTGCACGCTCAGCGAGACGCTGGCCGACGTGGCCCTCGGCGGCTTCGGCGGCTGCGTCCTCACCGCGACCGGCCGGGTCGGCTGCTTCGGCGACAACACCGAGTCGGAGGTCGGCAACGGCACCGACAACGTCGAGACCTTCGTCCCGGCGGACACCTCGATCGCGGACGCGACCCAGATCACCGCGGGCGACGAGCACCACTGCGCGCTCCGCGCGGGCGGGACCGTCTGGTGCTGGGGCGACAACAGCAACCTCCAGCAGGGGGTCGCCGGCACGGCGAACGACCAGCCGGTGCCGCAGCAGATCGCGGGCCTCACCGGCATGCGCGCGGTCTCGGCCGGTGGCGACCACACCTGCGTGCTCGACAGCTTCGGGCAGATCCAGTGCTGGGGCGACGGCGACAACCGGCAGCTCGGGCGGAGCTCGACCACGGACAGCGAGACGCCCATCCCGGTGACCCTGCCGGCGGGCCGCACGGCGACCGCGGTGAGCGCCGGCGGCGACCACACCTGCGCGCTCCTCGACGACGCCACCGTCGCCTGCTGGGGTGACGACGACAACGGCCAGCTCGGCGACGGCAGCCCGGGGACCGACTCCGAGACGCCGACCGTGGCGGTCGGCCTCACCGGCGTGGTCCAGCTCGACACGGGCTTCAACAACACCTGCGCGCGCACGATGGCGGGCGAGGTCTACTGCTGGGGCGACAACCTCGACGGCCAGATCGGCGACGGGACCACCACCGACCGCTCGACGCCCACCCTCGTGACGCTGCCCGCGACCGCGGTCGACGTCTCGGTCGGCACCGACTTCGTCTGCGCGCTCCTCTCGAACGACGCGATCTACTGCTGGGGCGAGTCGACCGACTACGAGACCGGCCAGGCGAGCAACCTCGACCAGACCACCCCGCAGCTCGTCCCGGGGCTCACCGGGCGCTCGTTCCGCGACGTCGAGGCGGGCGGGCGCGGCGCCTGCGCGGTGACGACCACGAACCAGCGGCTCTGCTGGGGCTACGGTGAGGAGGGCCAGCTCGGGCACCAGAGCGGCTACCAGCTCGACCTGAGCTCGCCGGTCGCGTTTGTCTCGGCGGGCGCGCCGACCCAGCTCGCGATCTCGAAGAGCACCTACCTCGGCCAGCTCTGCGCTGCCTTCGGGACCGGCGACATCGAGTGCGCGGGCAGCGGCGACACGGTGTCGACGTCCACCGTCACCGGCGCGGTCGGGGTGTTCCCCGGGTTCAGCTCGCACCTGAACCAGATGACCGTCATCCCCGGCCTCGTCGGGACGATCCAGGGCGCGCTCAGCGGGGCGTTCTCCTGCGGCCGCACCTCCCTCGGCGTGGCGTGCCTCGGCGACAACTCGGCCTTCCAGCTCGGCCAGGGCGGCACGAGCACCACCGACAGCGCGGTGCCCGTCCCGGTGACCGGCCTCGGGGTGGTCGACGAGATCGCGGTCGGCGGGCAGTTCGCCTGCGTCCGCGTCGCGGGAGCCGTCCAGTGCTGGGGCGACAACGACAACTTCCAGGCCGGCGACGGCTCGACGACCGACGATCAGAGCACGCCGGTGTCGCTCATGGGCGTGACCGACGCGACCCGGATCGCGCTCGGGAACAACCACGGCTGCCTCCTCCGCAGCGGCGGCGGCGTGTCCTGCTGGGGCGACAACGGCTCGGGCCAGCTTGGCACGGGCACCGCGGGCACCGACTCGGCGACGCCGCTCGCGGTGACGGGCCTGCCCGCCGGCGCGGCCACCCAGATCGCGGTCGGCTCGGCCCACTCCTGCGCGCTCGTCGGCTCGGACGTGTGGTGCTGGGGCGACAACTTCTACGGCCAGCTCGCGCAGGGCACGACCACCGACTCGGCGACCCCGGTGCTCGCGTTCTCCGGCGCGACCGCGATCGCGTCCGGGTACAACTACATGTGCGCGATCGAGACGGCGGGCGGCGTCTCCTGCTGGGGCTACGGCCTCGACGGCCAACTCGGCAACGGTGGCGAGACGGTCACCGGCATGACGAGCTTCACGACCCCGGTGTCCTGGCCGGGGCTCACCGGCGCGCTCGAGATCGTCGGGGGCAACTCGACCACCTGCGTGCGCCGCGCGAGCGGCTGGGCGTGCGTCGGCAACCGCGGCGCCGGCCAGCTGGGCGACGGCACGACCCTCGATCCGATGCGGCCGACGCTGACCGTCGGGCTCTGAGGTCACCCGAGCGGGCGGCCTCCCCGAGGTCGCCCGCGCCGGGCTCGCGCGCGGGACTCCACCCGCGCTGCCCTCTCGGCGCTTGTCCTGGGGCGGCGCAGCGAGGATGATTCGGGCGCGGTGGACGTCTGGCTGGAGATCATCCGCGAGGACGGGACCCTCGAGCGTCAGCGGATCGAGGGCGAGCAGGTCACGGTGGGCCGCGCTCCGAGCGCGGGCATCCCGATCCCCGACGCGCGCAGCCTCGAGCCGGAGCACTTCCTCCTGGCGCCGCGGGCCGACGGCTGCTGGGTCGCGGTGGCCCAGGGCGCCGGGGCGATCGTGAAGGTCCGCGGCGAGCCCTTCTCGCAGGGGATGCTCGCCTGGGGCACCGAGCTCGAGGTCGGGGCCCTGCGCCTGCGCCTCGCCGATCGGCTCCCCGAGGAGAAGAAGGACCCGAGCGACAAGCCCGTCTCGGCCCCGGTGCTCATCGCCGCCTTCGTGATCATCCCCCTCGTCGGCTGGCTGCTCCTCTCGGACGACACGAGCGGGATCGACGCGACGCCCGCCGCGCCGCCCCCTGCGCTCTTCGGGGAGGCGCCGAGCTGCCCCGCGACCGGCGGCAACACCCGCCACCGCGCGGACCAGGACGCCGAGGCGGCCATCGCCAAGAGCGAGCGCTACCCGTTCAGCTCCCAGGACGGCGTGCAGGCGGTCGAGCGCTACCGGCGCGCCGAGGCCTGTTACCGCGCCCTCGAGCGCACCACCGAGGCCGAGGTGATGCACAGCGAGGGCGAGCGGATGCAGCGGCGCATCGAGGAGGACTACCGCACGCACCGCCTCCGGCTCGAGCGCGCGCTCGAGCAGGGGCGGCTCCCCGACGCGCTCCTCGAGACCCGCGCGCTCCGACAGCTCCTCTTGCACAAGCCGGCCGACCCCTACGTCCTCTGGCTCCAGCAGCTCGAGCGTCAGCTCCAGCTCGCGATCGACTCGGCGGCGGCATGAGGGCGTGCCTCGCCGCCGCGGTCCTCACCCTCACCGCCTGCGGCGCCGCCCAGGAGGGGAGCCCCACGACCGCGGACGACCCGCTCGACTCGATCAGCGGCGAGGAGCTGTTCCGCCGCGGCGAGATCCTCACCCAGGCTGGCGACTTCGTCCGCGCCGAGCAGTACTACGCGGCCGCGATCCGGCGCGGCTTCCCCGAGGAGCGCGCGCTGCCGTCGCTCCTGCGCGCCTGCGTCGAGGGCGAGCGCCTCGTCGCCGCCCTCTCCTACGCGGAGCCGTTCCTCGAGCGCCACCCGACGCGCTGGTCGCTGCGGTTGCTCGTGGCGTCGATCCACATGGGCCTCGAGCACCACGCGGTCGCGCACGACCACCTCGAGCGGGTCCTGCGCGACGCGCCCGAGGAGCCGCCCGAGGCCCACTACTTCCTCGGCGTGCTGTACCGCGACCGCCTCGACGACCGCGACGCCGCGGCCCGCCACTTCGAGCGCTACCTGGCCCTTGCGCCCGGCGGCCCACACACCGAGGAGGCGCGCGCCTCGATCCCGGCGCTCACCCACCGGCTGCCCATCCGGGTCGACGCGAACGGAGTGCCGATCACCGCCACGTCTGAGTCGACCGGCGCGGGGTCGACCGGCCATGAGTCGACGGGCGCCGAGTCGACCGGCCCTGAGTCGACGGGCGCCGAGTCGACCGACCCTGGCGCGGACGAGGAGGACACGAGCGAGTGACGATCCCGCGCGAAGTCTTCGAGCAGTCGCTCCTCAAGTTCCTCGAGCCGGTCCGCCCGTTCCTCGACGACACCACCGTGTCCGAGGTGATGATCAACGGCCCCGATCAGATCTTCGTCGAGCGGGCAGGCAAGCTCTACCTCACCGAGGCGCGGTTCCCGAGCACCGACGCGCTCACGGCCGCGCTGCGCAACCTCGCGCAGTTCGTCGGCCGCCACGTGGACGAGCACCGGCCGATCCTCGAGGCGCGTCTCCCCGACGGCTCGCGCGTCGAGGCGGTCCTGCCGCCGGCCGCCCCCGACGGGCCGATGGTCGCGATCCGTCGCTTCTCGAAGGAGACCCTGACCGTCGACAAGCTCCTCTCGTTCGGCTCGTTCACCCCCGACGCCGCGGAGCTGCTCCGCGGCATCGTCGCGGTGAAGCAGAACATCATCGTCGCGGGCGGCACCGGCAGCGGCAAGACCTCGCTCCTCAACGCGCTCACCGGCTTCATCCCCGAGGACGAACGCATCGTGGTGATCGAGGACACGCGCGAGGTCCAGTGCCAGCAGACCCACGTCGTGCAGATGGAGTCGCGGCCGCCGGACGCGCGCGGTCGCGGCGCGGTCTCGATCCGCGATCTGTTCAAGGCGACCCTCCGGATGCGGCCCGATCGGATCGTGGTCGGCGAGATCCGCGGCGCCGAGGCGCTCGACCTCGTGCAGGCGATGACCTCGGGCCACGGCGGCTGCCTCGCGACGGTGCACGCCACCTACCCGACCGACACGATGAACCGCCTCGAGACGATGGCGATGATGAGCGACGTGCAGATGCCGCTCCGCGCGATGCGCGCGCAGATCGCGAGCGCGATCGATTTCATCGTCCAGACGAGCCGCCTGCGGGACGGCTCGCGGTGCGTCACCCACATCGCCGAGGTGCAGGGCTACCATCCCGACGCCGGCTACAACCTCGAGAACGTGTTCGAGCGCCGCTACGAGGGGCAGGGCGCGGACGGGCGGATCCAGAGCACCTTCGGCCCGACCGGGTTCATCCCCCGCGCCACCGAGGTCCTCCAGGGACACGGCTACGAGCTGCCCGGGTCGATCTACATGGCCGGCCACGGCTGAGCCCGCGGCCGAGCCCCCGGTCGTAAGGCGGCGTCCGACGACGCGGATGCTATGCTGCGGATCCCTCCCTCCCGTCGCGACCCCCCGAAGCATTGGCAGCCCCGAAGGGACATCCCTCCGCCGAGACCGCGTGGGCGCGCGCCCACCTCCGGCGCGGAAGCTCGCCCGGCGAGATCTGGGAGATCGACGGCGGCTACCCCGAGGCGCGGCTGACGCTCGGCATCGACGCGCTCGCCGGCTGGCGCATCGAGGCCAACGGGGTGCGGCCGATCCACTGCGAGCTGTTCTGGGACGGCCAGGCGCTCTGGGTCGCCGACATCCACTCGGTCGGCGGCGTGTTCCTCGACGGCGCGCGGGTCTCCGACTGGACGCAGATCCAGGGCCCGGCGGAGCTGCGCTTCGGCCAGGCCGCCCTCGACATCGAGACCTCCGCCCCGCTGCAGCACCAGATGAGCTCCCGCCCCGAGCTGGCCAAGCCCGTGACCGTCACGAGCATCGGCGTCCCGCTGCTCTCGGGCGCGGCGACCTTCGGCGGCGCCGCCGGGGACGAGTCGGTGCCGGACCTCGACGCGGAGAAGACGCGGCTCGCCGCCCCGATGGGCCTGTCGGCCGAGCCGATGCGCATCGGGGTGCCCGCGCCGCCCGCGAGGTCGCCCTTCGCGGAGGACCTGCGCCCGCGGCTCGGCGGTCAGCTGGGCGGGCCGCCGGCGGCCGCCGACCCGCACGCGGCGGGAGCGACCCGGATGGTCGCGCTGCCCGCGGCCCGCCCCATCGCGCAGCCCCCCGCCCCGCCCGCGCCCGTGCTGGGCGCACCCCCCGCGGCGGTGGTCGCGCCTCCGCCCGCGCCGCCGCGCGCGGCCCCCGCGCCGCCGCCCCCCGCGCTCGCTCCCCCGAGCCCGCCGCCTCCGCCTCCGCCGGTCGCCTCGGCCCCGGTCGAGCCGCCGGCCGCCGCGCCCCCGTCGAGCCCCGGCGCCCCGCCGAGCGGGCCGGCCGCCTTCGCGCCGCCACCGGCCCAAGGAGCCGCGCCCGCCGCCACGAAGCCCGGCCTCTTCAAGCGCCTGTTCGGCGGCGGCAGGAAGCCCGCGGACGACGGCGCCAAGAAGCAGTCGCTCCCGATGCGGACCTGGGCGCTGCTCTCGGTCACCGTCGTCGCGGCGATGGCGCTCCTGCTCTGGGAGGAGGACCCGCCGCCCGAACCCACCGCGCCGCCCGCGCAGGGACCGGTCGTCGACGTCGGCGCCGGCAGTGCCACGCCGACCACGCCGACCACGCCGACCACGCCGACCACCCAGACGCCGACCCCGGCCGCGCAGGAGGGAGCCGATCCGGACAGCCCGGTCGCGGCGGGAGGCGGGGTCGAGCCGGCCGGGCCCGACGAAGGCGATCCCCCAAGCTCGGGCGACGCCCCGCCGTCCGAGGGCACGGAGATGGCGACCGACGAGACGGTGGAGGCGAACGCGGAGGGCGTGTCGTGGCAGCGGCTCGCGGCCGACGCCTACCTCGCCGGACGCTACGACGACGCGCTCACGGGATACCGACGGCTCCTCGAGCGCCACCCCGACGACGACGCCTACCGCGCGATGGTCCAGCTGCTCGAGCGACGCGCCGAGCGCTGCGTGGACGGCCGAAGCCCCACAGGAGGCCCATGCGACGCGACCCCTTGACCCGTACCCCCGCGCCGAACTGCGTTCCGGGTTTGCGGCGGCCCTCGCGCCCGATCTCGGGCGGCGCGCTCCGCGAGATGGCGATGTGCTCTCGCCTCATCGGCCTCTCGCTCTGCGTCGCGCTCGGCGCCGCCTGCGGGGAGGAGGCCCAGCCGCCGCCGCGCTTCCCGTTCACCTTCCACACCACGAGCGACGGACGCCCGTTCGGCGGCGTGACGGTGCGCGTGAACGACACCGAGCTCGGCGCGACCGACGAGTCGGGCACGCTCCGCCAGGACCTCACCGGCCCCGAGGGCGTCCCGGTCCTCGTGAGCGCGACCTGCCCCGAGGGCTACCGGTCCCCCGAGGCGCCGCAGCAGGTCACCCTGCGGACCATCCAGAGCCTCGACCCGGCGGCGGCCGCGCGCGGCGTCCAGGTCACCTTCGACTGCCCGCCCGAGCACCGGGACGCGGTCGTCATCGTGCGCACCCACGACCAGGCCGGCCTGCCGGTCCTCGTCGACGGCCGCGAGGTCGCGCGCACCGACGCGAGCGGGGCCGCGCACGTCCACATGCGCACCGCGCCGCAGACGACGTTCCAGATCCGCATCGCGACCGCGGACAACGAGCTGCTCCGCCCCCGCGACCCGGTGATGAGCTTCACGGTCCCCGACCACGACGCGGTCTTCTCGTTCGACCAGCGCTTCGAGGAGGAGCAGCGCGTGCGGCGCCGCGGCCGGCGGCGCCCGCGGCCGGCGCCGGCGTCGCGCCTCCCGATCCGCATCGGAGGGGGTTGAGCAGGCCGACGCCGCTCGACGCGCGCCCCCGATCCGCGGTAGTTCTCAGGGGGCGGTGGCCCTCACCCCGCCCTGGAGCCTCGCTTGAGCAGCGATCCGCGACCCGCCAAGGTCCTCGGCGACTTCACCCTCGGGGGCATCCTCGGCTCGGGCGGCTTCGGCACGGTGTACCGGGCGACCGACGGCCAGGGCCGCAAGGTCGCGCTCAAGGTGCTCGCGCCCCACGCGGACAGCGAGGAGACCATCGCGCGCTTCCGCCGCGAGGGCGAGATCCGCATCGAGCACCCGAACGTCGTCAAGGTCGTCGACGCCGGCCAGGACCAGGGCGTGAGCTACATCGCCTTCGAGCTGCTCGAGGGCGTCCCCCTGAACAAGCGCCTCGAGCACGCGCCGCTGCCCATCGAGGAGGTGGTCGACATCGGCCGCCAGATCTGCGCTGGGCTGCGCGCCGCCCACGAGCGCAACATCGTCCACCGCGACCTCAAGCCGGGCAACGTGTTCGTCTGCGAGGACGGGACGGTGAAGATCCTCGACTTCGGGATCGCCCGCCCGATGAGCCAGGCCGGCCCCCAGCTCACGATGGCCGGCTCGGTGATCGGCACCCCTGGCTACCTCTCTCCCGAGCAGGCCAAGGGCGACGTCGACATCCGGCCGTCCGCCGATCTGTGGTCGCTCGGGGTGATCCTCTTCCAGGCCGTCGCCGGCAAGAACCCGTTCATCCGCACGACCGCGGTCGCGACGATCCTCGCGGTCGTGCTCGAGGAGGCGCCCACCCTCGGCGAGGACGGCGAGGCGCTCGTCCCGGGCTTCGCCGAGATCGTCCAGGGCTGCCTGGCGAAGGACCCCAGCAAGCGCTGGTGCAGCGCGACCGAGCTGGGGGACGCGCTCGCCAGCCTGGACCTGTCACAGTCGGCCGTCGCCGCCGAGCCGCCGCCGTCCGCCCCGGTCAGCCTGCCGATGGACGAGCAGCGGGTGGTCGCGCTCGTGCTCGCGACGGAGGTGCACGACCTGCCCGCGCTGCGGCGCGCGGTGCGCGAGTGGGGCGGCGAGTCGATCCCGATGCTCGGCGGCGCGGTGGGCGTGTTCGGGGGGCGCACCTACGAGGGGGACGAGACGGTGCGGGCCGTCCAGGCCGCGCTCGAGGCGCGCGACTCGGCCGGGTTCGTCGCGGTGGCGGCGGGGCGGGCGACCGGCGCTGGCGGCGCGGTGAGCGGCGACGCGGTCGACGCGGTCGAGCGGGCGGTGGAGGCGCGGCTCAAGGGCGTGGCCGTCGACACGGTGGCGGCCCGCGGGCTCGAGGCGCACTTCGAGCTTCGCCGGATCTCCGAGCACGTCTTCGAGGTGCCGCGCGCGCTCAGCCGGCGCGAGACCGGCCGCTTCCCCACGGTCCGCGACGACCTGCCGCTGCTCGGGCGCGAGGCGGAGCTCGCCCAGCTCGAGCGGGCGGTCGAGGCCGCCTTCGACGAGGCCCGCGGCACCGTCCTGTGGATGAGCGGACCGCCCGGCATCGGCAAGAGCCGGCTGCGGGGCGAGCTCGAGCGGCGGCTCCGTCAACGGGGCGTGCACGTCCTCGCAGGACGCGGGGAGTCCCACCGCCGCGGCGCCGCGTTCCACCTCATCGCGGGCGCGCTGCGGAGCGAGCCGATGCTCGAGCCGTTCTTCCTCAACCCGGGGGTGAGCGTGGGCCGCCGGCGGCGCGCGCTCTCGGACTTCCTCACCCGCGTGCTCGAGGACGAGGTCTGGGCCCGCCAGTGCACCGAGCCGCTGGGTCGGCTCATGGGCTTCCCCGACGACTACGACACCCAGCCCGCGCGGCGCCGGAGCGATCCGCAGCTCCTCGCAGACAAGCTGCGCGTCTCGCTCGCGGACGTGATCGGGACGCTCGCGCGCAAGGGGCCGCTCGCGCTCGTGCTCGACGACGTGCAGTGGGCCGACGACAGCTCGCTGTCGCTGCTCGAGGAGCTCGCGGGCCGGCTCACCGGCGAGCGCCTCCTGGTCTGCCTCGCCGCGCGACCGGAGCTCGACGAGCGCGCGCCGGAGCTCTTCCACGGGCAGGACGTCTTGCGGATCCGGCCGCGCGGCCTCTCCGAGCGCGAGGTCGCGTCCCTCGCCGAGGCGATCGCCGGGCGGGCGCTGCGGCCCGCGATCGCGCGGCAGATCGCGGCGCGCACCGAGGGCAACCCGTTCTTCGTCGAGCAGATCGTGCGCGAGATCGTCGAGCAGGATCTGTTCGACCGGCCGATCGAGGAGCTGCCGATCCCCCTCGACGTCGAGGGCGCGGTCCAGTCGCGGCTCGACCACCTTCCGTCGAACGAGAAGCAGCTCTGCAAGCGCGCGGCGGTGCTCACGAGCGGCTTCACGGGGCCGGCGCTCCGCGCGCTCGAGCAGCCCGAGCCAGAGCGACACCTCGGGGCGCTCGCCAAGCGCGGGCTCGTCGCGGACGCCGGCGGTGGGTCGTCGCGCGGACCCGACGAGCGGGAGTACCGCTTCCGCAACGCGCTCGTGGCCGACGTCGCCTACCGGATGAACAGCGAGGAGGCGCGCCGGGCGCTGCACCGGCTCGCGGCCAGCTTCCTCGAAGGCATGCCCGGCTCGGACCGCGAGGAGCTCGCGCGGCACTGGGAGCGCGGCGGCGAGCCGGCGAAGGCCGCGCGCGCCTACGTCGAGGCGACCCTCGCCGCGTCCAAGCGGGGTGACAGCCCGAGCGTGCTCCGGTGCAGCGAGCGGGCGATCGCGCTCGGGGTGGACGACCGCCACGCGTTCGAGCTGCACGTGACGCGGGCCGACGCGCTCTTCTTCCTCGGGGACAAGGCCGCGCAGCGGGCGTCGATCGAGACCGCGCTCGAGCTGGCCGGCTCGACCCTCGAGCGGGCCCGCGCGCTGGTGGAGAAGGGCGCGCTGCTCGTGGCGAGCGGGGCTCAGGAGGAGGGGCTCCGGCTGGCCGAAGAGGCGGTGGCGGCGGCGCGCGTGGCCGGCGACCCAGATCTGCTGGCGCTGGCCCTCGCGCGGCTCGGCTGGGGGCTGCTGTATGCGGGCCGGGTAAGCGACGCGAGCGTACCGATCGGGGAGGCCGCGGCGATGCCCGGGCTCTCGCGCGAGACGGCGGCGATGGTCGCGGCGTGGCGCGGGCAGCTCTTCACCGCGATGGGCGACCTCGGCAAGCGCAAGGCGGCGCTCGAGGAGGCGGTGGCGGCGTTCCGCGCGATCGGGGACCTGCGGCGCGCGGCGACCTCCGAGTGCAACCTCGCCGACACGTTCAACCGTGTGGGCGCCTACGAGGAGGCCGAGGCGGCGCTGCGTGAGGCGGTCGCGTCGTGTCGCCGCGTCGGGAACCGCGTGGTGGAGGGCTACGCGCTCGCGAACCTGGGCTACGCGCTCGCGGGCCGGGGCCTTCCGACCGAGGCGCGGGTCGCGTTCGACGAGGCCCTCGCCCTCGCGACCGAGCTCGGTCGGCCGCGGCTCGCGGTGGCGGCCCGGCTCTACCGAGCGCGGGCGAGCCTCGCCCAGGACAACCCGTTCGAGGTCGCAGACGAGGCCCGCCGGGTGGCCGCCGAGGCCGAGGCGACGGGGCTCCCCGCGCTCGCGGCCAGCGCCCTCGCCCTCGCGTCGCGCGCGGCCCTGGAGGGCGACGACCCCGAGGGCGCGCTCGCCGACGCGGAGCGGGCGATGGAGCTGCGCGACGAGATCGGGACGATGGAGGAGGACGAGGCCGAGATCTTCCTCGCCCTCGCCGAGGCGCTGCGGGCGCTCGGTCAGACGGACCGCGCGCGCGAGGTCGTGGCCCGCGGCGCGAGCCGGCTCGAGTTCCTCGCCGGGCGGATCGAGGACACGAGCTGGCGGGCGCGCTTCCTCGTCGAGGTGCCGGTGAACCGGCGGCTGATCGAGCTCGACGGCGACATCGAGTAGACAGCATCGAGTACACGGCATCGAGTACACGGCATCGAGTAGACGACCGGATGGTGCAGGGCACGCTGCTCCTCTGGCCGGCCGTGTCTGCGCGCGGCGGGGGCTCACCGGAGGCGCCGACACCCGCGCCGGCGGTCGAGCCTGCACCCGTGGTCTCCGCGGACCCGCCGGCCGAGGATCCGCCTTCGGGCGGACGGACCGACGACGGGGTCTCGCGCCGGCCCTGGGCGGCATGACGCATCGTGCGTTGACTCACTTCTCGTCCGCGTCGCCCCGTCGCGCGCCGCCCGAGGCCGACCAGAGCGCCGATCGGTTTGAAACCGCCGCAAATCACGGGCGGGACAGCCGTCCGGCGCGGCCAGCCGCTCCTCGACGATGCCTGAGCATCGCCTCGTCACGTCTGACCACGCCGAACGGCCGTCGCGCTCCGAACTTTCTCGACTCTCCAAACCGCTCGGCGCTCTAGTCTGGCCCCAACCAAGAGGGGGGCATCTCATGAAGAGAGTGTGGATTGTGGCGCTGGCTCTGTCCGGCGTCCTCGCCGCGTGCGACGACGACGGGACGACGGTAGACGCGGGCGAGGTGGAGGACTCCGGCCGCGCGTCCGACGCAGGTCCGAACGACGACGCCGGGCCGATCACCTGCGGGGCGGGCGAGACGCGGTGCGACGACTCGTGCGTCGACACCTCGACCAACCGGGAGAACTGCGGCGCGTGCGGCACCGTCTGCGCGGCCGGGGAAGCGTGCGTCAGCGGGATGTGCGAGCTCGCGTGTCCGTCCGGCCAAGAGGCGTGCGGCGCGACCTGCCACGACACCATGTCGGACACGAACCATTGCGGGGCCTGCGGCACCGCGTGCGGCGCGGGCGAGCGCTGCAACGCCGGCGCCTGCGAGCTCTCGTGTCCGACCGGTCAGGTCCTGTGCGGCTCGTTCTGCAGCGACCCGATGAGCGACCCGGGCAACTGCGGCGCGTGCGGGACGGCGTGCGGCGCGGGTGAGGTCTGCAGCGCGGGCAGCTGCGCTACGAGCTGCGCCCCCGGCACGACCGATTGTGCGGGCGCGTGCGTGGACACGACGACGAGCCCCGGCAACTGCGGCGCGTGTGGCAACGTCTGCGCCGGGGACGCCGGCGCGCTCGGGCTCTGCGTGGCGGGCGCGTGCCGCACCGTCTGCGACGTCGGCACCGGCGACTGCAACGCCGACCTCGGCGTGACGGGCGGCGACGGGTGCGAGACGATGACGGCGACCGACGTGATGAACTGCGGCGCGTGCGGGATCGCGTGCTCGCTCCCCAACGCTAGCCCCGGCTGCGCGATGGGCGCGTGCACGGTCACGATGTGCAGCATGGGCTTCGGCGACTGCGACCTGATGCCCGGCAACGGCTGCGAGGTCGACGTCACGAGCGACGTGGCGAACTGCGGCGCGTGTGGCACCGCCTGCGGGGCGGGCGAGTTCTGCAACGGCGGCGCTTGCGAGGCGCCGGTCGCGGAGGACTGCGGCAGCGCCTTCGTGCTGTCGTCGGGGATGAACACGGTCAACTGGGTCGCGACGGCCTCGGACTACCTCACGACGACCCCGGCGTGCGTGGCCACCGGCACCAGCACCGGGCCGGACCTCGTCCTCCAGTACACGGCCACGCTGAACGGTCAGCTGACCTGGACGCTCGACAAGCCCGACAGCACGCGCTGGGCGGTCGTGGTCAGCGACGCCGCCTGCGGCACCTTAACGCCGGAGCTCGACTGCGTCTCCGAGTTCTCGGGAACCGCCCTCACCGGGACGATCCCCGTCACGACGGGCACGACCTACTACTTCTACGTCACGGACACGACGTCGGGGACCAACCCGCTGTCGAACCCGCTGATGATCGACATCGCGGAGGCCGTCCCGGTCGGCGACGACTGCAGCAACTCCGTCGTGCTCAGCGCCGGGCCCAACACCGTCAACTGGGTCGCCGCGGGGGCCGACTACCTCAGCTCGCCGCTCTCGTGCACCACCCAGGCCCTCGACGGCCCCGACGTCGTGCTCGAGTACACCGCGACGGGCAACGGCGTGCTCACCTGGACCCTCGACAAGCCGACCAGCCAGCGCTGGGCGGTGGTGGTGAGCGACGCGGCGTGCGGGACGGTCAGCCCCGAGATCCAGTGCGTCACGGACTTCTCCCCGGCGGTGCTCACCAGCTCGTTCCCCGTGACGATGGGCACGACGTACTACTTCTACGTCACCGACACGACCTCGGGCAGCGGCCCCCTCGACAACCCCTTGACCATCGACATCAACGAGTTCGTGCCGCCCTGCTCTCCGGGCGCGATGGGCGTCGTCGGGACCACGGTCGCGCGGATCCCCACCACCGCGGCGTCGTTCACCGAGTACTACGTCGAGCTCGACGGCAGCCCGACGGGGTTCACCTACTTCGGCGGCCAGAGCGAGCTCTACCGCGTCCCGACTGGGGGCGGCGCGCTCGAGGACGTCGAGGCCCTCGCGGCGATCGGCACGACGCAGCTCGGCTACACGATGCTGATCGCGGGCAACGACATCTTCACCGTGGACCAGTCGACCACCTCCACCACCGGCCGCCTCTGGCGCATCAGCAGCGACGGGGGCGCGACCTGGATCGCGGGCGGCGAGGACTACGCCTCGTTCGCGACGGCGCCGAACGACGACTTCCGCGGGGCGGCGAGCGACGGCACCTCGGTGTTCTTGATCACGCAGGACACCATCGAGACCGAGATCTGGAGCGTGCCGCTCGGGGCGGCGGTCCTCCCCGCGCCGGCGACGCTTCTGCACACGATCCCGAACGACTCGTGCACGGGCCTCGCGGTCGACAGCACGTGGTTCTACACCGCCTGCACGGGCGCGAGCCCGGACGAGCTGATCCGGGTCAACCGCACGACCGGCGCGGTCGAGGTGCTCGACACCAGCATCACGCTGTCGTCCACGCACAACATGCTGCGCGTGGACGACACCACCGGCGACGGCGTCGCGGACGTCGTCTACACGAGCGCGGCGACCGAGCGCGCCTACTACACGTGCGGCCTCGGGGGCACTACGTTCACCGCCGAGCTCACGAACTGGGGCACCGGGACGAGCAACTACGGCCTCGGCTTCCTCGACGGCGCCACCCCCGTGCTCTGGGGCTACGACGACGACACCCAGGAGCTGATCTCCATCCAGTGACGACAGCTCACTGAGGCTCGCGCGGCGCGCGGCGGACCCGAGTCCGTCGCGCGCTCGCGCGTGGACCGGCCTACGTCGGCGCTACCCAACGCGCGGAGCGCAACGCGCAGGCCGTCGCGCCGACTACCGCGGGGTGACCCGCGCCGGGGGGGACTGGCTCGGGGCTCGGTACCCGAGCGCGCGTCAGCGTCGTCGCCGCGCTGCCCGCGCCGGCCGCGAGCACGCCAACGTCCTCCGTCCGCGACGCGCACGGGCGCGGAGCGTCGCGAAGAACGGTCAACGGGTGTTCCAGGGAGTCGGACACTCGCAAGGAGTTTGCTGACCGGTGGCGGCGCGCGCCCGGGCTCCGGCGGGGTGGTGGCGTGGAGGGCGAGACGCCGCGGATGACCGCTACTCCCGCTTGATCCCCAGCGACTTCATCTTCTTGTAGAGGTGGCTGCGCTCGAGCCCCAGATCGGCGGCGGTGTTGGTGGCGTGGCCGCCGTGGTGCTCGAGGGCGCGCGTGATGAGGTCGCGCTCGACCTCCTCCATCATCGAGCGCAGCGCGGTGCCCGGGCGGTAGTACCCGCCGCCGCCGCCGCCGCCGCCGCCGGCGATGGGGAGCAGGGCGCGCGCGTCCGACTCGGTGATCTGCTCGCCCGGCGAGAGAATGACGACGCGCTCGAGGAGGTTGCGCAGCTCGCGCACGTTCCCCGGGTAGTCGTAGCGGCAGAGGAGGTTCATCGCGCCCTCGGTGAGCGACTTGCCGCGACGGTCGTTGTTCTTGCACGCCTGCCGCAGGAAGTGGGACGCGAGGACGGGGATGTCCTCGGAGCGCTCGCGGAGCGGCGGCACGCGCAGCGGGACGACGTTGAGCCGGTCGAAGAGGTCCGCCCGGAAGCGGCCCTCCTCGATCTCCTTCTGGAGCGGCTTGTTCGTCGCCGCGACCACGCGCACGTCGATGGTGAGGAGGTCGCTCCCCCCGACCCGCTCGAGCTCGCCCTCCTGGAGGACGCGGAGCAGCTTGGCTTGCATCGGCGAGGGCATGTCACCCACCTCGTCGAGGAAGAGCGTACCGCCCGAGGCGCGCTCGAACTTGCCGCGCCGCTGCTTGGTCGCGCCGGTGAACGCCCCGGCCTCGTGGCCGAAGAGCTCGCTCTCGATCAGCTCCGCCGGGACCGCGGCGCAGTTGAGCTTCTCGTAGCTGCCGCGCTCCGCTCGCTTGCTGCCCTCGTGGATCGCCCGGGCGACCAGCTCCTTGCCCGTGCCTCGCTCGCCCATCACGAGGACCGGCGCGTTGGCGCTCGCCGCGAGGCGCACCTGCTCCTTGAGCTGGCGCATCGGCGGGCTGTCCCCGATGAGTCCGTCGGCAAAGCCGGTGCGCTCGCGGAGCTCTTCGTTCTCCGCCTCGAGGCGCGTCAGCTGGAGCGCGTGCTCGAGGCTCAGGAGCAGCCGCTCGCTCGCGATGGGCTTCTCGATGAAGTCGCGGGCGCCGAGCCGCGTGGCCTCGAGCGCGGTGTCGATGGTGCCGTGCCCGCTCATCACGATGACGGGCATGTCGTGGCCGTCGGCGCGCAGCCGCCGCAGCATCGTGATGCCGTCCATCTCCGGCATCATCACGTCGACGATCACCGCGTCGTAGGCCTTGGTGCGGATCTTCTCGAGCGCGATCAGGGCGCTCCCGGCCACGTCCGCCTCGTAGTCCTCGATGCGCAGCGCGCGAGACAGGGTCGACAGGATGTTCTTCTCGTCGTCGACGATGAGGACGGTGGCCTTGGGCATGGTCTGCGAGGGTATGCGGAGTCCAGTCAACGGGCCAACCCCGCGCGCTTGTTCCGATGGGCGGATCGGGGGTTAAATGGCCGCGCAGTGACCCAGACCCAGACCGCCCGAGCCGCGCCCCGCGGCGGCAGCCTCGCGCGCCGCGCGCGGGACGCCGGCATGAGCCCCCACCACTGGTACCCCGCCGCGTTCAGCCACGAGATCCCTCGCGGCGGCGTCACCTCCACCCGCTTCTCCGGCGACGACCTCGCGGTCTACCGAGGCGCAGATGGCGTCGTGCAGGTCGTGGAGGACCGCTGCCCGCACCGGCAGATCAAGCTGAGCCACGGCTCGGTCGAGGGGTGCAACCTGGTGTGCCTCTACCACGGCTGGACGTTCGACCGCTCGGGCGCCCTCGTCGACATGAAGCACGACCACTTCGGCAAGCGCCTCCCCGTCGTCTCGGTCCGCGCTTACCCGACCCGCGAGCGCTACGGCATCGTGTGGTTCTTCCCCGGCGACCCCGAGCTCGCCACGGTGACCCCGCTCGTCGAGATCCCCCACGCCGACGAGTGGGCGAGCCTGCGCTTCCACTACACCTGGCGCGCGCACCACTCGATGATCATCGACAACCTCTGCAACCTCACCCACCTCTGGGTGCACGGCAGCTGGGTGCCCTACGGCGACACCGTCCTCGCCGACCACACGCTCGTCGGCGACAAGATCACGCTGCTCTGGGAGCACGACCTGCGCCGCGACTGGATGCACCCGTTCACCTCGCGGTTCTTCCGCAAGGGGAAGGGCTCCAACGAGAGCGACACCTTCATGATCTACGACTACCCGTACCAGAGCGCGCTGAGCAACCGGCGGGTCCGGTCGACCAACTTCATGCTCCCGATGGACGACACCACGACCCGGGTGTTCACCTTCCAGCTCTGGGAGCCCCCTACCCTGGCCGGCCGCAAGGTGCCGCGGCCGCTGTGGGACCTCGCGATGCCCGCGCTCAAGCCGGTCGCGGCCGAGATCTTCCGGCAGGACGGCTTCACCGTGGAGGAGGAGCAGATCTCCTACCTCAGGCACATCGACCGCCCCATCCCGGAGCCCAACCCCGCCGTGAAGCGGTTCAACGAGCTGACGGTGCGCAAGTGGGAGCAGCACCTCGAGTACCAGCGGACGGGGTCGCTGTCCGAGGCGGACCTCGCGGAGCAGACGCGCACGAAGGTGCTGTAAGCCCCGCGAAAGGCTACAGTAGGCAGGTTGTTCCAGGCCCGCGACAAGGTCGGCGACTACGAGATCGTCGCGAAGCTGAAGTCCGGGGGCATGGCGACCCTGTTCCTCGGCAAGCGCACCGGCGCGGCCGGGTTCAGCCGGCACGTGGCGATCAAGTTCGTCCACGAGCACCTCGCGAGCGACGCGACCTTCGTGCGCATGTTCGTCGACGAGGCGCTCCTCAGCTCGAAGATCCACCACCCGAACGTGGTGCACGTCGAGGAGCTCAAGAAGGTCAACGGCCGCTACTTCCTCGTGATGGAGTACGTGCACGGCTGCTCGCTCGGGCAGCTCATGAGCACGCTCGGCAAGCGGCAGCGCACGATGCGCCCCGAGCTGGCCGCCTACGTCGCGGTGAAGGTCGCCGAGGGGCTGCACGCGGCCCACACCGCGACCGACAGCGACGGGATGCCGCTCGGCGTGGTCCACCGCGACGTGAGCCCGCAGAACGTGCTCCTCGCCTACAAGGGCCACGTCAAGCTCATCGACTTCGGGGTGGCCAAGGCCGAGGGCCGCGCTCAGCAGACCACCGGTGGCTCGCTCAAGGGCAAGATCCGCTACATGAGCCCCGAGCAGGCGTTCGGGAAGCCGGTCGACGCGCGCACCGACGTCTACGCGCTGGGCATCGTGCTCTGGGAGATGCTCACCGGCCGGCGCGCCTTCTCGGGCGACAACGAGCTGCTCTTGCTCGACGCGGTCCGCAACCCGAACATCCCCTTCGCGAGCTTCTTCAACCCGGCTGTCCCCGAGACGCTCGATCAGGTGATCGCCAAGGCGATCGCGAAGGAGCCGGAGGACCGCTACCCCTCCGCGCAGGAGCTCCGCAAGGCGCTCGCCCGCGCCATCCCGAGCGCCCTCGCGCTCGACGACTCCGACCTCGAGCGCCTGGTGACGACCGTGATGGCCGACACCATCGAGCGCGACCTCGCGCAGCTCCCCGAGAGCGTCTCCGGGGTCGCCTTCAAGATGACCGGGGTGAGCGGCGAGGAGCTGGTCCAGACCCTCACCGTGAGCGCGGCCGGGCTGACGCCCCCGTCCGAGCCGTCGATCCCTTCGATCGAAGAGGTCGACCACGTCGCCGCGACCGAGGTGAGCGCCCCCGGGGGCTACCTCGAGGCGGAGAGCCGCTCGCCGGGCGAGCTCGGCCCGACGCGCGCCCCGGCCGCGCTGGACCCGGCCGAGCCGACGCCGCTGGCGCGCGCCACCGGCACGTCGCGGCCGGTGATGTGGGCGCTGGTCGGCCTGATCTGCATCGGGCTCGCGAGCCTCGGCGGCGTGGTCGCGGTGCTCGCCTTCTCGCCGGAGCAGGACATCACCGCCACCGAGCTCGGGCGAGGGCCGGCGCGCTCCGACGTGGAGGCGCCCGATCCGGCGACGCCGACCGGCGCGACTCTGGAGGATCCGACTCTGGAGGATCCGACCCTGGAGGACCCGGCGACGGGGGCGGAGGCGACGCCGAGCGGCTCGAGTGACGCGACCGGCGACGAGGCGCGCGCGGACGCGACCGAGACCGAGACGACGCAGGATCCGCCGGGCCAGGATCCGCCCGAGCAGGGCTCGCCCGAGCAGGGCTTGCCCGAGCAGGGCTTGCCCGAGCAGGGCTCGGCGCCGGAGGAGGTGCCCCAGGCCGAGGTGACCCGGCCCGGCCCCGCCACGCCCGCCGGGCGGCGGCGCGCGGGGCGACGGGCCGGCGCGGGGCGCAGCCGAAACGGCGGCGGCGGCGTGTTCCTCACCGACGAGTTCTGAGCCGCTCGAAGCGGCGCGCGTCTTACTCGAAGGTGATCACGCCGTCGCCCAAGTCGCCCTGGAACGGGCCCTGCGATTCCAGAACCACGACCGTCGGGATGATCACCGCGGCCGCGACCGCGACGACCGCCGCGACGGTGACGCCGACGATGAGGCCGGTGTCGTCTCCGCCGCCATCGTCGGTCGCCGGGTCGGCCTCGAGCGCGGCCGCCGGGACCTCGCGCGCAGACGCGCCGGCCTCCGCGCGGACCTCGGGGACCACGCGCAGGGTGACCTCGCGCGACTCCCCCTCCGCGAGCGAGAGCGCCTCGCGCGTGACCTCGCGCCCATCGCGTCGCACCACGAAGACCGCGGCCCCCGGATCGACGGGCATCTCGACGCCGACCACCGCGCGCGACAGCTCGCGGTCGCCAAGCAGGATCGCGTCGTCGTCCTCGAGCCCCGGCGCGCGGAGCGTCACGTGGGCGAGCCGCTCCTCGAGCTCGTGCAGCTCCGCCTCGGCCCGCGGCACGAACCGGCGCGAGCGGCGGTCGGCGCCGTGGATGAAGCCGCGATAGGCCTCGCTCGCGGCCACGAGGCGCCCCGTCTGGGCGAGCGCCCCGGCAAGGTTGAGCTGCGTGCTGGGGCGCGGCGCGATCGCGTAGGAGCGCTCGAAGAGCCGCACCGCCTCGTCCCACGCGCCGCCCCGCGCCGCCTCGAGGCCCTCCTGGAACAGCCGCCGCGCGGCCGCGACCTCCGACGAGGACTGCGCCTCGACCCGGACGCCGACCGCCGAGACCGCCAGCGCGACCCCGAGCGCGACCGCGAGCGCGACACTCCCACGCACGGGCGTCAGCCTATCAAAGCGCCCGAGACCCTGTCATCCGCGGCCGAGGTGGGGACGCTCCGAGCGTCTCGAGCTTCTTGGCCACGAGAGCTCGAAGAGCTCGGACCGTCCCCGGCTATCCGGCTCGGTCCCCGGCTATCCGGCTCAGTCCTCGCGGAGGCCGAGCTCCTTCATCTTGGTCTGGAGGCTCTTGCGCGAGATCTTCAGGAGGCGCGCGGTGTGGGTGACGTTGCCCCCGGTCTGCTCGAGCGCCTTCACGATCAGCTCGCGCTCGACCTTGCTCGTCGCCTCACGCACCGCCTCCTTGAGGCCGGGGGTGAGCTCGGGCTCGGCCGGCTCGGCGGGGGCGGGGGGCGGCTCCGCGGGGGTCAGGGTCGGCGCCTGACCGAGCACCTCGGGAGGAAGGTCGCTCGGCTGCACCCGCTCGGAGTCGGTGAACAGGACGCAGCGCTCGATCACGTTCTCGAGCTCACGGATGTTCCCCGGCCAGGGGTGCTCGAGCAGGCGGGTCATCGCCTCCTCGCTCACGCCGGCGATCTGCTTCTTGAGGCGCTCGGCGAAGCGGCGCAGGAAGTGGTCGACGAGCAGCGGGATGTCGCTGCGCCGCTCGCGCAGCGGGGGCAGCCGCACCTGCACGACGTTGAGCCGGTAGTAGAGATCCTCTCGGAAGCGGCCCGCCTTGATCTCCTCGGCGAGGTCGCGGTTGGTCGCGGCCACCAGGCGGACGTCGACCTCGATCGTCTTGATGCCGCCGACGCGCTCGAACTCCTGCTCCTGGATGGCGCGAAGGAGCTTGACCTGCATGTTGACCGGGATCTCCCCGATCTCGTCGAGGAACAGCGTCCCCCCGTGGGCGAGCTCGAAGCGTCCGGGCTTGCTCGTGACCGCGCCCGTGAACGCGCCCTTCTCGTAGCCGAACAGCTCGCTCTCGATCAGGTCGCGGGGGATCGCCGCGCAGTTCACGCGGATGAACGGCCGGTCCGAGCGCGACGAGTTCTCGTGGAGCGCGCGCGCGATCAGCTCCTTGCCGGTGCCGCTCTCGCCCGTCAGGAGCACGGTGCTCGGCGTGTCGGCGACCTTCTCGATCACCTGGTAGACGTCGTTCATCGGCGCCGACTGCCCGATGAGCCGGTAGCGCCCGACCTCGGCCGGGCCCGCGAGGGCCTCCGAGTCGCTGAGCTCGCGAGTGCGCGCCGCCTTCGCCACCACGTTGCGGAACTCGGTCTGCTCGAACGGCTTCGTCACGTAGTCGAACGCGCCGATCTTGAGCGCCTCGACCGCGGTGTCGACCGTGCCGTGGGCGGTGATGATGATCACCGGGATGTCGGGGTGCGTGCTCACCACGCGCTTCAGCAGCGTCATCCCGTCGATCCGCGGCATCCGCAGATCGGTGATGATCACGTCCACGTGGTGCTGCTCGAGCGCGTCGAGCGCGCCCTGGCCGTCCTCCACCGCGACGACGTCGTAGCCGTCGCGGGTGAGCTGCGCCGAGAGGACGCGGCGGAGGTTCAGCTCGTCGTCCGCGACGAGGACCTGCTTTCGAGAGTCTGCGCTCATGGTGGGTGCCTACTGCGGCTGGCAGCGCGGGCCGACCGTCGCGGGCGAGTCGCCGTCGAGGCCCGTGCACAGGAAGACGTAGATCCGGTCGGCGCCCGGGGCACCCACGGCGACCTCGACCCGGTCGGCCTCGGCGCCCGGCACGGCGGCGAGCGTGCGCCCGAGGTCCCCGTTCGTCGCGGGCGCCGGGTGCCGCAGGGTGCGCACGTCGTCGTCGAGGTCGGTGAGCCGCGCCGCGCCCGCGAAGACGAAGGCCGCGCCCGCGCCCGCGACGTCGTCGACCGTGGCGGTCGGTGCCCCGACGACGAGGTCCGCGAGGCCGTCCGCGTTGACGTCCCCGGCCACGAGCGAGGCGCCGAACTCCGCCCCGGCGCAGTCGACGAGGGGGTCGTCGCTGGCGCAGGTCAGGGTGGTGGCCGGGGTCCAGGCCGCGCAGCTCCCGGGCGCGTCCGCGCCGCCGTAGACGCGGACCTCCTCGAGCCGGCCGGCGCCCGGGCCGCTGCCGACCGCCACGTCGACCGCGCCGTCTCCGTCGAAGTCCGCCACCGCGAGCGCGAGGCCGAAGCCCTCGGCCGCGTCGTCGATGCAGCCGATCACGGTCGAAGTGACCGCGCCGCCGGCGACGTCGTGGGTCGCCACGATCACGCGACCGCCCGAGCCCGCCGAGGCGGTGAGCGCGGTGTCCGCGTCGACCACCCCGACCGCGACCGCGAGGCCCATCTCGCCGCCCATCCCCGCGCCCGCGCTGAGGTCGAGCGCCTCCGCCGCGGCCCCGTCGGGCAGCCGGTACACCGCGCCGCCCCCGGCCGCGCCCGGCGCGCCGAACACCGCGCGGCCGAAGGGGTGATCGACGGGGACGCTCGCCGCCGCCTCACCGAAGCGCTCGCCGGCCGCGCCGATCGCGACGTGGACGCCGCTCGAGCCCTCGGCCACGCCCTCGCAGCGGATGGTGACCTCGCCGCCGACGGTCGACGGGGTCGCCGCGCAGACGGTGTCCGCGCCCCAGGCGGGGAAGCCGACGAGGCTCACCGAAGCCCCCGGCGGGCACGCGCGCGACGCGGTGCAGGCGTCGGCCGCGGTGCCCTCGGTGCGGAGCTCGCCCGCGCGGACCACGTTGTAGGCGACGTAGGGTGTGTCGAGGCCCGCGCTCGTGACGACGCGCGTGTTGCGCACCCCGTCGATCGCGCCGCCGTAGCCCGCGAGGGCCCGGCCGATGCCCGCCACCGACAGCTCGTCGGGCCGCTCGTAGGCGACGGTGCTCGCCTCCTGACGCAGGTCCTCGAACTCGGTGGGCACGCAGCCGACGAGCGCGACGGCGGCGAGAAGAAGGAGGCCGCTCGAGGGCCGGATGACACGGCTGGCTCGCGGGGCGGCGGTCCGGGTGGGGCCTGTCGGGTACGAGGACGTGCACGGGTACGAGGACGTGCACGGGGAGGTGCTCGACGACGACGCCGGCGTGGGGTTTGCGCGCGGCATCAGAACTGCCCCCCGAGCGAGACGCCGGCCACCCCGCGCTGCGGGTCCAGCATCGGCGCGAACGCCCAGTCGCGGGCCTCGAGCACCGTGCCCTCCGAGGGCGGCAGCGGGTCGTAGAGGAAGTAGTAGAGCGAGAGCGCGCCGACGATCAGCGCGAGGCCGAAGCCCGCGTCGGCGCCGATGTAGAGGAACAGGCCGGTGTCGATCCGAGGGTCGTCGCTCGTGAGGCGGCCCGCGTCCCGCTCGGCCTGGAGCGTGCCCATCAGGTCGTTGCCGATCAGCGCGGCGGTGACCCCGCCCGCGAGGAACACCCCGGCGAAGATCGCCGCCACCACGCCGCCGCCGCGCCCCACGTCCGGGCGAAGACGCGCGCGAACCGGCGTGAGCTGACCGTTCTGGATCTCGACCACCGCCTCGTAGCTCTTCATCCCGTCCGCCTCGACGCGGAGCCGGTGCGGCCCGCCCGACAGCTCGCCCTCGAACGGCACCACCCCGACCGGCTGGTCGTCGACGACCACGCGCGCCCCCGAGACGTTGCTCACCACCCGCAGCCGCCCGAAGTCGACGCGGCTCAGGTCGATACGCACCGTCACGTCGTCGCCGATGCCGACCTCGGCCTCCGTCTCTTCGAGGCGATAGCCGGGCCGCTCGACCCAGATCTGATGGGTGCCGACGGGGATCGGCGCCTCGAACGGGGTCTGGCCGCGCGGGCCCTGCTCGCGGTCGTCGATGTAGACGCTCGCGCCGGCGACGTTGCTGCTCACGCGCAGGTAGCCGAGGAACTGGCCCTGGCTCATCTCGACGATGACGACGTAGACCTTGCCCGGCTCGATCCGCATCTCCTGCTCGACGGTCTGGTAGTCGGGGTGCTCGACGCGGATCGTGTAGCGACCCTGGACGAGCGTGTGCGCGAACGGAGCCGGCCCGCTCGCCACCGCCTCGCCGCCCTGCAGCACGGTGAGGGTCGCGCCCTCCGGGTTGGTGCGGACGGAGAGCAGCGACTTGAACTCCTCGGGGAGAGCGTCCGGCGGCGCGCTCTCGGGCGGCGCGCTCTCGGGCGGGGGCTCGGCGCCGTCGGGCGGAGCAGCCGCCGGCTGGGCCGCCTCGCGCAGGCGCCCGATGCGGGCCTGCACCTCCGCGCGGTCGGAGGCCTCGGGGTCGCGGTCGACGTACTGCTGGAAGAAGTCCGCCGCGCGGCCCGGCTGACCTGCGCGCTCGAGCGCCACGCCGGCGTTGAAGAGGAACGCGCTGAAGGGCTGCGCCTCGTAGGCGGCCTGGAACTCGGTCGCCGCCTCCTCGAAGCGGGCCTGGAGGTAGAGCGCCTGACCCCGCTCCATGTGGCTGCGCGCCCGCTCGATCGGGTTCGGCGCGCGCGGCTCGGGCGGCGCCTCGTCGGTCGACTCGTCCGCGGGGGGCTCGTCCGACGGCTGGGCCGCGCACGGGGCCGCCGCGAAGCCGAGCCACAAGGTCGTCCCTAGCGCTGTCCCTAGCGCTGTCCACAGCGCTGCCGACCGCGCCGCCGCCGCGTATCCTCGAGCTCCCATCGCGCAGCGAGAGTAGCCGAGATACGCTTCAGCGTAACGGGTCGTCGCCTCGCGCGTCTTGCAGGTCAGCCATGGATCATCCCTACCACTCGCCCGCGCGCCGCACCCTCCGCGCGGCCTGGCCGTGGCTGCTCCTCGCGGTCGCGCTGGGCCTGTGGGGGATCGAGAGCTTCCAGCACGCCGGCGGCGCCGAGCTCCCCGAGGGCGAGCCCGCGCCGAGCGTGACCCTCACCACCAACGACGGCGAGTTCGACCTCGAGGCCGAGCGCGGCCACGTCGTGGTCCTCGCGTTCTGGGCGACGTGGTGCCAGGCGTGCCGCGCCGAGGCGCCGGTGTTGAGTCGGGTGTCCGACCGCATCCGGGAGAGCGGCGACCGGGTCGTAGGCGTGAGCGTCGACACCATGCCGATCGACGAGGTCCGCGTCGCCGCCGATCGGCTCGGCATGCGCTACCCGATCGCCCTCGCGACCCCCGACGCGCTGCGCCGCTACCAGGTCGAGCTGCTACCCACGATCTACGTCATCGCCCCCGACGGCACGGTCGCCCGCGCGATCACCGGCACCGCGAGCGAAGGCACCCTCCTCGAGGCGATCGAGGAGGCCCGCGGCGAGCCCTCCGCCGCGGCGCGGTAGCGGGCTGTTCCACGCGCGGGGCGGCGGAGCGGCCCGTGGAACACGTTTGGGACACTCGCGCGGTCGCCCGATGCGCGCCTTGGCGTGGAACGGACCGTGCTGAGAGGTCGCCTCGATGGAGGTGACATGAAGACGACTTCGATTCTGGTGCTGGCGCTCGGCCTCGCTTCTCTGGGATGCGACGACGGCGGTGGCGAGGATGGCGGCGTGAGCCCCGGGACCGACGCGGGGCCCATCGCGGAGACCGACGCGGGTGCGCCGGGAAGCGACGCCGGCCCCGCGCCGGGGAACGACGCGGGACCGGGCGGGACGGATGCAGGGCCGCCCGGCGGCGAGCCGGTGCACTGCCAGGGGACCGAGCCGATCCTTGCCGACATCGATCCGCTCGGCCAGCTCATGCTGTTCAACCCGACCGACGCGCCGATGGACGTCAGCGCGTACCGTCTCCGCTACGGCGCGATGGAGACCACGGTCGGCGCGCTCGAGGCGCTCGGCGGCTCCAGCACCCTCGCGCCTGGTGTCCAGACGCTGTTCGGGTGGCCCGCCGGCTTCCCCGACGCCATCGAGATGGGCGAGCTCGCGATCGCCCGCCCGGCGAGCGCGACCGAGATCGTCGACTACGTCTGCTGGGGCGACGGCGTCAGCGGCTCCGCCGTCCGGACCGACGCCGAGGCGGCGGGCGTCTGGTCGGGCCCCTGCACCAACATGCTCTTCGGCGGCGGCTACAACCTCGCCCGGCTGCCGGACACCGCGGGGACGACGCGCGAGGACTACGACGACTTCGCGATCGGTCGCGTGCTGACCTGCCCCTGAACGGCCACGCGCAGGGGGGTCAGCCCTCGGGGAAGCGCGGTCCGAGGTAGCGGACGAGGTCGACCCGACGCGCGATCTGGAGCTTCTTCATCGCGCTCGCGAGGTGGCCGGCCGCGGTGGAGCGCGCGATCCCGAGCGTGTAGCCGATGAGCTTGTCGGAGCAGCCGCGGACCGCGAGGCCCACCACCCAGGTCTCCAGCTCGGTGAGCGCGCGCGCGTCCCCCACCCCGGGCTCGTTGCGGTGCGCCAGCACGAACCGGCGACCGTCGGTGTCGAAGCTCTCGACGAGCGACCAGCGGCCGTCCACGAGCCCCTGCCAGACCTCGACCGCGTCGACGCCGCGGCCGCCCTTGGAGGCGCGCGCGCGATCGATCTCCTGGGCCGCCCGCTGCAGCGCCGCCCGCAGGTCGGGGACGGTCGCGTCTCCGTCGGCGTGCACCACCCGGCCGTCGTCGAGCACGGCGCCACCGGGCGGCGCGTCGAGCCCATCCCCCAGCGCGCCCGCGAGCCGCGCGCGGAGCCGCTGCCCTGCATCTACATGAGCAAGGATCATCGTCCACAGCTCGCGGTCCCGCGGCTCGACCGTGCGGCGCGACGCGAGGCCGCTGACGAACGCCGTGACCCCGCCCCCAGCGAGGTGACGCGCGAGCAGCACGTGCTGGTCCTCGATCGGCGTGAAGAGGGTGTGCATCCACCGCGGCCCCACCGTCTCGCGCTCGGACCAGAGGACCTTGTTCACCGGCTCCTCGACGCCGGTCTGGAAGATCCGGTCGAGCACCGCCGCCTGGGCCAGCTCGATGAAGTTCGCGGCGCCGGCGTGGCGGCGCTCGAGGAGGTCTCGGACCTGGGCCATCTTCGGGACCAGCTCGAGCGCGGAGTCGGCCGACTGGCAGATGCGCCCGATGCGGTAGCCGGCCGACGGACCGGGCGGCAGCAGCTGGTAGGCGAGCAGACCGATCTCGGGCTGCAGCAGCGGGTGCATCGCGTCGGCGAGCTGCTGGAGCCAGGTGTCATCGTCGACGTCGAGCGCGTAGCAGGCCTCGACCGCGGCGACCGCGTCGCTGTTGGCCACCTCAGCCCGAGCCGTCGTCGCCGGGCGACGCAGGCGGGCCGAGGAGCGCCACGACCATCTCGACCCGCGAGGTGACGCCGAGCTTGTCGTAGATGCTGCGGAGCTGGTTGGCGATCGTCTTGACGCTCACGCCGCGTCGCTCGGCGACCTCCGAATTCGACGCGCCGCCGAACACCTCGCGCGCCACCTCCTGCTCGGTGGCGGTGAGCAGGCCCGGCGGGAACCGCGGATCCGCCTCGGGCAACCGGATGAGCACCAGGCCGTCCGCGAGCTCGACCGCCTCGGCCCCGCTCCGCAGGCGGTGGTCGTGGTCGGTCTCTCCGCTCACCTCGCCAGGCTCCGGTCGGGCGCGGCGAGCGGGGCCCCCCCGGGCCGCCCGCCGCGCCTTCCAAGAGCCCGCAGCGGGGCGAAACGGGTTTCCCCAGCCATCGGGCCCCGATAGTCACCCCAGGACTGGGACATGCAATAGGCAATTTGTCGAATCGAGAGGGTCCTTGCACTGTCCGAAGGAAGGCATCCGGCGCTGGACGCTCCAGCCGGATTACGGTGACTGACCGTCAACCCTCATCTCGGCAGAACAATCCGACGTCGGCACACAGCGCCCCTACGCCACGACGTCGAGCGGGCTACGCCGGGATGGCGCGTTGTCGCGGCCGTGGCGACCCGTCAGCTCGACCGCGCGCCGCCGAGCCGCCCCCCCGTCACTCGAACCAGCTGATCCGGTCGGGGTCGGGACGCTCGGGCCACGCCCGCGCGCCTCGGCGCGTTGCGAGGTCGAAGACGACCGCGGGCTCGTCGCCGACGTGCGCGGCGAGGATGCGCGTGCCGTCCCGGGAGTAGGTCGCCAGCCAGCTGGTCGAGCTGGAGTCCCCTTCGCTGATCTGTGTGCGCGTGCCCGTCTCGAGGTCGATGTGCCAGAGGCCGCTGGGGCAGCTCACCGCCGCGCTCCGCTCGTCCGGCGACCACGTGACGCCGGTGCTGAAGCCGCGGCCTCCGCTGGTCATCGCGCCACAGCGGTTCTCGCCGCGGCCCACCCCCGTTCGAGGCGGATAGATCCGGAGGTCGGCCCGGCCGAACTCGGACGCGGGCAAGCTGACCTGCGCCCAGGTCCCGCTCCGTGAGAAGGTCCCCAGAACGTGCGCCGGCGGGGTCCCGGACGTGGGCCACGTGTCCAGCTCCTCGGACATCCCGTCCACCGTGAGGCGCACGAACGCGGTGAAGCCCTCGCGCTCGACGGTCCCCGCGAGCGCGTCGGGCGCGACGCGGACCCAGAACTCAGGCGCGTCGTCGAAGCGGCGCTCGTTCGAGCCGTCGAGCTCGACGAACACGACGGCATCTCCGCAGGCGTACGTGACCTCGATCGGGCTACCTCCCGCCGCGCGGATCGCGCAGCCCGAGCGGTCGGGCACGACCTGGGCGGAGCCGGACGCGAGCGCGAAGAGGACGATCTCGACGCTCGCGCCGGTGGTGTCGCTCGTCTCCTGGCAACGCGCGGCGAAGTCGTAGCCCTCCTCCCGGGCGAGGCGGTAGACGTTCAGCCGCGCGCCCGACCGCGCGCACGTGCCCAGGCTCGAGGGCCACGGCGCCTCCTCGACGCGGCCGTCCTCGAGCGAGAGCAGCCAGAGTCGCTCGGTCGGCGCGCCGTCCCCCGTCCACACGGTGACCACCACCCAACCCGCCTCGCGCAGGGCGAGGCCGTTGGCGTATCCGGTCGGCGCGGGGACGAACCCGAGCAGGCGGACGCTCCCGTCGTCCGCGCGGCGAACGCGGATCTCACCGGAGCTCGTCCGGTCGATCCCGAGGAGGGGGTAGGCCGACTCGGGTGGCGGACCGGCGTCGGGCGGAGGGCCCGCGTCGACCGACGGCGCGCCGGCGTCGGGGGCGCCCGCGTCGGGCCCGCCTCCCGCGTCGTCGCCCGGTGGGTGGGAGTCTCCACACCCGACCGACGCGAGAGCCACCGAGACCGAGAGCGCGACAACGAGTCTAGCCATGCGCCCGAGCATTGCCCGAGCGCCGCGCTCTCCGCCGCCCAAAAACCGGCGCTCCGCCTACAAAGACCGAGAGCGCGGCCCGAAACTCCGCGGACGGCGCCCGCAGGTCGCCTCGCGTCAGAGCTCCGCGTCGATGCGCTGCTGGAACTGCGAGAACGGCTGAGCTCCGCGGAGCTGGACGCCGTTGATGTAGAACGTCGGCGTGCCGAGGCGCGAGTCGAGCGCCTGGCCGGCGTCCATGTCGGCCTGCACGCGCGCGCGGTGGCGCTGGGTCTGGATCGCGGCGCGGACCTCGGCCGGGTTCACGCCGGGGACGCGCGAGGCGTAGCGGACGAGGTCCTCGTCCTCGAGCGCGGTGCGGTTCTCGAAGAGGATGTCGTGGTAGCGCCAGAACGCCGCGTCGCCGGCCTGACGCTGCACCTCGATCGCCGCGATCGAGGCCGGCATCGCGCGCTGGTGGAACGCGAGCGGGTAGTGGCGCCACACGAGGCGCACGCGCTGGCCGTAGGCTGCGCGGACCTGCGCGAGGGTCGGCTCGACGCGCGCGCAGAAGGGGCACTGGAAGTCGCTGAACACGTGGATCGTCACCGGCGCGCTCGCGGGGCCGAGGGTCGGCGCGTCGGACGGGACGGTGAGGGTGTGGCGCGCCGTGTCGGGCTCGCGCGGCGCCGGCGTGCTCGGCGGGTCCTGGGTGCCGGTGGTCACCGCGTCGCGCTGGAAGGTCGCGTAGAGCGCGGACCGCGGCGTGCCCCGACGCATCAGCTCCTCGGCGAGCGCGATCTCCTCGTCGACGACCTCGCGGAAGCGCTCGTAGGGCTGCGCGCCCCCGAGGCGGCGGCCGTTCAGATAGAAGGTCGGGGTGCCCCGCGCCCCCGCGGTGCGGGCCGCGTTCATGTCGGCCTGGACCCGCGCGTGGTGCGTGCGCGCGTCGAGCGCGGCGCGCAGGCGCGTGACGTCGACCCCGGCCGCGGCCGCGTAGCGCTCGAGGCTGGGGCGCTCGAGCGCGCGCTGGTTCTCGAAGAGGATCGCGTGGAGCGCCCAGAAGCGATCGTCGCCCCCCTGCACGTAGGCCTCCCGCGCGGCCTCCGCCGCGGTCAGCGCGTGGGTGTGGAAGGAGAGCGGGTTGTCGCGCCACACGTAGCGGACGCGGTCGCCGTAGGTCGCCTGGAGCTGGGAGATGGTCGGCTCGACGCGCTGGCAGAAGGGGCACTCGAAGTCGCTGAACACGACGATGGTGACGAGCGGCTCGGCGCCGCCGCGGGCCGGGGCGTCGTCGGTCGCGATCCGGACGCGCTCGGCCGACGCGCCGGGCAGGCCGAGCGAGGAGACCGACACGCCGCCCGGCGCGAGCATCGGCGCGGGCACGGGCGCCGGCATCGGCTCGACGATCACCTCCTCGCTCGCGCGGTTGGCCACGACGAGGCCCAGGACCGCGCCAGCCACGACGAAGACCGCGACGAGCGCGAGGCAGCCGCCGCCGAGGACCCCCACGATGAGCAGTGGGCTGGCGCCGCTCCTGGGCGTGGGGGGCGCGACACCCGGCGGGGGCGGGCCGAGGCCCGTGCCGGCGGGCGGGGCGCCGAAGCCGCTCTGAGGCTGGCTGGGCGCGCCGAAGCCGCCGGCTGGAGATCCAAAGCCGCCTTGCGGGGGCGTCGCGGCCCCGGCCGGGGCGCCGAAGCCGCCGGGCGGCGGGGCGCCGAAGCCGCCGGGCGACGGGGTGCCGAAGCCGCCCTGCGGCAGGGTGCCGAAGCCTCCCGGCGGCGGGGTGGCGGGCGGGGCGGGCTCGCCCGGGGGCGGAGTGGGCCCGGCGAACGACGCCGAGTCCAGCGCGACCGTGCGCGGGAGGCCGGGCGCCGAGGCGCTGCCGGCCTCCGGTGCCGGCGCGGACAGCGCTGCCTGGAGGCTGGCCCGCACCTCGGCCGCAGAGCTGGCCCGCTGCGCAGGATCGACCGCGAGCAGACGATCGACCACCGCGGCCAACGCCGGGCTCACGGCCGGCGCGGCCTGCTGGATCGGGCGGGGCCCCCGCCGCTGCATCTGCTGCACGAGCGCGCCGTGGGTCGCCGCGTCGTAGGGCCGCTGGCTGCTCAGAAGCTCGTAGAGGATCGCTCCTACCCCGTAGAGGTCGGCCGCCGGGCCAACCCGCTGCGGGTCGAGCGCGAGCTCCGGGGCGGCGTGCAGCGGGACCTCGAGCGCGGCCGCGGTCGCGCCGCCGCCGTCGATCGCTGGGCCGGGCGGCGCCAGCCCGAGACCCTCGATCTTCACGCGCTCCGTCCCGCGCTCGACGAGCACCCGCCCCCCGTGGAGGTCCCCGTGAAGGTGCCCCGCGGCGTGGGCGACCTCGAGCGCGGACAGGAGCTGGTCGACGATCTTCACCGCCTCGCCCGGCGCGAGGGGGCGGCCCCACTTCATGCGCTGCGCGAGCGTCTCACCGTCCACGTGCTCCATCGCGACCCAGGCCGCGCCGTCGCAGAGACCCGCCTCGTACACCTGCGCGATCCCCGGGTGCTCGAGCTGCCCCACCGCGCGCGCGCGCTCGACCAGGGCCTGCGCGGCGTCGCCGGCCGCGGTGAAGACGCGGAGCGTGACGTTGCGGAGCCGCTCCTCGCTCCGCGCCTCGTAGTCGGTGTACGCGTCGGTCGACCCGACCCTGCGCTGTACGCGGTACTGCGCCTCGAAGACCTGTCCGGGGGTGAGCTCCATCGCCCGACAGTCTACGCAACAACCGGGTCGGCGCCCCCTCGGGTCGCCTTCGCGAACGAGACACGCTCCCTCGTCACCGGCGCTTCATTGGCGCGACGAGGGCGCGGAACAGGACCACGTGGCCCGCGAGGGCCGGCGCCACGCAGAGCGGGACGATCCAGGCGTAGGGGAAGAAGTAGCCGAGGAGGAGCGGCGGGCCGTCGTAGAGGCGCGCGGGCACGGGGCTCGAGGTGAGGGCGATGAACATCACCGCGAGGAGCAGCGCCGAGCCGACGAGGTTGAAGAGCCACGCGGCCGCGCGAGGCAGCGGCGCGCGGGTCGCCCATAGGCCGAGGACGAGCGCGAGGACGCCGGTGACGATGTCGAGGTTGTGTCCCTCGAAGGTCATCTGCACGGGGATGGCGCCCTCGGCGTGCCAGCGGTGGAGGACGAGCTCGAGGGGGAGGCGGAACGCCTGGAACGCGACGAGCGCGCCGACCGGCAGCTCCGCGAGGCGCGCGCCGACCGGCGAGAGAGCGAGCGCGAGGGCGGTCAGGTTGGAGATCGCAAAGAACGCGATCAGCGGGCCCGGGCCGTCGATCGCCCGTACGACCCCGCTCGCGCTCGGCAGCGCGGTCAGCCCGACCCAGAGGGCGAGCCCGCCCCAGGCGACGGCCCGCCGCCGCGGGAGCGCGCGCGCGAGCCCGACCGCGATCGCGACGACCACCAGCGTCACCACCGCGAGGAATGCGACCGTCGCGCCGAGCGACGGTCGCACCCAGTGCACGAGCTCCCCCATCGGACCGGGCGGTGGGTCCGCCCGAGCCGCCGGTCAACCGCCGATCAGCTTGCCCGGGTTCATCACGCCCTCCGGGTCGACGCTGCGCTTGGCCGCCTCGAGCAGATCGATCCCGAGCGGGCCCTTCTCCGCCGCGAGCCACGGCGCGTGATCGAGGCCGACGCCGTGGTGGTGGCTGATCGTGCCGCCGTGCTCGCTGATCGCGCGCGACGCCGCCTCCTTGGCCGCGCGCCACTGGCCGACCTCGTCGTCGAGGTCCCGCGGGAAGAGGAACGTGAAGTAGAGGCTCGTCCCCGCCGGGTAGGTGTGGCTGATGTGGGCGAGCACGATCCCCGGGGTGCCCCAGGCGGTCAGCGCGCCGCGGATCGCGCCGGTCACCGCCTCGTAGAGCCGCGGCACGTTCGCCCAGAGGGTCGAGGTCTCGAGGGTGTCGATGCCGACCCCGCGGTCCATCAACGGATCGCGCAGGTAGGGCATGGCGAAGCGCTGCTCGTACCAGGCGTGACCGGGGCTCCGCCCGACATAGAGGCCGCCGCCGCGGGTCGCGGTCGTGAGCACCTTGCGCCACGCGCGCCGCACCGTGCCGGGCGCGCCCTCGAAGCCGACCATCAGGACGCAGGGCGCGTCGAAGCCGGCGCCGCCGAGCGCGCTCAGCGCGAGCTCCTGCACCTTGGACGGCTTGAGCACGTTCTTGAACCCGCCGTAGAAGCGCGTCTCGTCGACGTCGCTGAGCCGGAGGGTCGCGACGGGGAGCTCGGCCTGGGTGATCGCGCGCACCGCCTCGGCGCCCTCGGACCAGCTCCGGAAGAGGAACGAGACGAAGTCGCGCGCCTCCGCGAGCCGCCGGATCCGCACCGTGGCCTCGGTGATGACGCCGAGCGTGCCCTCGCTCCCCGCGACGAGGTGGTTCAGGTCGGGCCCGGCGGCGGAGCCCGGAAACGGCGTGGTGCGCCACTCGCCCCGCGGGGTCGCGACGCGCGCGCCCACCAGGAGCTTGGCCGCGCTCCCGTAGCGGTTCGACTGCTGCCCCGCGCCCCGGGCCGCGATCCAGCCGCCGAGGGTCGAGAACTCGAAGGACTGGGGAAAGTGGCCGACGGTGTAGCCGCGCGCGCCGAGGGCCGCCTCGAGGTCGGGCCCGTAGACGCCGGCCTCGAAGGTCGCGGTGAGGCTGGTCTCGTCGATCGCGATCAGCCGCGTCATCCGGGTGGTGTCCAGGGTCACGACGCCCGCCTGGCCGCCCTCCGCGCGCGCCTCGACCCCGCCAACCACGCTCGAGCCGCCGCCGAACGGGACGACCGCGACGCGGCGCTCGGCGCAGAACGCGAGCAAGCGCTCCGTCTCCTCGTGGGAGGTCGGGTAGACGACCGCGTCGGGGGCGTGCTCGAGCGCGCCGGCGCGGATGCGGACGAGGTCGTAGTAGCTCTTGCCGACCGCGTGGAAGGCGCGCTCGTAGCGGTCGGTGCGGACGCGGTCGGCGTCGGTGATCGCGCGGAGGCCGTCGAGGACGTCCTCGCCCAGCGCCACCGGCGGCAAGCGCAGGGCGTCGAGGGGCGCGGCCGGGGTCGTGGGCAGCTCGTCCAGCCCGAGCGCCTCGCGGACGAAGCCCCAGACCTCGTCGTCGCGCCCGCGCATGTCGAAGGTCTGCCGGGAGAGGCCCCAGCCGTTGAAGCGAAGCTCGTCGCGCGTGTACCCCATGAGCCGCGAGGGTGGCCCGCGACCCGGGTTGACTCAACCCCACCCCGCCCTAGAGTCGAGGGCGTTCCGGGTCGGAGCGGTTTAGACTCCCCTCGCGACAAGGACCTGCCCTCGCGACAAGGACCCGCCTCGCATCAGAGACTGCCCTCGAAACAGAGACCGCTCGCGACGACACCTCGCGCTCTCGACCGCTGCGCCTCCGTCTCCGCGCCATGACGACTGACGACCCGAACCCCTCCACGCGCGCCACCTCCGTGACGCGGT
This sequence comes from Polyangia bacterium, assembly GCA_030426845.1. Taxonomy (GTDB): domain Bacteria; phylum Myxococcota_A; class Polyangia; order Polyangiales; family Sandaracinaceae; genus JAUHXR01. Next base: position 1,888 of record JAUHXR010000034.1, on the reverse strand, counting down.
ACTCGGCCGCCGACGTGCCCACCGAGTACGGGCACTTCCAGATCGTGGTCTACCGCGAGACCGGCCGGCCCGACCTGGTCGAGCACGTCGCGATCGTGCGCGGCGACCCCCGCGGCGCCGAGGGCCTGCACGTGCGGGTGCACTCCGAGTGCCTCACCGGCGAGGTCCTGCACTCCCTCAAGTGCGACTGCCGCGAGCAGCTCGACTACGGCCTGCGCCACATCGGCGACGAGGAGCGCGGGGTGGTGCTCTACCTCCGCCAGGAAGGCCGCGGGATCGGCCTGGGCAACAAGATCCGCGCGTACGCGCTGCAGCAGCGTGGCGTCGACACGGTCGACGCGAACACCCAGCTCGGCTTCGGCGAAGACGAGCGGCGCTACGACATCGCGGCCGACATGCTCGAGGATCTCGGGGTCCGGTCGATCGTCCTGCTCACCAACAACCCCGCCAAGGTCGACGGCCTGCGAGAGCACGGGGTGGAGGTGAAGGACCGCTTGCCGGTGCACATCCCTCCTAACCCCCACAGCCGCGACTACCTGCTGACCAAGCGGGCGCGGATGGGGCACCTGCTCAGCGCTAGCGTCCTCGACGACGTCCTCCTCGACGCCGAGTAGGCCCCCGCACCCGCGCGTCCACGTCCGCCTCTCGGCGACTGCGCCGGCCGTCGAGCGAGCCCGGGTCAGCCCCGCACCACGATCCCCGCGTCCCCTTCGTGCACCTCGAAGCGCGGGTTGGACCGGCCTCGACCCGCCGGCGTCGTGACGTCCCCGGTCACCAGATCGATCGCCCAGCCGTGCCCCGCACACACCACGCTGCGCCCGGCGAGCGCGCCCTCGCAGAGGCTCCGCCCGCTGTGCGGGCAGGCGTCCTCGATGGCGTAGAGCCGGCCGTCGACCCGCGTGAGCAGCACGTCGTAGGGCGGCCACGGCAGACGGACCAGGGCGCCCTCGGGGACGGCGGCGGACGGGAGCCGCGCCACCTCGCGGCCGCTCAATGCAGCGGGCCCCCGAGGCCCTGGGCGCGCAGGAGGGCGGTGAGCTCCACCATCGCCTCGTGGGCGAGCGCGAGGCGGACCTTCACGTCGGCGGTCTCGAGCAGCCGCTGCCGGGCGTCGGTGTCGGCCATCACGCGATCGGCGATCCGGTCGGCCACCGCGCCGGGGGAGAGCCCCGGGCCGAGCCCGAGCTCGAAGTCCGGGTGACGCTCGCGGAGGAGCGCGCCGAGCGCGGCCGCGGTGGCGAGGACCCCGGTGAGCTCACGCTGCACGGCGTCGGGGTGCGGGGCGCGGTCGGGGATCGGGGTGGCGGTGGCGACGCGGAACTCCGTCCGCTCGCGCGGGTGCTCCTCGAGGCGCACGCGCGTCAGACCGTGGAGCAGGAGGTCGAAGCGCCCGTCGCCCCGGCGCCGCCAGTCGACGATCCGCCCCGCGCCCGCGATCGTCGCGATCGGCGGGTGGCCGTCGTAGTCGTCTTCGTAGCCCGGCTCGAGGCGCGCGACCGCCATGGCGAGCGGCCCGGTAGTCACGCAGGCCTCCATCATCGCGCGGTAGCGCGGCTCGAAGACGTGGAGCGGCAGCGTCGCGCCGGGGAAGAACACCGCGCGGGGCAGAGGAAACACCGGCAGCGCGGCGAGCTCGTCCGCGGTGAGGGGGCTGACCTCGGGCATGGCGCCGCGGCTCAGTCGGAGTCCCAGAGCAGGCGCATGGCGCGCGGCAGCCCGGGCCGGTGCATGACGTCGCACGCGCCGCAGTTGCGGGGGAAGGCGGCGCTGTCGCAGGACTTGCAGTCCTGGATCATCGTGATCGTGAGCGTGAGCTCCTCGCGGAGGCGGCGCAGGATCTCGATCTTGCGCTGCATGGCCGCGATCTGGTCTTCGAGCATCTGGCTCA
>JAUHXR010000033.1 GCA_030426845.1 Polyangia bacterium | reverse complement strand
CGCGACGCGGAGCCCGGGGATCAGAACCGGAACTGCGCCTCGAGCCGGACCTCGTGCTCGGTCAGCGCCGCGTCCGGGGTGGCCTCGGCGGGCGTGCACGAGTCGCCGAAGACCTGCTGGCACTCGATGTTCATCGAGTACAGCAAGCTCAGGATCCCGATGTTGCGGAAGTAGTACCAGTGCATCGCCACGCGCCACTGGAACTGCTCGATCGGCTCGCGGAACTCGGAGCTGAAGCCGCCGACCTCGGCGAGGACGGCCGGATCGTACTCGAGCGGAACGAAGAAGCCGCCGACGTCGGCCGCGAGCATGAGGGTCCGCGGGATGAGGAGCACCGACGCCTGGAAGTTCCACGCCGTCTGGATGCCGTCGAAGTCGAGGACGTAGCGGCTGTAGCTCTCCGCGCGGAACGAGAGGTGCCAGAAGCGCAGCGTCCCGAAGACGTTCCACGCGACGTAGCGCTCGACGGGGCGCTGATCGAAGCGGGCGCCGGCCGTGATCGCCGCGGTGAGGGGCACCGGCGTGTAGAGGTAGGGCGTGTCGAAGCGATCGTACTGGCCCACCAGGTTGACGTGGAGCTGCGCGCCGCCCGCGTAGCTGAAGTTGCGCTCGTCGCTGCGGAAGAAGCGCCCGCCGACGTTGCCGTTGAACTCGCCCGAGCCGCCGGCCGCGAACACACGGAAGCGAAGCATGTTGTCGCTCGTGATCGGGCCGCCGACCTCGAGGGCCGCGCCGTTGCCGCGCTCGAAGGCGTTGAAGAGGTAGAACGGCGGGTCGAGCAGGGGCTGCTTCGACGTCGACACGATCAGGCCCGGGCTCAGGCCGCCCGAGCCGCTGTTGAGCGAGATGTAGTGGCCCTCGTTGCTGATCGGGATGTTGAACGTCGCGAAGGTCATCCGCAGCGTCCGCTCGGCCCGCAGGTTGATCAGGAAGAACGAGTTCTGGATGAACGGGATCGGGCCGAGGGCGCGGAGCTGGATGCGCGTGAAGCGCACGTCGCCGGCCGGGTCCGTGTACTCGGTGAAGCCGTCGCCGTCGATGTCCGGGGTCTCGTCGATCCGGAGGCTGCCCGCGATGCCGGCGACCACGCTGAAGCGGATGCCCGGCGCGCTCGAGCAGACGGTGACCGAGGGGTCGAAGCGGCAGCCGAAGTCCTGGCAGTCGGTGCGTCCGTCGCCGTCGTTGTCGACGCCGTCGGAGCAGAGGTAGTCGTTGCGCTCGCCGTCGACGTCGCCCATCCGGCCCACGAGGTCCTCGACGCTCATGTCGCCCTCGAGCTCCGGGATCTCGTCCTGGTCGGCCGGGTTGCTGAGCCCCGCGCCGCCGCCCGCCGCGCCGCCGCTGAACGAGCCGCCGCAGACGGTGATGTGGTCGCCGCTGCAGTCGTCGTCCTCGCAGTCGACCGCGCCGTCGCCGTCGTTGTCGATCCAGTCGCTGCACGCGCGGTTCGTGCGCTCCTCGGAGCCGCCGGCCTGGCAGTAGCTGCTGTCGAAGCAGTCCGCGTCCGCGCAGTCGGCGAGGCCGTCGCCGTCGTCGTCCTGCCGGTCGTTGCACACCGACTCACGGGTGAGCGTCGCGGGCTGGGGCGCGACGGGGGGCGTCGCGGGCTGCGGAGGGGTGAGATCGACCGCCGGGTCGCCCATGCCCTGGTCGACGACGTCGCTGGAGCCCTCGATCGACCCGTCGCCCTCGGGGGCCTGCGCCATCGCGCGCGAGCCGATGAGCAGGCAGAGGACGGCCGCCGCACCGAGCCCGTTCGTTCGCCAGAGGCTTGTCATCTCGATCACGGTCCTTTTCGTGACTACTGGGGGCAGACGAGCTCGCGGCCGCGCGGGCCGGGGAGCGAGCAGGCGTCGGGGATGTCGGAGCAGTCCGCGTCCGTCGCGCAGGCCTGACCCGCTTGGGGCCCCAGCGCGCAGGTGCGTCCGCCCGTGTAGCGACACAGCGGCGGGCAGAGGGGAACGCCGTTGGCGCCGACGGCAGGCGTGCAGACGGCGCTGCCCGGCTCCTGCTCGACAAAGCAGTCGTCGGGCCTCAGGCCGGAGGGCACCACGCGCACGCGTGGGTTGTGGTTGCACTCCCAGTCGTAGCAGTCGGCGAACCCGTCCCGATCACCGTCGACGCCGTCGGTGCAGCTCCGGGTGGCCATCGCGAGCTGCTCTCCGCAGGTCGCGGTGGTGATCGCGGAGTCCTCCTGGAAGTTGCTGTCCTCGTTCGCGAAGACGCTCTCCGAGCAGGGGCTGCGGATGGCGAGGCACGCGCCGGCGAAGCACGAGTCGCCGAGCGGGCAGTCCGCGTCGGTGCTGCAGGTGTGGACGCAGATGGGCAGCGAGCCGCCCGGGACCGTGACGTTCTGGCACTCCCACCCGGGCGCGCAGTCGCCGGCCCCCGCGCACTCCGCGAAGCAGAACGGGACGCGGCTTCGGCTCTCCGGGTTGGACAGCCGGGTCTCGCGGCACACGTAGTTGGCGCCCGGGCAGTCCGCGGCGGTGTCGCAGAACTGCGTCCCGAGGACGAACGAGCTGAACTGGCAGCCGAAGTCGGCGCAGTCGGTGAAGCCGTTGCGGTCGTTGTCGATCCGGTCTCGGCAGTTGGCGAAGCTCGTCTCGCTGATGGTCGAGCAGAACTCGACCGCGTCGGGGTCGCCGTCCCGCGAGCAGCTGAAGTCGGCGCAGTCGGTGAAGTCGTCGCCGTCGTCGTCGATGCCGTTCATGCACTCTTCGAGCGTGCTCTCGGCCGCCTCCGCGCAGGCCGCGGCGACGGCCGGGTCGGCGTTGCCACGCTCGACGTCGTTGCAGGAGAAGTCGTCGCAGTCGATGAACCCGTCATCGTCGTTGTCCACGCCGTCGAAGCACTCGACCATGTCGTCCTCCTGGGGACAGGCCGGGGTGCCCTGGCAGTCGCGGTCGTCGCAGTCGACGTTGCCGTCGTGGTCGTCGTCGACGCGGTTGGCGCAGTCCTCGTCCGGGCGGGTCGCGCAGAACATGACCGCCTCGGGGGTCGCGCCCCGCGACTCCATCGTGCAGGCGAAGTCGCCGCAGTCCGTGAAGCCGTTGCCGTCGTTGTCGTTGCCGTCGCTGCACCGCGCCAGGCTGCCCTCGGGCCCGAGGCAGACGTCCTCCATGTAGCAGTCGCGGTCTTCGCAGTCGGTGCGCCCGTCGCCGTCCTCGTCGGCGCCGTTGGTGCAGTCGGTCTCGGCCGGGCAGGGCGCGGAGCCCGAGCAGGTCGGGTCCTCGCAGTCCACGAGCCCGTCGCCGTCGTCGTCGTCGCCGTTGCGGCACTCGTCGTCGTCGGACTCCGAGCAGGGCGCGATGTCGAGGCAGTCCTCGTCCCGGCAGTCGGCGAGCCGATCGCCGTCGTTGTCGAGGCCGTCGCCGCAGTCCGTCTCGGCGTTGCACACCGTCACGTAGGGGTTGTTGCGGCAGCTGAAGTCGGCGCAGTCGGCGAAGCCGTTGCCGTCGTCGTCGAGGAGGTTGCTGCACGAGGCGTCGTCGAACTCGATCGCGCAGCACAGCTCCTGGATGTTCTGGCAGCCGCGGTCGCCGCAGTCGAACTGGCCGTCCTCGTCGTCGTCGATCCCGTTGCTGCAGGTCTCGAAGGTGTTCTCGTAGCCGACCGGCGGGAGGATCGGGATCTGCTCGCCGCAGTGGCCCCGCATCAGGCAGTCGGAGTCCTCGCAGTCGATGCGTCCGTCGAGGTCGTCGTCGCGGCCGTTCGAGCAGCTGATGTAGTCGCTCTCATCGCCGCCGCGGGGCGGCACGTCGATGTCGCCGTCGCCGTCGAGGTCGAGCGAGAAGCAGCCGGGGCCGCCGAGGAGGAGCCCGCCGAGGGCGAGCGCCAGGGACGAGAGCGCGGCGCGGCTCCCTACCATCGTCGTTGTGCGGCGCATCAGTGGTGGCCCCCGTGGTTGGCCCAGTGGCTGCCGGGCGGCGGCGTGCCGTGCCCGCGGAGGCACTCGGCGCGGTCCTGCCCGTAGCGGCGATCGAAGGGCACGTGGAGCATGCACGAGCCGCGGACGGTGCGGGTCTCGCCGAGCATCCCCTGCGCCTGCTCGCGCGCGAGGCGCTGTTCGACGAGCGGCCGAGCCTCGCCCTCGAGGTACTCGGGCAGCTCACCGACGCGGCGGTAGCGCGAGACGAACTCGACGAGGTGGAGGTTGAAGAAGTCGGCGAGCAGCGGCCCGATCTGCGGGTCCTCGCGCAGCCGGCGCGCGGCCGCCTCGATCGGCGGGAGCTCGACGCGGATCTCGTCGTTGCAGATCCAGCTGCACTCCGAGTAGGTGTCGCGGTGCTGCATGCTCTCGGTGTGCGCGTCGCGCACCGAGACGAGGCGGTTGTAGTGAACGTCCCGGCCGAGGTCCTCGTCCGCCGAGTGGATCGAGGTCATCACGTAGTCGGGCACGCCGTGCGCCCACATGCCGCGGCGGTTCTGGATCGCCTCCTGCTGCGCGCGCAGGTACGCGGGGCGCGACGGGGTGTCGTCCACCTGGTAGGCGTGGGCGTAGCCGTTGCGGATCTGATCGACCGCCAGATCGGGGCAGTCCATCAGGATGCGGCCGTAGCCGTCGCGCGAGCCGTCGGTCTCGCAGTGCCACGTGCCGCGGCGGCCGTTGTAGGTCGCCATCTTCGCGTTGATGTAGAGCTCGTAGGGGTGCCACTCGCCCCACTGGTGCGCCGGGCCGAAGCTCTCGAGGGTGTTGAAGCCGGCGAGGCGGCACTGGCTGCCGCGGAACTCGCCGCCGAAGATGCGGAAGCTGTCGCCGTCGTTGAAGTAGACGGGGACGGGGGTGCCGTTGATGAACACGCGCGAGTAGGCCGTGCCCTCGGCCGGCCCGCTCGTCGCGAGCAGCAGGGCCAGGACGAGCAGGGGAGGGACGACACTGAGGAGGCGTCTCGACACCGCGGGTCATCGAATGCCACCGCGTGGGCCGCTGTCAATGCGAAGCTGGCCCGCGCGCGTGAATTTTCCGGGTCGCGCGTGACGCGCGCGCGTCTCAGCCGGCGCTCTCGGCGCGGGCGATGTGGCGCGCGAGGTGGCCGTTCACGACGCGCGCGCACTGGAAGGTCACGCCGTGCCCCGCCTGGTCGAGCTCCACGAGGCGCGCGCCCGGGAGCTGCCGCCCGAGGGCACGGCACGCGGCGGGGCGCACGAGCGCGTCGCGGCCCGCGCAGATCACGAGGCCCGGCGCGGTGACCGAGGCGAGGCGCGCGCGCGTGTCGTGGCGCATCACCGCCGCGAGCTGGCGCCGCCGCGCGGTGGCCGAGGCGCGACCGCCGAGCTGATCGCGCATGCGCTGGACGATCTGCGCGCGGTCGACGACCCGGAGAAAGTCCGCCGGATAGAGCAGGTAGGCGAGCGCCGCGAAGCGCTGCTCGGGCGGGAGGAGGTTGACCTCGAGGAAGCCGCGCAGCCCGGTCAGCGGAGGCCGCCACGTGATCGGCCCGCCCGCGTGGGTCGCGATCAGGCTCAGGCTGCGGACGCGCGCCGGAGCCCGGATCGCCAGCTCCTGCGCGATCATGCCCCCCATCGACACGCCCACCACGTGGGCGTCGTCCCAGCCGGCCGCGTCGAGCACGCGCCGCGCGTCGTCGGCCATGAGCGCCATCGAGAGGCCGCGCGGGCCGTCGTCGCTCTCGCCGATCCCGCGGTTGTCGAAGGTGAGCAGCCGGTGCGTCGGTGCGAGCCCCTCGACCTGCGGGCGCCACGCGAGCCCGCGCATGCCGAGGCCCATGATCAGCAGCACGCGCGGGCCGCGCTCGCCGTGACGCCAGAACGCGATCCGCGGTGCGCCGTCCGTCCGCTCGGGAGCGCTCACTCCTCCTCCTCGGTCGTCGGCGCCGCGGGCTGCTTTGCTGGCGCCTCGTCCGTCGGAGGCTCGTCCCTCGGAGAGTCGGCAGGCGGCGCGTCGCGGGCGTCCTCGTCGCTGTGCTCGTCGCTGTCCTCGTCCGCGCGGCGCTCCTTGCGGCGGCGCCGGCCGATGAACGCGAAGAACACGATCGCGCCGAGCCCCGCGTAGCCCGGCCAGTCGCCGACCGTCTGGTAGAGCGTCCAGCCGTCGAGCATCTGGACCTCGCCGCGGAGCGACGCGCTCTCGAACAGCGGGCCCTCTTCGATCACGCGCCCGAGCGGATCGATGATCGCGCTCACGCCGGTGTTGGTCGCGCGCACGAGGTAACGGTGGTGCTCGATCGCCCGCATCTTCGCGAGCGCGAGGTGGACGTAGGGCTCCTGCGTGTCGCCGAACCACGCGTCGTTGGTGATGTTCACCAACAGGTGCGGGTCGCCCTCCTGGACGAAGCGGCGCACGAAGCCAGGGAGGATGTCCTCGTAGCAGACGAGCACGCTCACCCGGTAGTCGCGGAACGGGAGCGGGTGGACGTGGTCGCCGGCCTGGAAGTGCCCGGTGTTCGGCGAGTAGTCGTAGAGCTGGGGGAACTGCTCGCCGAACGGGATGTACTCGCCGAACGCGAGCAGGTAGGTCTTGTCGTAGTGCGCCGCGATGCGGCCGTCGTCGTCCGTGATGAACGCGGTGTTGTAGAGGCGCCGGTCCGCGCCGCCGCCGTCCGAGGAGAGCCCGCCGAAGACGAGCGGCGCCTCGGGGAAGCCGTCGGTCTCGACGCGGTAGAAGTCGAGCGCGCGCTCGAAGAACGGGCGCACCGGGACGCCCGGGTCGCGCGGGAGGCGGAACGACGCGGCCGACTCCGGCCACACGAGCAGGTCGAGCGGGCCCTCGGCCTCGAGCGCGAGCGACTGCGCGACGTGTCGGCGCAGACCTTCGCCCGGGTCCTCCCACTTCTCGTGGATGCCCATGTTGGTCTGGACGACCCCGACGGTGATGGACTCCGCCTCGGCCATCCGCGCCTCGACCGCGCCGATCCGGTACGCGGAGTAGCCGACGCTGAAGAGGGCGGCGGCGGCGAACACCGCGGGGGCGACGCGGGGCCAGGGCTCGCCGCGCACCCGCGCGCGCACCAGCTCGTAGGCCGCGCCGTTGCCTGCCATCGCGAGGGCGGTCAAGAGCATCGGCCCGCCCAGGTCGGCGACCTGGGTGAGGTACGGGAGCATGTGGAAGCTGTTGCCGTAGAAGTGGTCGAACAGCTGGGGGAAGACCGCCTCGGCCGCGAGGTAGGCGGCGACGAGGGAGGCGGTGGCGTTCCAGCCGCGCTCGCGCGCGCGCCGCCACAGCCAGAGGATCAGGACGAACTCGAAGGCCTGGTAGAGGAAGTAGATCGACGCGAAGGCGAGCGCGAGCAGGTAGGGGAAGCCGCCGAAGTCGACGATCGTGTTCACCACCCAGTAGAAGCCGCCGTAGTAGGCGACGTAGCCGAAGAGCAGCGCGCGCCAGAAGAACGCGAAGCCCTGCGGGTGGCGGTCGAACACGAAGAGCGCGGGGACCATCCCGACGAACGCGAGCGGCCAGACGCCGAAGCCGGCGAAGCCGAGGAACATCAGGACCGCGCTGAGGAGGAGCAGGCCGACGTCGCGCGCGATGCCGGCCCAGTCGCGCGGCGGCGCCTCGCCCGGCGGCGTCCTCGAGCGGCCCGAGCGCGTCTTGTCCGCGCGCGTCTTGTCTGCGCGCGTCTTGTCTGCACCCGCCTTGCTGGATCGGGGCTGGTCCGATCGGGGCTGGCCAGATCGGCCGCGAGCCGGGCCCCGGCGCGCGCGCTTCGGTCGCCGACCCACGGTCTACGACGCGGCGAGCCCGAGGGCCTTGCGCACCTTGGCGATGAGCTCCTCGGTCTTGAAGGGCTTGGTCAGGTAGAACCGCGCCCCCGCGTTGATCCCGGCGATCACGTCGCGGGGGCCCGTCTTGGCCGTCAGCATCACGACCGGGACGGTCGAGAGCTTCGGGTCCTGCTTCATCTCTTTGGCGAGGGTGAGGCCGTCCATCTGCGGCATCATCACGTCGGTCACCACGACGTCGGGCCGCTCGACCTGGGCTCGGCCGAGCGCGTCGCGCCCGTTGGTCACCGTCTCGACGTCGCCGAGCGTGCGCAGCACGTGCTCGAGCATCTTGAGGACGTCGGGGTCGTCTTCGGCAACGAGGATGCGGGGACGAGGCGCCATCGCGTCCGGACCGTAGAACGAAACGTAGCCTCGCGCTACGCGTCCGACTTGCCGCGCCGGAAGCGGTTGGGCGGGCGCTCCGGGGCCCAGACGCGCAGCAGCGCGGGCTGCACGACGAGCGTCGAGACGAGGCACATCCCGACCGTGACGCCGATCAGCTCGCCGAAGCGCCGCACCGGGACGAAGCTGCTCAGGAGCATCACCCCGAAGCCGAGCATGAGGGTCACGCAGCTCACGACCACCGCGCGCCCGGTGCCGCGCGCGGCCCGCAGCAGCGCCGCGTTGCGCTCGAGGCCGGTGCTGATCTCCTCGCGGTAGCGCGCGAGCAGGTGGATCGACCCGTCGACCGCGAGCCCGAGGCTGATCGAGAAGACGATCACGGTGGCCGCGTTGAGCGGGATCTCGCGGACCGCCATCCACGCCATCGTGCCGACGAGCGGGATCACGTTCGGCGGGATGCTGAGGAGCCCGAGCCGCCAGCTCCCGAAGAGGAACACCAACATCCCGAAGATGATGAGGACGGCGGTGAGGAGGCTCCCGAGCAGATCGCGCACCACCGCGTCGAGGCCGACCGAGCCGGTGTAGCCCTCGCCGGTCATCGAGACGCGCACCCCGAGCGGGCCGAAGCGCTCGTCGAGGTGGGCGCGCAGGTCGCGGATCAGGACGAGGCTCGCGGCCGCGCCGACGTCGGCGAGGCGCACCTGGATGCGGGTGACCCGGCCGTCCTCCGCCACGAACGCCTGGAGCGGGTCGCGCTCGGTCTGCGCGAAGAGGAGGGCGAGCGCGTCGACCTGCTCGCGGCTCTGGAACCGCTCCTCGGCCGCCGCCGGGTCGTCGGTCACCCGGGCCCAGCTCTCGTGGAGGAAGTCGGTCGACGCGAGCGTCCCGAGCACCGCCGGCTGCCCGCGCAGCCACGCCTCGGTCTCGTCGATCGCGGCGAGCGCGTCGGGGTCGTGGAACCGGCCCGCGTCGTCGGCCTCGAGCATGATCTCGAGCGGGCGGACGCCCTCCAGCTTCTCCTCCATCAGCGTCGTGCTGCGGAAGGCGTCGTCCTCCTCGTCGAACTCGTCGAGGAGCGCGCTGTCGACGTCCACGTGAATCGCGGTATAGACGAGGCCGCCGCACGCGAGGAGCGCGCCGACGAGGAACGGCCACGGCCGCTCGAGGATGAGGGACGTGAGCCACACGATGCCGCTCTCGAGCAGGCCGGTGTCCGCCTGGGGGACATCGCCCTCGGCCGGGTCGCGGTAGGCGGCGACCGCGCGCTTCTTGCGGAGCTCCTCGCGCGAGAGCGGCGGCTTGAAGAAGGTCATCGCCGACGGGAGGAACCCGATCGTGACGACGTAGGCGAGCATCACGCCGGCGCCCGCGATGACGCCGAAGCGCTGGAGCATCTCCGTCTGGCTCACGACGAGGGACGCGAGCCCGACCGCGGTGGTGATCGAGGTCAAGAAGCACGCCACGGCCATCGAGCGCACGGTGTTGCGCGCCGCCTCGAGCTTCGACTCCGCGTGCTCCAGCTCCTCCCGGTAGCGGCCGATCAGGTGGATCGAGTCGCTCACGCCGATGATGATCAAGAGCGGCGGGATGATGTTGTTGATGACGTTCATCGTCTCGCCGAAGAGCGCCATCGAGCCGATGATCATCACCGCGCTCAGCCCGACCGCGGTGACCGGCAGGAAGGTGCCGGGGATCCACCGGAACGAGAGGTAGAGGAGCGCGAGGCAGACGAGGAGCGTGAGGGGCACGATGCGGAAGTTGTCGTGCTCCATCTTCACGATGATGGAGTTGAACAGGTGCGGCAGGCCGCCCGTCGCGATGCTGACGCCGGGCGGCGGCGGGAGCTCCGCGAGGCGCGCGTCGATCGAGCGCACCGTCTCCTGCATGACCTGGGGGTCGTCGACGCTCTCGTCGAGGAAGAGCGCGACCGCGGCGAGGGTGCGGTCCTCGCTGATCAGCCGGCCCTCCACCAGCGGCGCGTCCTCGAGGAGCGCGCGCAGGCGGAGCCGCTCGGCCTCGGTGACCTCGTCGCCCTCGATCGCGCCGCGGTACTCGACGCCGCCCATCCGGTCGGCGATCGTGCCGAGGCCCATCGGGAAGCGCTCTGGGCTCGTGCGCACGAGGACGCCGAGCGCCTCCTCCACCTCGGGGTCGACGTCCTCGCCGCCGTCCGGGTCGTCGAGGTCGTCGAGGGTGTCGAGGTCGTCGAGGCCCTCCCCCGAGCCACCCTCCTCCACCGGGACGGGGAGCGGCGTGACGGTGATCCCCTCCACCCGCACGACCGACGGCTCCTCCGCGAAGGCGGTCGCGAGGCGGTGCACGTAGGCGAGCGGCTCGGCGTCCAGGACGTCCTCAGCCGACACCAGCAAGACCACCACGTGGTCGGGGTTGCCGAAGCGCTCGGCGAACGCGGCGTTGATCTGGCCCTGGTCCTCGAGCGAGCTCACCGTGAGCTGCTGCGGGCGCGGGTCGACGTCGAGCGTCGGCAGCCACGCGCCGGTCGCGAGCGTCAGGACCGCGATGAACGCGAGCACCGCTCCGCGTCGTCGCGTGACGATCGTGGCGATCGCATCGGTGAGGCGCTGCACGCTCGGCAAGTCTACGGAGGAGGGCCGACGAATGGGAGCGACTGGCCCTTGCGGCGGCTAGTCGCGGCTCGTCAGGGCTTGTCGCACGCTGTCCCGGAGGATGTCGAGCAGCCGCGTGAGCAAATCCGGGTCCAGGTTGAGCGGCGGGACCACATAGACGGTGTCCCCGAGCGGGCGCAGGAACGCCCCCCGTTCGAGCGCTGCCTCGAACACTCTCCAGCCCATCCTCCCGCCGTAGCCGCCGTCCCCGACGTCGGCCGCGCCGATCATGCCCAGCGTCCGCACGCGCCGGACCCCCTCGAGCTTCGCGATCTCGTCGAAGCCCGCGCGGATCACCGGGGCGGCCGCGCGCACCCGCTCGAGGATGCGCTCGTCGCGGTAGACCGCGAGCACCTCTCGCGCGACCGCCGCGCCCAACGGGTTGCCGCAGAAGGTGTGCCCGTGCATCAGCGCACGCCCGGCGCCGCCCCGGAAGCCGTCGTAGACGCGCCCGGTCGCGAGGGTCGCGGCCATCGGGAGCACGCCCGCGGTGAACCCCTTGGCGGTGCACAGGAGATCGGGTGAGACCCCGGCCGCCTCGCAGGCCCACATGTGGCCCGTCCGGCCGTAGCCGCTGAACACCTCGTCGGCGATCAGGAAGGTGTCGACCTCCCGCGTCGCCTCGCGCAACGCCCGGAGGAGCTCGGGCCGGTACACCTGCATGCCGGCCGCGCCCTGGACGAGCGGCTCGACCACCACCGCCGCGATCTCGTCGGGGCGCGCGCGGACCTGGGCGATCACCTCTTCGAACACCCGGTCCCAGCCGCCCGCCTCGCCGAGGCGCGGGGGGCGCACGACGTCGAAGAGGATCGGGTGGAACACGCGGTGGAACTCGTCGAGGGACGCGAGGCTCGCCGCGCCGATCGTGTCGCCGTGGTAGGCGCCGCTCAGGGTCACGAAGCGGGTCCGGCGGGGTCGGCCGTTCTGCTGCCAGTACTGGAACGCGACCTTGATCGCGACCTCCACCGCGGTCGATCCGTCGTCGGAGAAGTGGACCCGCTCGAGCCCCTCGGGGGCGACCGCGGCGAGCTCCTGGGCGAGCAGCGCGATCGGCGCGTGGGTAATTCCCCCCGCCGCGACGTGCATCAGCGCCTCGGCCTGGCGCGTGAGCGCGGCGCGCAGCCGGGGGTGCCCGTGGCCGAGGGTGCAGGTCCACCAGGAGGAGTTCGCGTCGAGGAGCTGACGGCCGTCCGCGTCCTCGAGCCACGGGCCCTCGGCGCCGACCACGACGAGGGGCTCGGTCGCCTCGTGCCGCTCGCTCGAGGTGTAGGGCGGCCAGACGTGGCGGCGCTCGAGGGCGACGACGTCGGCGCGGGTGAGGTTCGCGGGGAGCTTCATGTGCGGTCTTCGGTCGCGGTATCGTGGGCGGGTGAACGGATGCTCGCGAGCGGTCGCGGTGCTCCTCGCGCTCGCGGCGGTGGCGAGCGCGCAGGAGGCATACGCGCAGGACGTCGACCTCGCACGCGCCCGCGCCGCGTTCGAGCGCGCGCTGGTCGCCTACGAGGGCGGCGACTACGAGGCCGCGATGCGAGGGTTCCAGGAGGCCCACGAGCTCACCGGGAACGCGGAGATCCTCTACAACGTCGCCCAGTGCGCGGACCGGCTGCGGCGCGATGACATCGCCCTCGCCGCCTACCGGGGTTACCTCGAGGGCGTGCCCGACAGCGAGGATCGCGAGGCGGTCGAGGCGCGCATCGCGGTGCTCGAGCGCGACCTGGCCGAGGAGGAGGCCCGCGTCGAACGGGAGGTGGCCGAGCGGGAGCGGCGGCGGCAGGAGCGGGAGCGGCTCGAGGCGCAGCTCGCCCAGGAGCGCGAGGCCGCGGAGCGCGCGCGACGCGAGCGGCCGGCCGATCCCGGCGCGGCCCCCTGGGTGGTCCTCGGCGCGGGTGGGGCCGCCGCGGCGGCCGGGGTCGTCCTCGTGGTGATCGGCGAGCTCGACGCGGCCTGCGTGAGCGAGCCGAGCGGCTGCGTCACCGACCCGTCGCAGCCGCGCTGGGCGGAGGTCTCGGACGCGTACGGGCGCGCCGAGGCGCTGCGCATCGCGGGCTGGGTCTCGATCGGGGTCGGCGCCGCCGCGATCGTCGCCGGGCTCACGTGGGGGATCGCCAGCGTCAGCGTCTCCGAGGACACCGCGCTGCGCTTCGGGCCGGGCGGCGTATCCTACGCGGGGGTGTTCTGATGCGTCATGGGCTCGCGTCTCTGCCCACGGCCGTGCTCGCGCTGGTCGCGGTCGGCTGCGCTCCGTCGATCCCGAGCGGGGTCTACGTGTGCGACGCCGACGCCGACTGCCCGCCCGAGATGACCTGCCAGGCGGGGCTCTGCTTCGCCGGGGCGTGCCGCCGCTTCAACTGCGCGGACCGGCTCGCGGAGTGCGGGACGATCGACGACGGCTGCGGCGGGACGATCGACTGCGGCGGCTGCGGCGCGGGCGAGCGCTGCGACACCAACCGTTGCGGGTGTGCGGCGTCGGGCTGCGACGGGCGCTGCGGGCGGGTGCCCGACGGCTGCGGCGGGACGATCGACTGCGGCGGCTGCGGGCCCGAAGAGACCTGCGGCGGCGGCGGCGTCCCGGACGTGTGCGGGGTCGGGCTGTGCACGCCGACGAGCTGCGCCGCCCAGGGCTTCGACTGCGGCGTGGCGAGCGACGGCTGCGGCACCATCCTCGAGTGCGGCGAGTGCGCGCCCCCCGCGGAGTGCGGGGCGGTCGAGGCCAACCTCTGCGGCTGCCGCCCGTTCACGACCTGCGACCAGGTGCCGGAGGAGTGCGGGCCGGTCGACGACGGCTGCGGGGGGACGCTCGACTGCGGCGGCTGCGCGAACGGCGCGGCGTGCGAGGCCGGCGCGTGCTGCGCCGATCCATGCGCCTCGGCGGACGCCTGCGGCGCCATCTTCGACGAGTGCCGCGGGACGATGGTGGTCTGCAGCTGCTGCCGCGAGGACGCGAACGAGCCGGCCAACGACGTCGGCGTGGAGCTCGGCCCGATCGCGCCTGGTGTCACCGCGGTCGAGGCGAGCAGCAACATCTACAAGGCGAGCGGCCGGGCCGACACGGACCGCTACCTGTACGACATCCAGTGGACCGGCGCGGTCGAGGAAGGAGGGACCCGCGTGACCGCACGCATCAGCGACCTCCCCTCGGGGCAGACGCGCCAGCTCACGATCCACCCATCGGCCTGCGTGGACGGCTCCACGGCCACGTTCCTGTGCAGCGGCGACGGGGTGAGCATGTCCGCCGCGGGCTGCACGGTGACCTCCACCGAGGCGCGGATCGAGATCGAGCTGCTCCGGGCCTGCCAGATGACCCGGGCCATCGTGGCGGTCACCGGGCCGCCCGGCCCGCCGCTCGCGGAGTGCCCGCCGTACCGGCTCGAGGTCGAGGTCCGCTCGATGGCCGTGTCGGTGCCCGGCTCGCCGTGAGCGTCAGGCGCCGCGCCCGAAGCGCAGCGTGTAGCTGAAGACCGCCTCGCCGCTCGGGGGCCGGGAGAACCGCAGGCCCTGGCCGGCGGTGCGGACGCAGCGCTCGAAGGTCGGGTCGGCGAAGCCGGAGCGCTCGATCTCGACCGCGCGCGGCGTGCCCGAGCCGCGCAGGGTGAACACCAGGTCGAGCTGGCGCGCCTCGAGCGCGCCGCGGTCGAGGTAGGCCGCGTAGCAGCGGTCGAGCCGCCCCGCGATCGCGCGGACGCCCCGCCGGATGACGTCCCGGTCGACCCTGCCCTGGCCGTCGACCTGCTCGCCGCGCACCACATGGATCTGCTCGGTCAGCGCAGCGTCGTCCTCGATCCGGCGGACCGTGCCGCCGGTCCCCGCGACCGCGTCGGCGCTCGGATCGGGGGGCGGGTCGCGCACCTCGACCGAGGTCGGGCCCGGCTCGGGGAAGCCGTCGCGCACGCAGCCCTGGGCGGCCCGCCGGACGTCGCCGGCGCGCGCGATGAGGGCCTCGATCGCGCGCTCGGCGTCGCCGCGCACCCGGGCGTCGCGGGCGGAGTCGCGCTGCTCCTCCGACTCGCGGATCAACCGCAGGACCCGCGACAGCTCGGTGCGCTGGCGCTCGAGGCAGTCGGCCATCGCGCGCACGCCGCGCAGCGCCTCGGCGCGGTCCGACGCGCTCATCGGCGGCTGCGCGTCGGCGCCGCCGGGCACGAGGAGCAGGGCGAGGGCGAGCGGGGCGATCCAGCGCATGACGGAGCCGAGCGTATCGGTTTGTCGCGTCATGGTCTGCTCTGACGCCCCGAGGGCCGCTCGTGTTCATCGGGGTATGGTCGCGCCGATGCGCGAGCCCTTCGTCCACCGCATGCCCGTGCGCTTCGCCGACACCGACGCGCAGGGCCACATGTACTTCGCCAACTACCTCACGTTCTGCGACGAGGCGCTCGCCGCGTTCATGCGCGCGCGTGGCTGCCCCTGGCAGGCGCTCGTCGAGGAGGGCGTCGACATGTTCTACGTGAGCGCGCGCTGCGACTACGCCGGCAGCGCGCGCTTCGAGGAGGCCCTCGCGATCGAGGTCTCCCTCGCCCGGGTCGGCCGGACGAGCGTGACGAGCGCCTACGTGGTGCGCGGGCCGGGCGGTGAGGAGCTCGCGCGGGCCGAGCTCGTCAGCGTCTGCGTCGACGTCGAGACCCGCGCGCCGACGCCGGTGCCGGAGCGGCTGCGCGCGCTCGTCACACCGCCTGGATGAGGACCTCGCGGCGGCCGCCTGCCTTCGAGCTGGCCGGGCCGACGACGCCGTCCTTCTCCATCCGGTCGACGAGCTTCGCGGCCTTGTTGTAGCCGACGCTGAGCTGTCGCTGGATGTGGCTGATCGAGCAGTAGCCGGCCTGGGCCACGCACGCGACCGCGCGGTCGTAGACGGGGTCGTCGCTCCCGCCGCCCGCGCCGTCGCCGCCGCCCTCCTCGTCCCGCGGCTCGAGGATCTTGTCGTCGTAGACCGGCTTGCCCTGCTCGCGCAGGGTGTCGCAGAGGCGCTTGACCTCGTCCTCGCTCACGTAGGCGCTGTGCACGCGCCGCAGGTCGCTCGAGCCCGGCGGGATCATCAGCATGTCGCCCATGCCGAGCAGGTGTTCGGCGCCGTTGCGCCCGAGGATCGTCTTGCTGTCCTCGCGCTGGCTCACCTTGAACGCGATGCGCGCGGGGAAGTTCGCCTTGATCATGCCGGTGATGACGTCGACGCTCGGCCGCTGCGTCGCGAGGATCACGTGGATGCCGGCCGCGCGCGCCTTCTGCGCGAGCCGCGCGATGGCCGCCTCGACGTCCTTCGCCGCGACCATCATCAGGTCGGCGAACTCGTCGACGACCACCACGACGTAGGGCAGCCGCTCCGGCGTGCCGACCGCGTCGGGCTGCTCGCCGTCGGCCGGGTCGAGCAAGACCTCTTGCCCATCCTCGCCCTGAGCGCGGACCTTCCCCTTGCGGCTCTTGAACAGCTTCTCCGCCGGCATCTCGCCCGCGAGGACCTTGTCCACCCGCTGGTTGAAGGTCGTGATGTTGCGGGCCCCCGCGTCGGCGAAGAGCTGGTAGCGCCGCTCCATCTCGTCGACCGCCCAGCGCAGCGCGAGCGCGGCCTTCTTCATGTCGGTCACGACCGGCAGGAGCATGTGCGGGATGCCGTCGAACACCGCGAGCTCGACCACCTTCGGGTCGATCATCAGCATCCGCACCTCCTCGGGCGTGCGGCGCGAGAGCAGCGAGCAGAGCATCACGTTGAGGCCGACGCTCTTGCCGCTGCCGGTCGCGCCCGCGACCAGGAGGTGAGGCATCTTCGAGAGGTCGCCGTAGACGGGCTGGCCGGCGATGTCCTTGCCGAACGCGACCGGCAGCGAGGCCTTGAGCTTGTGCCAGCGGTCGTCCTCGAGGACCTCGCGCAGGAACACCGTCTGACGGTCCTCGTTGGGCAGCTCGAAGCCGACGCGGGCCTTGCCGGGGATCGGCGCGACGATGCGCACCTTGTGGGCCGCGAGGGCCATCGCGAGGTCGTCGCTGAGGCCGGCGATCTTGGAGATCTTGGTCCCGCTCTCCGGCTCGAACTCGTACATCGTGACGACCGGGCCCGGGTGGATCTCGTCGACCCGGCCCTTGACCCGGTAGGCCTCGAGCTTCTCGGTGAGCTGGCGCGCGTTGTCGCGCAGGGTCTCGGCGTCGACGCGGATCGCCTGGGCCGGCGGCTCGTCGAAGACGTCGAGCGGCGGCAGCTCGAAGTCGCCGTGCACCTCGGGCATCCGCACCGCGCTCGGCGCGGCGTTCGCGACCGGGGCCACGATCGTCGGGCCCGCGGGCCCGCGCTTGGCCTTCGCCTTCTTCTTCGGCAGGGGCGGGGGCTCCGCCTCCTCGACCTCGGGCTCCGCGGCGACCTTCGGCGACGCGGCCTTGGGCCGCGCGACCTCGGGCTCCTCGATCTCATCGAGCTCGTCGTCGTCGACCTCGATCGCCTCGCCCGCGAAGACGACCGGGTCGGCGTCGGGCTCGTCGTCTCCGTCCAGCGTCGCGTCCGAGACGATCCGCGGCGCGGCCGCGCGCTCGGCCTCCTCGCGCTCGAGGCGCTCGAGCTCCTTGGCCTCCCGCCACGCCTCGAGGCCCGTGTTCGCCCACTCGCGGGCCCGCGCGCCGGCCGCGAGGGTCCCCACGTAGGCCTTGCGGGCGCTCTGGATCACGCTGAACGGCGTGCGCAGGACGACGGTGATGAGGATGACCGCGCTGCCCACCAGGTACGAGCCGACCAGGCCGAGCAGCGAGCGCATCACCTCGCCGAGGACCTCGCCCAGCAGCCCGCCCGGGAGGTGACCGCCGAAGACCGTCTCGCCGGTCAGCAGCAGGTGCACCATCGCGCAGCCGACCAGCACGATCACCACCGTGCTCGCGACGCGACCGATCCCGAGGGCGACCGTGCTCTTGCTGAAGAGCCGCCCGGTCGCGAGCGCCAGCTCGATGGGGACGAGCCACGCGGCCACGCCGAACGCGGTCGCGAGGACCCCCGCGAGGCCGGCCCCCACCGGCCCGATCCAGTTGCTCCCGCCGTCCGCGTCGTACGACCACAGCGAGAGCCCGACGAGCGCAGTGGCGGCCGCGCAGACGATACCCAGCACCTCGTGGCGCCGGCCGACCGCGGGCATCTCGTCGACAGATGTACTCTGGGGTGCGCCCAAGTAGACTACCTCCCTACACCGCAGGGTGGGCCCTTGGGGGGTTGCGGGTCAACTTTGTGGCGCGCCGTCTTTTCGGGGACTTACCGGATCCGACGCGGGGGAAACGCACGCTTGATTGGGACGCGGATTCCTCTACTATCGGACCCCGCCCATGCGACGGATTGTACGACCCATCCTCGGCGCCTGTCTGTGTTTGGCGCTCGCGTCCGGCTGCAAGGTCACGAACGACGACATCGACTACTGGATGGGCACCATCAAGGGCCCAGGGAAGATCGTCGCTGTCCTCCTCGCTGACAAGTATGAGGACGATCTTCGCGTCTACGCGGGCCTAGCCCTCGTCCGGATGGAGCCGCGCGAGGACGTCGACGGGGTCTCGGAGCTCCAGGCCGCGGTCCGTCGACTCGACGAGGAGACCCGCACCCGCGTCGTCGGCCAGATGGTCCCCGGGCTCATCGAGATGATGCGCGGCGGCGACGTCGAGCAGGCGGGCGGCGAGGACAGCGAGGGGGTCCCGGCGCGGCAGGTCCGGGCCAAGGACGCGGCCTTCTTGCTCATCCCCTACGCGGGCGAGCAGCACCGCACCGAGCTCACCGACGCGGTGGTCGACTGGTTCACCGTCGACTTCAACGGCCGCAGCCTCGCGGGCAACTACAGCGCCGAGCAGGTCGTGCGTCAGCTCGGCGCTCCGGCGGCGTCCCGGCTCGTCGGCGCTCTCAACGCTCGGCTGCCGCAGCAGGCGCTGGTGAAGCTCGCCGAGCTGATCAGCACGCTGGGCGACGACGAGACGAAGGACCGCGCGGCGGAGCGCCTCGTCGAGATCGAGCGTGAGATGGAGGGGGCCGAGTACCTCGACTGGCTCAAGACGAGCCTGCGCGAGCAGCTCCGCTCGCAGAACCGCGAGGTCGAGGAGAACCGCATCGAGATCGCGGCCGCGCTCAACCGGGAGAACTTCATCACGCTCGGCGCGCTGCCGGCGATGAAGCACCTGAACGACCAGCGGGCCGTCCAGGACCGCCTCCTCGAGATCGCCCGCGCCACCGCGGTGGAGGGGGTCGGGGCCGAGGCGGTGCAGAGCCGCCGCACCAAGGCGCTCCAGGCGATGGAGGGCGGCGTCCGGCCCGACCAGGTCGACCCGCTCCTCGACATGGCGCTCAACGCCGAGACCGCCATCGAGGTCCGCGACTACGCCTTCGATCGCATCGCCGACTCGCGGGCTGCGAGCGCGGTCACCCGCCTCTGGCCGACGTTCAACGAGACCGAGGACTGGCGCGTCCGCTGGCGCGTCGGGTCGCTCATCCTGACCCTCGGCGGCAACGACGTCGTGCAGCAGTTCCTGACGAGCCTCGACGCCGAGGCCTACGCCCGCGAGGAGCTCTACGGCTACGGCGAGCGCCTCAGCCAGCTCCGCCCGCCCCCGGCCGACCTGATGAACGCGCAGCTCCGCGCGTCCGAGTGGTACCGCCGGGTGATCGCGCTCTACTACTGGGAGCGCCGCGCCGAGGACGGCGACATCGCCCGGATCCGCGCGCTCGCCTCCGACTCGGCCGCGACCAACGGCGAGCACTGGGAGGAGCAGGACACCGTCGGCAAGGTCGCCGACGCGGTCGCGAACGCGGTGCAGGAGCGGCTGCACCCCACCGAGGGCGAGTCTGCGCCGGAGGCCGCGGAGGGTGAGGCGGCCGGCGGTGACTCCGAGGGCGGCGAGTCCGAGGGCGGCTCCGAGTAGCACGAGGCGGGGCGCGGGCTCCGATTCACGGCGATGAACCACGACCAGAACAAGAAGACCCTGCGCCAGTTCCAGTGTCGGGACTACCTGTGGGAGATCTTCGAGCAGATGAGCGGCGAGCTGGAGTGCTCGGTCGACTACCTCATCAACGAGGCGATGCGGCAGTACGCGCGCTCGCGGAACTACGGGGTGCGAACGCCCGGGCCCGGCGCCTCGAGACCGGCGGGCCCCGGCGGCCAGCCGGCGATCCCTTCGGCGCCGCCGCCCGCCCACCAGGGCTACGGGGGCGGAGGCTACGCCGCGCCCGCGCCGGGTGGAGGCTACCCGCCGCCGCCCAACCCTGGCTACGGCGGCTACCCGCCCCCGCAGCAGCAGCGCCCGTCGTCGTACCCACCGCCGCCGACCCAGCGCCCGCCCGCCTACGGCTCGCACTCGCCGGCGCCGATGCCCCAGCCCGCGCCCTACCAGCCCCCGCCCGGATTCGGTGGTCCGCCCTCGGGCCACCCCGGCGCTCCCCCGCCGCTCCCGGGCGGCGGCGCCCCCAGCCACGCCCCGGTCGCTCAGCCCGGCGCGGGCATGATGCCCCTCTACGTGATCTTCAACGGGCAGAAGTTCCCCGTGGCCAAGGAAGAGTTCATCATCGGCCGCGGCACCAAGACGGCTGACCTGCCCATCAAGGACGGCAACATCTCCCGGCGCCACGCGGCGGTGATCTGGCAAAACGGGAGCTGGTACTTGAAGGACCTCGGCTCCACGAACGGGGTGGAGTTCCAGGGGCGCAAGATCGACAGCAAGCGCGTCGAAGAGGGTGATGTCTACCAGCTCTGCGACTACGAGATCCGCTTCACCTACCGCTGAGCCATCGGCCGAGCGGCTCGTACGCCTGGCCAACGGCCTGACGCTCTGCGTCGAGGACGTGGGCGAGGGTCCGCCGCTCGTCCTGATCATGGGCATCGGCGGTCAGCTCGTGCACTGGCCGGACGGCTTCCGTGACCGTCTCGTCGAGGCGGGCTACCGGGTTATCCGGTTCGACAACCGTGAGGTCGGCCGATCGACGAGGCTCGAGCACCTGCCCGTCCCGTCGGCCGGCCGGACGATGTTCCAGGCGATGCTCGGCATGCGGTCCCACGCGCCCTACGCGCTCGAGGACATGGCCGAGGACACCGCGCTCCTCCTCGACGCGCTCGACATCGAGGACGCCCACGTCGTGGGGATCTCGATGGGCGGGATGATCGCCCAGACCCTCGCGATCACTCATCCCCAGCGCCTGCGCTCGCTGACCTCGATGATGAGCAGCACCGGCCAGACGGGGGTCTACATCAGCGAGCCCAAGGCGATGCGCGCGCTGTTCAGCAAGCCGCCGCGCACGCGCGACGAGGCGATGCAGAACGCGGTGCGCTTCTGGACGACCGTCGGCTCGACCGGGTTCGAGAAGGACCTCGACGCGCTCCGTGAGACGGCGGGCCGCGCGTGGGATCGTGGCTCCTACCCGGTGGGCGTGCTGCGGCAGTTCGCCGCGATCGGCGCCAGCGGCGACCGCACCCCGCGGCTCCGCTTCGTGAAGACGCCGACCCTCGTGCTGCACGGCACGGTCGATCCCCTGATCCGGCCGGTCGGTGGGCGCATGACCGCGGCCGCGATCGAGGGGGCGCGCCTCGAGCTGATCGAGGGCATGGGCCACGACCTGCCCCACGGCGCCTGGCCGACGCTCGTCGGCCACATCGTCGAGCACGCGCGTCGCGCCGACGGCCGCCGCGCCGACGGCTGAGCCCGACTCGTTCGCGATCGGGTAAGCTCGCCCGCGTGCGATCCACCGCCTCCGGTCCGCGCGCCGCGCTCGCGCTCCTCCTCCTGTCGGCCTGCGGCGCGTCGGCTACCGACGCCGAGGAGCCGGTGGCCGACGGCGACCGGACGGCGGCGTGTGAGGCCGGGGACGCGGCCGCCTGCCTCGAGGCGGGCCGCGCCGCGGAGACGGGGGAGGCGGGCGCCCCCGACGTGCCCGCGGCCAACGCACTCTACGAGCGCGCGTGCGAGGGCGGCGAGCCGCGAGGCTGCACCGCGCTCGGCGCCAGCTACTACGCGGGGCGCGGCGTCACCACCAACCCGGCGCGCGCGATGGCGCTCTTCGAGCGGGCCTGCGACGCGGGGGACAGCTTCGGGTGCTACAACCTCGCCGTCGTGATCGCGCGGCCGGTGGGCGACCTCCCGCCGGACCAGGCCCGGGCCCGCGCGCTCTTCACGAGCGCCTGCGAGGCCGACGTGGTCGCGGCCTGCAACAACCTCGGGCTGATGCTGTCGCAGGGCATCGGCGGCGAGGCCGACGCGGCGCGCGCGCGGGCGTTCTTCGAGCGCGGCTGCGCGGGGGAGGACCCGCGGGCCTGCTACAACCTCGCGCTCGCGCTCGAGCACGAGCCGGCCGAGGCGGCGCGCGCGGCGGGGCTCTTCGGACAGGCCTGCGACGAGGGGATGACCCTCGCCTGCCTCGGTCAGGGGCGGATGCTCGAGGAGGGCCGCGGCGTCGCCCGCGACTACGAGGCTGCCCGGGCGCGCTACGAGGTGGCCTGCGAGGCGCACCAGGGCGACGCCTGCGCCAGCCTCGGGTCGCTCTACAGCACCGCGCGCGGGGTGCCGCAGGATCACGGTCGGGCGAGCGGCTTCTTCACCCAGGCGTGCGAGGCGGGCTCGTCGCTCGGCTGCTTCAACCTCGCGGCGAGCTACGCGAGCGGGGTCGGGGTCGCGCGCGATCGGGCGCGGGCGCGCGAGCTCTTCACCCGGGCGTGCGAGCTCGGCGACGAGCGCGCCTGTCGGGTGGTCGCCGGCCGCTGAGGCGGCTCTCTGCGCCGCTCGCCCGCCGGATCACTCGGCGGCGAGGTCGTGCTTCTTGAGCCGGTAGATCAGCGTCTGCCGGCTGATCCCGAGGTAGCGCGCGGTCGCGCTGACGTTGCCCTCGTTGAGCTCGAGCGCGCGCTTGATGAGCTCCTTCTCGACCTCGACGAGCGAGATGCCGTGGCTGGGCAGCTTGATCTGCATGCCCGACTCCTGCTGCTGCAGGTCGACCCGGAGGAACTCGCCGCTCGAGCGCTCGAACTGCCAGCCCTGGATGGTCGGCTCGTCCGAGAGCAGGACGATGCGCTCGATCTGGTTGCGCAGCTCCCGCACGTTGCCCGGCCAGTGGTAGCGCTGGATGAACTTCAGCGCGTCGTCCGAGAGCGTCTTGCGCGGCAGGCCGTACTCCACGCAGAACTCGCTCACGAAGCGCTCGGCGAGCCGCTTGCGGTCGTCGCCTCGGTCGCGCAGCGGCGGGAGCGAGACCGACGCGACGTTGAGGCGGTGGAAGAGGTCCTGGCGGAACAGGCCCTCCTTCACCATCTGACGCAGCCGGGGCTGGCTGGCCGCGATCACCTGGACGTCCACCTCCACCGCCTCCTCGCCGCCGACCCGCCGGATCCGCTTGTCTTCGAGGGCCGTCAGCAGCTTGGGTTGCAAGTGGAGGGGAAACGAGCCTATCTCGTCCAGGAACAGCGTGCCCCCGTCGGCGGTCTCGAAGAGCCCCACCCGGGTGCGCCGCGCGTCCGTGAACGCGCCTTTCTCGTGTCCGAACAGCTCGCTCTCCACGAGGGTGTCGGGGATGGCGGCGCAGTTGACCTGGACGAAGGGGCGGTTCCGCCGGACGCCGGCCTGGTGGATCATCTTGGCGAGCAGGCCCTTGCCCGTCCCGGTCTCGCCGAGGAGCAGGATCGTCGGGGCCACGCCCATCGCGCTGCGGCGCGCGAGCTGCTGTATGAAATGCAACACCGGCCGCATCGAGGGATCACGGCCCACCATCTGGGCCGCGTCCGCGGTCTCGCGGTTGCGCAGGTAGTCGAGCTCGCGATCCTCCTGGCGGGCGCCGAGCGCGTAGCCGACCGCGCCGAGCAGCCGGTGTGGGTTCTGCATCGGGTCGGGGACCGTGTCGAAGACCGCCTCGATCGACTCCTCGGCGCCGAGGTCGTCGCTCGATCCAATAGCGATCACGGGGGCTTCCGAGCCCGCAGCCCGGATGCGTGAGCGCAGCTCGGCCACCGACTGACCGGGCATCGGGACGCACGCGAGGAACAGATCCGCCTCGAGGGCGCGCTCGCTCGGGACCGGCGCGGCGCCCTCCATCACCACGTCGTAGCCCCGCTCGACCAGGCGCTGCCGGATGCCCGAGCCCGTCGGCTCGGCGCCGATGATCGCGATCGTCCCCAGCGATCCTCGGCCCGGCGTCATCGAACACGGACTGTAGCAAATCAAACGATTGATGGAAATCAAACAGCCGCACCCTGGGCGGATTCTTGATCTCACGCTCGATCCCGGCCTGGATCGACTCTTGTAAGGAAGTCTTCCACACGCGCTGAGGGGTCGGCGCATGAGAGAGGGGACGACGAGGATGCGAAGAGGGCTCCTGCTGTTTGGAAGCTGCCTGTTGCTCGCGGCGTGCGCGGAGCCGGGGGACGTGGGGTCGACCGGGGCCGCGCTGACGTCGGTCCCGGAGCTGTCGAACGGTCGCTCGACGATCGAGGACCGCTACGTCTACGCGCCGCCCGACGAGGGCAGCATCGAGTTCGACATGACGCAGGGCTTCTGCCTGCCCAACGAGTTCTGCTTCCGCGGGCTCGAGGGCGAGGTCCACATCCGGATCGACTACTCGAAGTCGGCCAACACCGTGGACCTCTACGCCAACTGGACCGAGGGCGCCTACCCGTACCGCCAGACCTTCTCCAAGGACTTCGACGACAGCACCGCGTTCAACACCCAGCCGACCACCGTGTCGGACGGCCGCTGGCAGATGTGGATGATGGGCTCGATCATCGGGCGCTATCAGGAGAACGCCTACTACGACGCGACGACCCTCGACTTCATCGGCACCCGCTACGACTTCGAGCCGATCGGGCCGCGTCCGTGGCCGCCGGCCGGCACCTACTTCCCCGTCCCGGCCACCGCCACGCGGATGTTCTGCACGCCGCTCTTCGAGAGCAACCCGGACGGCTCCGGCAGCGCGCACTTCACGTTCAACTACGACCGCATGGAGGACATGATGGGCACGCCTGGCGTGATCGCGCTCATCATCCCCTACAACCTCTGCCGGCCCGACGAGCTCAACAACTACTGGACCCAGACCCGGCTCCCGGACGAGATGTACATGAGCTGGGATTGGTTCCTCGAGTCCATCTGGAACGGCGAGGGCATCGGCGTGGCCTCGAGCTACGAGCCCTTCCCGAAGCCCGCGTACCTCGCGTACCGCGACGCCACCTTCATCGGGTGGGGGAACATGTACCCGCAGGAGATCCCGCGGCCCATGCGCCTCGACATGCGCTCCTTCGGGACGCTCATCGAGGAGGACGGGATCAACGGTCAGCTCGACCCGTGGCCTGCGGGCTCGGTCGACCTCTGCGGCGGGGGGCTCTGAATCATGAAGAACAACGGCACCAAGAAGCTCACCCTCGGCGTCGCGGTCCTCGCCGCGATGCTCAGCCCGCTGCTCGTCCCCGGCCCGGACGGCGACCACGCGGCGGCGCACCACCCGCGTCAGCCCGACGCGGGCGAGCCCCTCGCGGGCCTCTCCCCGCAGCTGCAGGCGCTCTTCAACGTGGGTCAAGACGTCTTCCTGCATGAGTTCACCGCCGAGGAGGGCCTCGGGCCGCTCTACAACGAGCGCGCCTGCCAGACCTGCCACGGCGGCCTCGGCGGCCGGCCCGGCGGCCCGGACCCGAACGGCGTCGGCTCGTCGTTCAACGTCATCCACTTCGGGCTCGACCAGGGCGGCCTCTACAACGCGCTGCGCACGTTCGGCGGCCCGGTGCGCCAGGCCCGCTCGATCCGCGACAACGGCTTCCCGGCCTGCCCGTTCAACGCGGAGACCGTCCCGGCCTTCGCCAACGTCGTGAGCGAGCGCCACACGCCCGCGGTGTGGGGCTTCGGTCTCCTCGACGCGATCCCGGACCGCACGATCCTGCGACGCGAGGGCTGGGGCCGCGACGGGATCATCGGCTTCGCCAACTGGGGTCGCGAGCCGCAGGCGCTCGAGCCCACCCCGACCGCCGCGCAGCCGGAGCGTCAGCTCCGCGGGGCCTCGCGCGTCGGCCGCTTCGGCTGGCGGGCGCAGACCGCGACCCTCGAGCAGTTCTCGGCCGATCCGTTCAACATCGAGCTCGGTGTCAGCAACCCGTTCTTCCCGCAGGAGCGCACCCCGACCGGGCTCGTCAACGGCGGGGAGCTGCCGCCGGAGTGTGACGTCGCGCTCGATCACCCGAACGACGTGACCCAGGAAGACAGCATGGCGCTGTACCACTTCCAGGCCCTGCTCGCGCCGCCCCCGCGGCTCCGCCCGACCCGCGACAGCGCGCGCGGCCGGGTGCTCTTCCACGCCATCGGCTGCGACAGCTGCCACGTGCCGCGGATGCGCACCGCCAACCGCTACTACATGGAGCTCGCCGACGGCTCGAGCGTCCGCGTGCCCCAGCTCGAGCGCGAGTGGGTCCACGCCTACTCGGACCTCCTCGTCCACGACATGGGCCCGGCCCTCGCCGACAACGGCGGGACGACCATCGGCCGGACCATGGGCCGCGCCCGCGGCGGCCACTGGCGCACCACCCCGCTCTGGGGCCTCCGCTTCAAGACCGCCTACCTCCACGACGGCCGCACCGCGGACCTGCGCGAGGCGATCCTCGCTCACGGCGGCGAGGGGCAGGCGTCCCGTGACCGCTTCGACTCGCTCTCGACCCGCTCGCAGAACCGCATCATGGAGTTCCTGATGCGGCTCTGAGAGCCCCCTCGCGACCCCAAGACACCACGCGCCGGGCTCCTTCGGGAGTCCGGCGCTTCGGTTTGTGGGGCGCGACCGGCTCGAGCGGGCGGCGACGGATCGAGGGTGCGCTCAGCCCCGGCCGCGCGCGGCCTGGTAGCGCTTGATGAGCTTCTTGTCCTTGAAGACGGTGGCGAGCGCGGGGACGAGATCGATCTCGAGGTCGTAGACCTTCTCGACCGAGCACTCGTTGAGCTGGTTCCAGGTCTCGATCGCGCTGAGGATCGCCACGTCCCGGTCGTCGCCCTCGCGGCCCTTGTCGCCGCGCTCGATCTCGAAGGTGCGCGTGACGACCGGCAGCAGGCTCCGCACCGCCTGGCTGCCCGACGCGAACTGTCCCGTGACGTGGTCGACCAGCTCGTCGAAGCCCATGCGCTGCAGCTCGAAGATCTCCCGCTCGTCCAGCGGCATCAGCTCGCCGTGCTCGCGGAAGAAGAGGAGGTTGGCCGCGTAGATGTGGCCCGCGCCGCAGAACCGGCAGCCGTTCCACGTGCCGGCGATGCCGAGCACGAGCTGGGCGTCCACCTTGCCCCACGCCGCCTCGAGGCGGTTGGTGCTCCCGGTCATCGCGCCGAGCAGCTTGAACGCGTTCCTGAGCCCATAGGACTCCGCGATCTCCACGATGAACGGGGTCGTGTAACCGGTGTGGAGGCTCCACGCCCAGTCCGTGCCGCGCATCAGCCAGCGCGTGTACCAGGGCGCCGGGCTCATGCGTTCTTCTCCGTGAACGCCACGTTGCGCGCGCGGCGGTCCACCTCGGACTCGAGCCAGTCGTCGGCCTCCGGCGGGTTCACGAACGTCGCGGCGTACGGATCCTTGCTCCCGTTGATGACCATGAGCGTCATCCCCCGCATCCGCGGGCTCCCGGTGAGGTAAGCGGTGCGGGCCCCGGCCTCGAGCAGCGTGCCCTGCAGCTGGCGCAGCGCCTGACGGCCGAGGATCTTGCAGTCGGTCAGGCCGCGCAGGTCGAGCAGGACGTGGGTCACGCCGCGCTCGAGCTGGGCCCCGACCTTCTCGCTCAGCTCGGCCCCCGTGTGCTCGTCGAGGACGCCCGCCACCCGCACGACGACGCGGGTGGGGCTCGGGCTCAGGACTTTGACCTCGAAGCTCACAGAGGGATCAGGGACATCTCCCATTCCGCTGAGCTTGTCAACTTCGGGCGCGCGCGACCGCGCCGGTAGCGAATCGAGCGGCTACAGGCCGAGCACGAGCTCGCCCGACTCGGCCTCGTCGGCCTGCCGACAGAAGCTGGCGAGCCGGGTGTACTCGGCCGGCTCGACCCGCATCCTCGGCATCCGGTAGCTGCGCCGCAGGACGATCACCGCGCCCTCCCGCGCTGCGGTCATCCGGGCCTCGGAGCCGTGGACGCCGCTCAGCTCCGCCTCGGGCGGGAGGCTCCCCACGGAGGCGCCCTCCGGCGGGCGCACGTGCACCTCGACGTCCAGCGCGAGCCCCTCGCCGACGAGCTGGGTCGTCGTGCGGCTGGCGACCCGCGCGTACTGCGGGCCGAGCCGGGCGCGGTAGACCGCCGGCAGGACGAGCGAGCCGCCGGTCGCGCGCGCGAGCGAGGGCACGTCCACGTCGTAGCGAAGCGTGATCGGCTGCTCGGGGTCCTCGCGGCCCCCGACCACCAGGCGCGTGAGCTGACCCCCCGGCAGGAGGTTGGCGACGTAGGCCGACTCGAACTGCGGCTCGAGGTCCGCGTCCGGGATCTCCTCGAGCTGGTTGCGCCACAGCACCGCGCCGGCGCCGCGGAAGGTCTCCACCACCCGCACCTCGGCCCCGCCGTCGCGACGCAGCCGCACGTCGACCTCCACCGTCCGGAGGTCCGCGTTGAGGTCCCGCTCGCCGACCGTGACCCGCTCGGCCTCCGCGTTGAGCACCAGCGCGTCCATTCCGCGGAGGTGCGGCGGCAAGAAGTCGTAGGGCGCGCCGCGGGCGCCCGCGTGCAGCCAGCGCGGGCCCTCGGGGGTGCGCAGGCGGATCACCAGGTGCTGGTAGGTGTCGTCGTCGGCCAGCTCCGAGGTGTGCGCGTCGGCGGTGAAGCTCCGCGCGAGGGCGAGGTCGGCGTCGAGGCCGGCCATCGACAGGAGGTAGCGGAGGACCCGGGTGCGGTTGCCGGTCCGGGCCGCGAGCATCGCGGGCGAGAGGCCGAACACGTCCTCGGAGTCCTCGATGTTCTCGAGCACCCAGCGGTGCAGGCGGGCCGCGACCTGGTCGGGAGCGGTCGCCTCGCCCACCACCTCGGCCACCAGGCGGGCGGCCGCCGGGTCGTGGACGTCGCGGTCCGCGAGCACGTCGCGCAGCGACTCGACGTACTGCGGCCAGGTCGCGCCGCGACCCCAGTAGATCGACGGGAAGAACTCGCGCGGCGCGACCGCGGCCGGCTCCTGCGTGAAGGGCCGGCTCTCGCGCGCGGTCCAGCGGTAGACGGCGAGGCCGTCCGCCTCGCGGCGCTCGGTCTCGGGCGCCTCGCCGCGCGGGTCCAGCTCGAGCGGCTGCGGCGTCACCACGGTGAGCTGCGACAGGTCGAACGGCGTCTCGTAGTTGCGGAAGTAGAACCGCTCGCCGAGGAAGCCGCCGGGGTAGCCGGCCGGCGCGGGGCGGCCGCGCATGTACTCGAACTCGATGTAGTCGCCGGGCGAGAGGTTCGGGAAGGACAGCGTCTCCTTGCCCGCGATCTCGTCGGGCTCGAGCCGCGTGCCATCCGCCTTGACGGTGTGGAGGGTGAGCATGTGCGCCCCGTCCGGCACCTGGAACTCGCCCATCCGGTCGACCGCCTCCTGGCTGTCGAGGCGGAAGATGTTGTGCGTCAGCTCGAGCATCGAGCCGTCGTCGAAGACCCGGTAGACGGTGTAGTCGAACACCAGGACCATCGGCTCCTCGTACACGCGGCCGCTCGCTTCGAAGGCGTCGATGACCTCGCGCCCGTCGCGTCGGTAGGCCTCGAGCGGGCTGTCACCGCCGATCGCGCGGAGCGCGCGACGGAGCCCGCCCATCGCCTCGGGCTCACGCGCGAGGGCGGCCGTGAGCTGCTGTCGGGCGGCCTGGGCGCCCTGGGCCGCGAGGGCGCGGTCGGCCTCCGCGAGGACGAGCAGGTCGGAGCGGGGCATGCGCTCGCCGAGCGCCTCGAGCACCTCGGCCACCGCGTCGTCGTCGCCGCGCGCGTTGGCCATGTCGAGGCGGGCCTGGAGCTCGCCGATCGTGGACGCCTCCGGTTCGAGGGTCGCGAGGCGCTGGAGCTCCGCGCTCGCGAGGTCCCACTCGCGACGCCGCACGTGGAGCCGGAGCAGCGCGTCGGAGCGCGCGTCGCACTGGACGAGCGCCCGGGCGTGGGCCATCGCCTCGCTCGCCCGCGAGCGGCGCTCCGCGTGGCCGAGCGCGGCCCGCAGCGGGCGGCAGGCGGACGGGACGGCCTCCCGCGCGGCCTCGACCGCACCCTCGGCCGCGGCCAGCCAGCCGCGCTGCTCGAGCAGGTCGGTGAGCTGAAGCGGGAAGATCACCATCGACGGCCAGCGCTCGGTGGCGTCGCGGAGGATCGCGATCGCGGCCTGGTCCCGCCCCTCGTTGGCCTCGAGCTGCGCGAGGGTGAGGCGGGGGAACCACGCCCGCTCGTCGCGCGCGCTCGCCCAGGTGAGGAGCCGCCGCGTCTGGTCGTGGCGGACGGTCGAGCCGCGGAGCGGATCGTTGAGGGCCGCGGCCGCGCCCGCGATGAGCATCACCGGCGAGCCGTCCTCGGTGAGGTGGGCGCGGAGCTGCTCGCGCGCGTCGACCACGTCCCCGCGGCTGAGCGCGCGCTGCGCACGGAGGAAGGCTTCGGTCAGGGTCCGCGCCTCGACGGCCGCGCCGCCCGGGGCGCCGGCCGTCTGCGACAGGGCGATCGAGGCGACGGGGTTCGGGTGGCGCGTCGTGATCTTGAGCCGGACGAGGTGCGCGCCCGCGCTGAGCTCGACCGGGTGGTAGGTGACGCGCGCCATCGAGGTGACGCGTCGGTCGAGCCGGGCGATCGAGGCCCCGTCGACGAAGACCTCCACCGCGTTCGGGGTCTCGACCCGGAGCACCCAGCGGCCGGCGGACGCGACCTCGACCTCGGCCTCCGCGTAGGTCGTCCCCGCGCCGACGATCGGCCCGAGGCCGAGGTGCGCGGTGCAGCCGCGCGCGCGCACGTCGCGGGTCGGGCGCTGGCCGCGGCCGTGGCCGTAGTCGTAGCGCTCGGCCAGCGTCGCGTCGGACTCGGGCGCGAGGGCGTCGTCGAAGCCGAGGAGGTGCCGCGGGCCGAACGGGCCGGCGACCCGCCACTCGTCCGCGCAGCCAGCGGCGGCGGTGAGCGCGCGGACCCGCTCGGTGTCGCCGCGGCGATAGGCGAGGTCGATCAGCAGGTCGATCACGGTCGAGCGCGCTCCGTCGCCGATCGCGCCGGGCTCCTCGACGAGCGGGTCGAGCGCCTCCGCGACGAGGCGTGGGTAGCCCTCCACCGCGTCGTCGAGGCCCTCGATCTCCGCGGCCGCGACCTCCGCGAGGGCCGCGGCGAGCGGGCTCCGCGAGCGCGCGGCCCCGACCACCAGCGCGAGGTACTCCTCGAGCGCGGCCGCCGGATCGCCGTGCAGCTCGTGCTCGTTGGCCGAGAGGTAGAGGAGCGTGAGGTCGTTCGGGGCGAGCTCACGCGCGCGATCGATCCGGGCCCGGGCCTGGGTCGCGTCGCCGCCCCGCAGGAGCAGCTCGCCCTCTGCCACCGCGCGCTGCGCGTCCGGGTCGTCGGGGCGCTCGTCCGCGCGCCGGCGCAGCTCGTCGATCGTCGGGGTGCGGCCGTGCTGCGCGCCGCCGCAGGCGACCGCGCTCAGGAGCAGGCCGAGCAGGAGGCTCGCGCGCAGGGGAATCCGACGGGGGCTCATCGCTCACCTCCCGGGGTGACGGTGAGGCGCTGCTGCAGGATGCGGTCGGCCGCCTGCACCCAGCGCCGGAACTCGGGGTAGTCGTCGACCGAGACCCGGTCGGCCTCGAGCGCGTAGGAGGTGCGCGCGCGGACCGAGTCGCCCTCGCGCGTGACCTCGATCGAGAGCCGGCCGAAGCGCGACTCCGCGGAGCCGCCCTCGGGCAGCTCGCTCACCGTCCAGCCCCGCGGCAGGCGCACACGGCGGTCCTCCGTGTAGGAGCTGCGCGCGCCCAGATCGAGCGGCAGGTTGCGGCTGGACGCGCTCGCGAGGCTCTGGCTGAGCCGCCCGAGGACCGACGGCGCGACCCGGAGCGCGCGGCCGTCGCGCACCGCGAGGGTGGGCGCGGTGGCCTCGTAGCTGAGCCGCACCGGCGCGTTGAAGTCGTCGAGGTTCTCGAAGCTCTGCTCGGCCAGCTCGGCGCCGGAGAACAGCGAGCGCGTGCGCCGCTCGAGGCGCTCGGCCCGCAGACCCGCGGACTGGTAGCGCGAGCGGTAGCCCGGCGCGGACACGCCGCGGATCTCCTCGGAGGCCGCCACCCGGCCCGAGCCGTCCGGCGTCAAGGTCAGCGTCAGCTCCCGCGCGAGGCGGTTGGCGTCGGCGGGCATCATCGGCGTCTCGGCGAGGGTCACGTCGTCGGGCCCGACGCGCAGGACGGTCACGCCCTGGTCCATCTGCGGCAGCTCGTCGAGGCCGGTGAACTCCGCGGTGCCGTCGAGGTAGAGGTCGAGCTCCGGCACGTAGGCGATCGCGTGGTCGAACACCGCGAGCGACGCCGGCTGGCCCGAGATCTCGCCGTTGCGTCGGGTCCGCGTCAGGACGATGCGCGCGTCGATCCCCGCCTCGCGCAGCATCGTGTAGATGAGCGACGCCTTGTCTTTGCAGTCGCCGAAGCCGCGCGTGACGATGTCCGGTACGCGGTACGGCAGGAAGCCGTGGATGCCGAACTCGAGGGCGACGTAGCGGGTGTTGCGGATGACCCAGTCGTAGATGCGCCGGACCTTCTCGCGGGTGTCGGTCGCGCCGTCCATCAGCTCCCGAACGGTGCGCCGCAGGGACTCGTCGGCGTAGAGCTGGTCGCGGATCAGACCCCAGTACCAGCGGCCGACGTCCTCCCACGTGCGGTAGGTCGACACGTGGAGGTAGGGCACCAGCTCGGTCATCCCCGGTGAGGACGGCTCGACCCGGAGCGCGGGCACGTCGGTGACGTGGAAGTGATCGACGCGCCGGCCGTCCCGCTCGGTGCGCTCGTGCGCGAGGCCCTGCATCTGCGGCTCGTTGAAGTAGAACTCGCGGCCCGGCGGGGTGATGAGCACGTAGTCGAGCCGCGCCCGCGGGGTCGTCGTCTGGAGGTAGGCGAGGTCGCCGTAGTAGTCGTGGAAGAGGTTGCGCGGCGCGACGTCGTCCACGCGGTACTGGATCTCCACCACGTCGCCCGGCTCGAGGTCCGGGAAGACCACCACGCGCGCGCGGGTGTCGTAGTACATCCGGTACCAGGGCTCGCCGAGCTGCTGCTCGAAGGCGCGCGCCGCGCTGAGCTGCTGCCCGCCGCGGAACACCCGGGCCTGCCGCACGTCGACCCGCTGCACGTCCGGGTCGAACTGGATGCCGTAGGTGCGCCAGCTCCGCGCGCCCTCGTCATCGTGGATCTGCACGGCGACTTGCCGGAAGCGCGAGCCGAGGCCGCTCTCGAACACGGTGTTGACCGTGAGGTCCTCGAGGACGGTGAGCGGGTAGCCGTCGCCCTCGGTCTGCCGCGCGAGGAGCTCCTCGGGGGCGACCGCGAAGGCCTCGTCCATCCGGTCCTGCGGCTCGATCTGCTCGAGGAGCTCGCGCGTCGCGGCGTCCTGCGGCCGGAGCGCGAGGGCCTGCCGGAGCGCGCCGGAGGCGGCGTCGCGCTGCCCGGCCCGCAGGAGCGCGCGGCCGTGGGCGACGTGGAGGTTCGCGTCCTCGGGGGCGACCTCGAGGCCCGCGCGGAAGGTGGCGAACGCGAGGTCCGAGCGCCCGAGCGCCTCGTAGACCTGGCCGGCCATGACGTAGGTGCTGGCGCGATCGGCGGCGAGCCGCCGGTAGATGTCGAGCTGCGCGTTGACGCCGGTCTCGTCGCCGCGGTTCAGCGCGTCGTCGAGGAGCACCCGGCGCGAGCCCAGGTCGTCGTAGCGGATCGAGAGCAGCTCGCGGCGCAGCTCGATGAGACGATCGCGGCGCTCGGAGGCCCCGGCCGCCGCGGCCTGGGCCGCGACCCAGCGGATCGCCCCCGGCGCGAGCGCGGCCGCCTCGTCGACGCGCGCGCGGGCCGCGTGGTTGAGCCCGAGCGTGCGCAGGATGTCCGCGCGAAGCAACGTTCCTTGCATCCACTCGGCGGTGCCCCGCGGGAGCTGGTCCAGGATCGGCAGCGCCGCCTCGGGGCTCGGCCCGCCGGCCGTGATCTGCGCGTCGAGCAGGGTCGCCTCGCGCCCGCCCAGCTCCACCGCGCGCCGGCCGAAGCGCATCGCCTCGCCGCGCTGGTTCGCGAGGCCGGCCGCGAGCGCGAGCCGGGCTACGTTCGGTGAGGCGTCGGCGGCGCGGGCCGCGAGCTGGCGCGCGCGCTCCTCCGCCGGGTCGTCCGCGCCGGTCATCGAGAGGAACCGCGCGAGGTCTTCGAGCGCGCCGGCCGGCGCGCGCTCACCCTCGGCCGCGGCCTCGAGCCCGGCGAACGGGGCCACCGGCGGCCGGGGCAGCCGGCTCACCCCCGAGCCCGGCGTGAGCTGCCCGATCGCCTCCGCGTCGGCCGTCGCCTCGAAGCCGAGCCCGCGCGCCGGCTCGCCCGCTGCGTCGCCCACCCGGAGGTAGAAGCCCCAGACGCCCTCGGCCGCGCAGGCCTTGACGAGCAAGCGGTTGAGCCCCTGGCGCGCGCCCACCACCGCGACCGAGCGGTCCGGGTGCGGGGTCCGGTAGGCGGGGTCCTCGTGGACGACCTCGCCGTTCCACCACACGCGCGTCGCGCCGCCGCCGCCGACCCACAGGCTCAGCGCCTGGGCGCGCTCGCTGGTGACGAAGGTCTCCGCGTAGCCGCAGACGTTGGCGCGCGGACGCATCACCGCGTCGAAGGAGACGTAGCCGTGCCACGACACGTCCGGGTACTCGCGCCAGCGCACCGGCCGCTCGCGGCCCTCGAACTCCGCCTCCGGGTCGAGGGGGCCCATGCGCTGGGCCTCCGGCGGGTACTCGCGATCGAAACCCGTCTTGCCCTCGTTGTCGAACGGCCCGACCACGCGCCAGCGCCGGACGAAGCCGAGCTCGTCGATCTCTCGCCGGCTCGCGTCGGGGTCGCCCATCTGGAGGCGCATCCGCGCCCGGAGGCCACGCGCGTACATCCGCACGGGCGCGGAGACGCGGCGATCCGCGATGATGCGGTCGAGGTGGCCTAGGGTGACCTCGGGTCGGACGTCCGCGGCGCCGCGCCACAGCTCCAGCACCCCGAGGATCGCCCGAGGCGAGCGCCCGGCCTGGCGCGCTTCGCGCTCGTGGGCGGCCTGCTCGGCCTCGAAGGGGTTGTCGGCGGCGGCCGTCGAGGCGGCGAGGAGCAGGCCGATCGAGGCGGCGAGCGAGAGGATGCGCGTGGGGATCACGGGGTCTCCGGGCGGCGGGGAGCGGGAACGGTACTCACCGCCCCAGCCCTGGACAAGCGACAGGGCGTGGGGGTTCCCGCGGGGTCGCTCGTGGTCTCCGCGCCGGCAAGAGGGTGGGCTCGCGACGCGCGACGAAACTTCTCGCGCCCTCACGCGTCGACAGAGCTGACGGGGCCCCCGCCGGGTCCGAGGTCGACGACCCGAATGGTCGGGTCGCCGGTGGGGGCCCCTCACTTCAACGGCTCGGGCGCTCGCGCGGGGAGCCTCCCGCTACCGTCTCGCGGGCGGAGGGGCTATGGTCGCCCGCCATGCTCCGCGGGCTGATCAAGACGATGAGGCCTCACCAGTGGGTGAAGAACCTCTTCGTCCTCGCCCCCGTGATCTTCGCCCAGGAGCTCTTCGACCTCCGCAAGGTCCTCGGCGCGCTGGCCGGCTTCGCCTGCTTCTCGCTCCTCGCGAGCGCGGTCTACGTCCTCAACGACCTGGTCGACGTCGACGCCGATCGCGCGCACCCGGTGAAGAAGAACCGCCCGATCGCCTCCGGCGCGGTGACCGAGCGGGCGGCGGCGCTCGTGATGATCGCCCTCGGCGTCGTCGCGCTCGGCGCCGGCTGGTTCGTGAGCGCCTGGTTCCTCGCCAGCCTCGCCGGCTACCTCGCGAACAACATCGCCTACAGCTTCGGCCTCAAGCGCGTCGCCTACGTGGACGTGCTCTCGATCGCGCTCGGCTTCGAGCTCCGCGTGGTCGCCGGCTCCTTCGCGGCCGACGTCCCGCCGTCGCTCTACCTCCTGATCGTCACGTTCCTCCTCGCGACCTTCCTCGGCCTCGGCAAGCGGATGCACGAGCTCGTCGTGCAGGAGCGCACCGGCTCTGCGTCGAGCCGCAAGGTGCTCGAGCGCTACAGCCGCCGCGCCGTCAACGTGCTGCTCTGGATCACCGGCACCGCGACCTTCGCGACCTACTGCGTCTACACGCTCGACCCGCACACGCGCGCCGCGTTCGGGACGGACCTGCTCATCGTGACGAGCGTGTTCCTCCTCGTCGGCGTGCTCCGCTTCATCCACCTCGTGCGCAACCGGCCCGAGTCGGAGAGCCCGACGGAGGAGATGCTGCGCGATGGGCCCTTCCTCGCGACCGGCGTGCTCGGCGTGGTCACGACGATCGCGATCATCTACCTGACCTGATCGTCGTCTCCGTCGGCGGGGGGCGGGCGCGTGCTGAGCTTCTTGCCGAGCGACTCGAGGTCGGGCTGGCTGCCGGCGCTCGAGCCGGAGGCCGCGCTCGCGGCGCGCGCCTTCAGGCGGTAGACGACCTGGGTGCGGCAGAGGAGATCGTGCACGGTCTTGTCCTCCGGGTGGAACAGCGCGAGGCCGAGGCCGACGAAGTAGAGGATGCTCATCGCGCCGTGGCTGATCCCGAGCGCGACGAGCACGCTGCGCAGCTCGTCGATCGACTCGGTGTGGAGCGTCTCGATCGTGTTGAGCAGCTCTGGCACGCCGCTGGTGAGCGCGATGAGCCCGCCGGCGAGGATCGGCATCCAGAGCTGCGACACGGTGCGGGCGGCCGCGCGGAGCCAGCCGAGCCGACCGCCGTCGTCGCGGATCACCTCGATGCCGAGGAGGAACTTGGCCGGGGACTGGCCGCGCCAGGCGTAGCCGACGGTGACCACGACGAGGTAGACGAGCAGGCCGACCCAGCGGAGCGCGCCGATGAGCGCGCCGGCGAGGAAGAAGTCGACGAGCGCGGCCGCGGCGCGCGTCATGAACGGCGCGTGGGCGCGCGGGCGGGGCGCGGCGGCCTCGAGCGCGGCGATCAGGGCGTCGTAGTCCTCGAAGCGGTCGTCGGGCTTCTTCGCGAGGAGGCGCTCGACGATCTTCGCGAGCCGGGGCGAGACGTGCGGGGCGACCTCGCGGAGCGGGGTGAGGTCCTCGCTGAGGTGCTTGGCGACGACCGCCATCGGGCGGGGCCCGTCGAACGGCGGCCGCCCACTGAGCAGGTGATAGAACGACGCGCCGAGCGAGTACATGTCCGCCCGGTGGTCGATCGCGTCGCCGACCGCCTGCTCGGGCGACATGTAGTAGGGGCTGCCGACGAGCGAGCCCTCCTGGGTGATCTGGTTGTCGCCGTCCATCGGCTTGGCGAGGCCGAAGTCGGCGATCTTGATGAGCCCCTCCTCGCTCACCATCAGGTTGGACGGCTTGATGTCGCGGTGGATGACCCCGGCGCGGTGGGCGGCCCGCAGCCCGCGCGCGACCTGGAGCATCGCGAGGCGCGCCTCCTCGGGCGGCATCACCTCGCCGCGGGTGAGCAGATCGTCCAGGTCGCCGCCGGCCACGCGCTCCATCGCGAAGAAGAGCGACGCCTCGCCGGACGGGGTGGGGCGCCGGCCGATGTAGTAGATGTGGACGATGTTCGGGTGGTTGAAGCAGGCCTGCGCGCGCGCCTCGCGCAGGAACCGCTCGCTCATCGCGGCGTGGGCGGTGAGCTCGGGCCGCAGCACCTTGATCGCGACCGGCCGGTCGAGCGAGGTGTCGGTCGCCGCGTAGACCTCGCCCATCCCGCCCTTGCCGAGCCGCTCGCCGATCGAGAAGTGATCGAGCGTCGCGCCGCTCATGCCCTCCGCGTCGTCGCTCGACGGCGCGGAGAGACCTCCCGGCGTCGGGGTCGCGGCGACCGTCTCGGCGAGCGCGTTGGAGTCGTCCATGCCCGATGACGGAGGGTACCCGCGGATCGGATCGAGCGACATGGGCTGGGGCGAAAACCCGTTGCCCTGGTCAGCCACACCCAACAAGATCCCCGCGCCGATGACCGAGCCCAACGACCCGTCCGACGCCCCGCCCGCCTGGTCCCTCGCCCAGAGCGCGGAGCTGTATCAAATCTCCCGCTGGGGGGCGCCGTACTTCCGGATCAACGCGGCCGGCCGCGTCGAGGTGGGCACCGAGGGCGGGCCGGTCGTCGATCTCTTCGAGCTCACGCGTGACCTCGAGGCGCGTGGGCTCGACCTGCCGCTCCTCATCCGGTTCTCGGACGTCCTCAAGCACCGCATCAAGCACATCAACGAGTGCTTCCGGCGGGCGATCGAGGAGTACGAGTACGACGGGCGCTACCAGGGCGTCTTCCCGGTGAAGGTCAACCAGCAGCGGCACTTCATCGACGAGGTCGTCGAGCACGGGCGGCCGTGGGAGTTCGGGCTCGAGGCGGGCAGCAAGCCCGAGCTCCTCATCGCCCTCTCGGCGATGGGCACCGACGGCGGGCTGATCGTGTGCAACGGCTACAAGGACCGGGCCTACGTCGAGACCGCGCTCCTCGCGCAGCTCTTCGGCAAGAAGGTCTTCGTCGTCCTCGAGCGGCTCGAGGAGCTGGACCACGCCTTCGCGGCGGCAGAGAAGACGGGCGTCCGGCCCGCGCTCGGGGTGCGCGCCAAGCTCAGCTCGCGCGGGGTCGGCCGGTGGAACACGTCGACCGGCGATCGCGCCAAGTTCGGCCTCAGCGTCGCGGAGATCGTCGAGGTCGTCGACCGCCTCAAAGAGCGCGACATGCTCGACTGCCTGCAGCTCCTGCACTTCCACATCGGCTCGCAGATCTCGAGCATCATCCCGGTCAAGAACGCGCTGCGCGAGGCGGCCCACATCTACGGCGAGCTCGCGCAGATGGGCGCCAAGATGGGCTACCTCGACGTCGGCGGCGGCCTCGCGGTCGACTACGACGGGAGCAAGACCGATTTCCACGCGTCGATGAACTACGACGAGCAGGAGTACGCCTACGACGTCGTCTCCGAGGTCAAGGAGGCGTGCGATCGCAAGGGCGTCCCGGTCCCGACGCTGGTGAGCGAGAGCGGGCGCGCGGTGAGCGCGCACCAGTCGGTGCTCGTGTTCGAGGTGGTCGGGACCAACGGCGTGCGCTCCGGCGGCGCGGCGCCCGATCACCCCGGCGAGGGCGCGCACCGGGTGCTCGACGAGCTCTACGAGACCTGGGAGAACGTCCGCGCCAAGAACTTGCAAGAGAGTTTGCATGACGCGCAGCAAGGCAAGGAGGAGGCCGACAGCCTCTTCAAGTTCGGCTACATCACGCTCCGCCAGCGCGCCCAGGCGGAGCGCCTCTACTGGCACTGCCTCGATCGGATCACCGCCCTCGCGTCGCGCGTCAAGACCGTGCCCGAGGAGGTGCAGTCGCTCGAGGAGATGATGAGCGCGATCTACTACTGCAACTTCAGCGTCTTCCAGTCGGCGCCGGACGTGTGGGCGATCGGGCAGCTCTTCCCGGTGATGCCCATTCACCGGCTCGACGAGGAGCCGACCGAGCGCGCGACCATCGCCGACCTGACCTGCGACAGCGACGGCAAGATCGATCGCTTCATCGACTTCGAGGACGTCAAGCGCGCGCTGGAGGTCCACGAGATCCGAGCGGGCGAGCGCTACTTCATGGCGATGTTCCTGAACGGCGCCTACCAGGAGATCCTCGGCGACCTCCACAACCTCTTCGGCGACACCCACGCGGTCCACGTGAGCCTCGAGGAGGACGGCTACGAGGTCGCCAGCGTCGTCTACGGGGACTCGGTCCGAGAGGTCCTCGGCTACGTCGAGTACGAGCCGCAGGAGATGGTCGAGCGGCTCCGTCTGCAGGCGGAGAGCGCGCGCCGTCGGGGCCTGATCACGATCGAGAACGTGCGGCTCTTGATGCGCCACTACGAGGAGTCGCTGCGCGGGTACACCTACCTCACGGGCGACTCGGACGGCCCCGCCGATCACCCCAGCGTGCCGCCGCCGCCGCCGCTGCAGAACCCGAAGCCGGCGCGCTGAGCGCGGCCTGCGGAATGCGGCGGGCCGCCCGCCCGTCTGCGGGGTCGTGCCGATCGCGCGTCAGGCTCTGAGCCTCGCGGCTCTCCTCTGCGTCCTCACGGCGTTCACCGCGTCGGCCCGCGCCGACGAGTGGCAGGTGCGATGCGATCGGCACGGAGTCTGCGCCCTGCGCGTCGGCTCGCGTCGCGTCTCGCTGCGTGGTGAGGCGGGGACGCACCGCGGGCGCCTGCGCTGCGCCGAGCGAGGGCCGTGGCTGGCGTGCGCCTGGCGCCACACCACGCAGCTGCACTTGAGCGAGGCGTACTTCGTCCACCTGCCGACCGGGCGGGTCTGGCCGATGGACCTCAGGGCGCTAGCGGCCGACGCCGCCGGCGAGCCCGGCTACGTGCGTGGCGCGCCCCGCTGGCGAGGGGCCCGTGTCCGGCTCGGCGTCCAGCGAGGCGCCCGCCAGTCGTGGATCTGGCGTCGCCCGCCGCGCGTCGCGAGCGGTGGAGGGTGAGCCGGCTCGGCCGCGCGCGGCGGCTCACGCCATGAACGCCGTGAGCTGATCGAGGCGCTCGCATCGCGTGGCCGGAGGCAGGCTCTTGAGGAACACCTGCCCGTAGCCCTTCTGCGTCAGCCGCGAGTCGAGGACCGCGACGATGCCGCGGTCGCCGCGCGAACGGATCAGCCGGCCGAAGCCCTGCTTGAGGGTGAGCGCGGCGGACGGAACGAGGTAGCGGATGAACGGCGCCTCGCCCTCTTCCTCGAGCGCGCGGCAGCGGGCCTCGACCAGCGGGTCGGTCGGGACGTCGAAAGGTAGCTTGTCGATCACCACGAGGCGGAGCGCGCGGCCGGGAACGTCGACGCCCTCCCAGAAGCTCATCGTGGCGAAGAGCACCGCGTCGCCGTCGTCCTTGAAGCGGGCGAGGAGCGCGCCCTTCGGGGCCTCGCCCTGGACGTAGATCGGGCGGCCGCGGAGCTGGCGACGCGCGCCCTCGGCGAGGCGGCTCATCGAGCGGAGCGAGGTGGTCAGCACGAAGGCGCCGCCGCCGGTGAGCCGCACGAGCTGGACGATCTCGGCGATCGCGGCGTCGGGGAAGGCGGGCGAGCGCGGGTCCGGGAGCGGCGGCAGGTAGAGCGCGGCCTGGCGGGCGTGGTCGAAGGGCGACTCGAGCTGCACCTCGTCGACCTCGAAGTCGATCCCGAGGCGGCGCCGGACGTAGTCGAACGAGCCGCCGGTGGTCAGGGTCGCGCTCGTCAAGACGACCGCGGGGACGCGGTGCAGCACCTCGTCGCGGAAGATGGGGCCGACCCGGACCGGGGAGGCGCCGACCGCGCTTCGCCGTCCGGTGCGCTCGGCCCAGGTGATCGCGGCGCTCGTCGCGCCGTCGGCGACCTTGGCGAGCCCGTCGCGGAGCCGGTGGGTGCGCCGCGCGAGCTGGCCGAGCTGCTGCTCACGGAGGATCGCACCAGCCCGGGGCCCCCCGTCGGATGGGTCGCTCGCCTCGCGCTCGAGCACGAGGGCGAGCGCCTCGAGGGACGCGTCCAGCGCGTGGTAGTCGGCGCCGCCGAGGAGCTCGGGCGGGAGCGCGGCGCGCCCACCCTCGCGGGTCGGCTCGGGGAGGCGCGCGAAGAGATCCTCGGCGTCGTGGAGCGCGCGGCGCAGGACGCGCTCGCTGCTCGCGACCGGCGGGAGCGCGCGCTCGGCGTCGCGGACCAGCTTCTCGATCTGCTGCTGGCTGACCTGGACGCCGAAGAACAACGTGGCCACGTCCTCGACCTGGTGGGCCTCGTCGAAGATCACCGCGTCGTAGTCCGGCAGGACCCCGCCGCCGTGCGGGCCGCGGGTCGCGAGGTCGGCGAAGAAGAGGTGGTGGTTGACGACGACGAGTCGGGCGGCCTCCGCGCGGCGCCGCATCGCAGTGACGAAGCAGTCCTCGTGGTAGGCGCACCGCGCGCCGACCCGGGTGTCGGGTGCGCTCTGGACGGCGGCCCACACGGGGTCGTCCTCGGCGAGGGCGTCGAGCTCGGCGCGGTCGCCGGTGGCCGTCCGCTCGACCCAGTCCATCAGGATGGGCAGCCGGCGCGACATCGTCGGGCGGTCCGCGTCGGGGCTCTCGAGCAGCTGCCGGTAGCGGCGCCGGCAGAGGTAGTTCGTCAGGCCCTTCATGCAGGCCGCCTCGACCGGGATCCCGAGGTGCTCGCGGAGCAGGGGCAGGTCCTTCTCCATGATCTGGTCCTGGAGGTTCCGCGTGCCGGTCGAGATCACGACCTTGAGCCCGCTCAGGATGGCCGGCACCAGGTACGCGAGCGTCTTGCCAGTGCCCGTCCCGGCCTCCA
Source organism: Polyangia bacterium (assembly GCA_030426845.1). Taxonomy (GTDB): domain Bacteria; phylum Myxococcota_A; class Polyangia; order Polyangiales; family Sandaracinaceae; genus JAUHXR01. Next base: position 1,221 of record JAUHXR010000033.1, on the reverse strand, counting down.
CGAGCGCGACGCCCTTCTGCTCGAGGGTGGCCTCGACGAGATCGGTCATCCGGAGCTGAGCCTCGCGCCGCTCGTAGCCCGGGAGGGCGGCGGCGAGCGGGCCCGCCTCGTCCAGGAGATCGCGCGCGCGCACAGACCAGCTCTCTACCAAGAAGCGATCGGCGCGGCGAGGCCCGGCGCGTGGTTTGACGCCGCCGGTGGAGTCCTTAGGTTCCGGCGGTGATCCCTCTTCGGGACATCAACCCCACCAAGGCGCGGCCCTACCTCACCTACGGGCTCATCGCGCTCAACGTCGCGGTGTGGATCTACCAGTGGATGCTGGGCCCCGCGCTCGAGGGCTTCGTGATGCGCTGGGGCGTGGTGCCCTACTACCTGACCCAGGAGCCGAGCCTCGGGAGCTGGATGACGCCGCTCACGAGCATGTTCCTCCACGGCGGCTGGATGCACCTGCTGGGGAACATGTGGTTCCTCTACGTCTTCGGCGACAACATCGAGGACGCGCTCGGGCGCAGCCGCTTCCTCCTGTTCTACGTCCTGAGTGGGCTCGCGGCGGTCGCCGCCCAGGTGGCGATCGATCCCGGCGCGAAGGTGCCGATGGTCGGGGCGTCCGGCGCGATCGCGGGGGTGCTCGGCGGCTACCTGATGCTGTTCCCCCGGGCGCGGGTGGTCACGGTCGTGCCGATCTTCGTCCTGCTGCAGTTCGTCGAGCTGCCCGCGTGGGTCTTCCTCTTCGTCTGGTTCGGGCTCCAGCTCGTCTACGGCTTCTTCAGCCTCGCCGACGTCGCGGGCGGGGGTGGGGTCGCGTTCTTCGCCCACGTCGGCGGCTTCGTCGCGGGGCTCGCGCTCGTCCGTCTGTTCGCTCGCACGCACGGTCGCGCTCCCGGACCGCGGGTGGTCCGCCCCGAGCTGCGCCGCATGCGCCCGCGCTGACGCGGTCGGAGGACGCGGGCGTCGGACGAGAGCGAGGTCGGACGAGAGCGAGGTCGGACGAGAGCGAGGTCGGACGACAGCGCCAGGGCAACGAGCGCCCCTACACCGCCCGGACAAGCGAGCGCCCGACGCCGGTGACCGATCAGCCGAACGGGTTGTCGGGAGGCGCGGTCTCGCCGCCGCCACCGGTGTCGCCGCCGCCGGTGTCGCCGCCAGCGCCGCCGCCGCCGCCGCCAGCACCACCGCCGCCGGTGTCGCCGCCGCCGCTGCCGCCGGTGTCGCCCCCGCCGC
>JAUHXR010000402.1 GCA_030426845.1 Polyangia bacterium | reverse complement strand
GCGGCCCGCGCGTGGTCCTCGGGCGCGCGCGGCCGCCGAGGGCTCGGGGCCGAGGTCCGGCGTCGGGGGGGGCGCGGTGGGCGCGTCGGGCGGTGGGCTCGCCGCCTGCTCCGCCGCCACCTCGGGCCCGGGCGCGTCGTCGCGGAGCATGCCGCGCAGTGGGATCACGACGAGGAGCACGAGCGCCGCGCCGCCGATCGCCCAGAGCCACGCGCGATCCTTCGAGGCGCCCGCGGGCGTCGACGCGACTCGTGCCTGCGGGTCTGGCGTCGTCTTGGGCGTGGTCTTGGGCGTCGTCTTGAGCGTGGTCTCGAGCTTCGACGGAGGCGCCGCCTGCGCGGACGGCTCGGTCTCGCGCGACATCGCCTCGGCGTCGGGCGCGAGGCGGGGGAGCGGGGCGGGGCGGGGCAGCGGCTCGTCGCCGTAGTCCACCGTGCCGCGCGCGCCGTCCGAGATCGTCTTGGCCCGCGCCGCCGCCGCCGATCGCGCGAGGGGGAGCAGCTCGCGGCGCAGCGCCTCCGCGCTCGGGTAGCGCGCGTCCCTGTCGGGGTGGAAGGCGCGGTGCACGATCGCGCTCCATGGCGGGTCGAGCTCGGGCCGCCGCGCCTCGAGCGGCACGCACTGGCCGGCGCCGATCTTCACGAACAGCTCGCCCACCGTGCTCGCCTCGTACGGCAGCCGCCCCGAGAGGGCCTCGTACATCATCACGCCGAGCGCATAGACGTCCGAGCGCGCGTCGACCTCGCGCCCGCCCGCTTGCTCCGGCGACATGTAGTAGGGCGTGCCGACGAGCGTCCCCTCGGCCGTCAGCCGGCTCGGCGCGACCTCCGCCGCCTCGAACTTCGAGACCCCGAAGTCGAGGATCTTCACCCGCTCCTCGCCGTCGTCGTCGACGAGGAAGACGTTCTCCGGCTTGAGGTCGCGGTGGACGATCGAGGCCTCGTGCGCGGCCTGCATGCCCTCGGCGACCTGCACCATGATCGCGGCGAGGCGGCGCGGCTCGATCGTGCCCTCCGCCTGGATGACCTCGTAGAGGTTCTGGCCCTCGAGCAGCTCCATCAGGACGTAGGCCGAGCCGTCCTCGAGCCGGCCTGCGTCGAAGGTCTCGACCACGAACGCCGAGCCCAGGGTGCCCGCGACCTTCGCCTCGCGCAGCAGCCGCTTCATGAAGCGGGGCCGCTCCGCGTACTCCGGCTTGACGACCTTGAGCGCGCGGCGGTGGCCGGTGAGGCGGTGCTCCACCTCGTAGACCACGCCCATGCCGCCCCCGCCGAGCTTGCCGAGAACCTCGAGCTTGCCGAGCAGCAGCTGCCCGATCAGGCCGTCGCCGTCGCTCATCGCCGCCTCAACCTACGACGCCTGCTCTGGCGATCGCCAGCGCAAGATGCCCGCCTCCAGCAGGACGAGGACGCGTGCGCGCTCCGCGTCGCGGTCCTCGCCGAGGCGCTCGAGCTCCGCGAGCGCGCGCGGCCCCTCACAGCTCGCGACGAGCGCCTCGAGGCGCGGCGGGAGCGGGAGCGCGAGGCTGGTTCGCTCGAGCGCGCTCGCGCGGTCGTCGCGCAGCCGGTCCAGCCCGGACGCGAGCCTCCGCGCGGCGCCCTCCTCGAGCAGGCCCCACGGATCGGCGGCGAGCGGGAAGCCGCGGTCCGGGCGGTCGACGCCGCGGTAGAGCGCGGCGTGCCCGTCGGTCCAGGCGAAGAGCGCGAGGAGCTTCTCGCGGACCTGGCCCGTGATCTCGAGGAAGACCTGCACCGGGTCGACGAGCCCGAGGCCCACCAGGGTCTCCCCGAGCCGACCTTCGAACCGTGGCATCACCGCGAGCGCGAGGTCGAGCTCGGCGCGCGCGATCACGCCCTTGGCGACGAGCGACTCGCCGAGGAGCTCGTTGGGCTGATTGGAGGTCACGAAGCTCGGCGCGCCCGCCTCGAGGTAGACCTCCTTGCGGACCGACCCGCGCTCGAAGAGGAGCAGCCCGTCGATGCGGAGCGCGAGCGCCTCCGCGAGCACCGACAGCGCCGAGCGGCGGCTGAGGTCGTGGAGCTCGTTGGTCTGCGCGAGCTGGGTCCGGCGCCGCGCCGACGGGGTGCGGGTCGACGCGGGCAGGTGTCGGGCCAGCTCCTCGATCGCGCTGACCTGGGTCGGCGTCGCGCCCGGCGCGGCCACGCGGTCGGTGGCCCGCACCTCGCCCGTGCTGATCGCGCCGATCAGGGCACCCCGATCCATGCGCGCGACGACCTCACCCTCGCGGGTCACCTCGAGTCGCTCCACCTCCGTGAGCTCCACCCCCGCCAGCTCCAGCGCTGGCGGCGCGGCCGGGGTCTCCCGCTCGAACCACGCCGCGTCCTTCTCGATCGTCTCGGCGAGCGCGCCTCGATGACCCGCCTCCTCCTCGGCGTCGAGCGCCTCCACCACCCGCCGGCCGAGGGTGGCCGCGGCGTCGACGCTCGCGGGCGCGTCCACCCGCGCGAGCGCGTCGCGCAGCGCGGCGGCGGTGGCGGTGCGGTCCTTCGGGTCGCGCGCGAGGCCCGCGAGCACCGCGTCGGCGAGCCCGGCGGGCAGCTCGGGGGCGAGCGCGCGGAACGGCGTCAGGTCGCCGTCGCGGATCGCGAGCAGCACCCCGATCTCGCTCGCCCCGGTGAAGAGCGGCCGGCCGAGCAGCAGCTCCGCGGTGACCACCGCCGCGCTGAAGACGTCGCCGCGCTGGTCGACCTCGCGCCCCAGCACCTGCTCGGGAGGCAGGTAGCCGAGCTTGCCCTTGGCGCGGGCCCCGCGCTCACCACCGCGGGGGCCCGCCGCCCGCGCGATCCCGAGATCGCCGAGCTTCACGTCGCCGTGCACCGAGAGGAACACGTTCGACGGGCTGACGTCGTGGTGGACGACCCCGAGCGGCGCCCCCGCCTCGTCGGTCGCGCCGTGCACCGCCTCGAGGCCCTGGAGCAGCTCGATCGCGACGCGCAGCGCGACGTCGAGCGGGAGCCGCTCTCGCCGGCTCGCGAGGTGGCGCCCGAGCCGCCAGAGGTCCACGCCGAAGACGTACTCGAGCACGAGGTAGGGGACGCCCTCGTCGAGCCCGTGGTCGAGCACGGCCACCACGTTGGGGTGCGCGATGCGCGCACCGAGCGCGATCTCGTGCTCGAACATCGCGCGTCGCTCCGGGTCCTCGGCGAGCTCGGCGCGGAGCCGCTTGATCACCACCGCGCGGTCGCTCCCCGCGCGCTGGGGCCAGAGCGCGCGGAACACCTCGGCCATGCCGCCGACCGCCATGCGGTGGGCGTGTCGGTAGGGGCCGATCGAGCGGGTCGGCGCCGCCTCGAGGGGCCGGCGCACCGCTCAGCCTCCGTCCACCCGCTGGCAGACGTTGAGCACGCACTGGCGCGGAGCGCGACAGTCGCGATCTTCGTTGCACTCGATGTGGCACTGCTGGTCGCGCGCGCACACGTAGGGCGCGGGGCAGTCGCTGTCGTAGACGCAGGCCTCGGCGGTCGGCTCGACGCAGCTGTTCCGCGCGCCGTCGCTCTCGCAGGTCGCGCCGGCCACGCAGTCTCGGTCCTCGATGCACTCGGTGGTGCAGGTGCCGAAGCTGCAGACGAGCTCGCCGCCGCAGTCGCTCGTCAGGCCGCACGACGCCTCCTGCTCGAGCTGGCAGGCGTTGCCCTCGGGGCGCCGCAGGCACAGCAGGCCGGCCCCGCAGTCGCGCGAGTCGAGGCACTGGCGCCGACAGCGCTGCAGGGTGCAGACGAGCGGCGTCGCGCAGTCGCTGTTGAGCGAGCACTCGCTGCCCAGCACCGGCTCGGCGCGCTCGCACCCGAGGACGCCGAGGATCGCGAGGCCGAGGATCTGCGCCCTCACGGCCAGACCACCGGCTGGGGGGTGACCTCGCGGGCGCTCGTCGCCCCGTTCCCGAGCTGGCCGCGCATGTTGTCTCCGAAGCACGCGATCGCGTCGCCCGAGCGCACGCAGGTGTGGTTGGTGCCGACGCCGACCGCGTCGACCGGCCCCGTCACGCTCGGCACGCGCGTGGCGACGCGCACGCTCGTGCCCGACGCGGGGTCCAGGCCGCACTGCGCAAAGGTGTTGTCGCCCCAGCAGTACAGCTCGGTCGCGGTCCGCGCGCATGCGTGGGCCGAGCCGACCGCGATCTGCTGGACGCCCGCCGGCAGCCCGACCACCGCGACCGGCGTCGGGCTGCTCGAGACCGCGGCGCCGTCGCCGAGCTGGCCGAGGACGTCGTTGCCCCAGCACCGCACCTCGCCGCTCGCGAGGAGGGCGCAGCCGAAGCTGGTGCCGGCGGCGACCTGGAGGGCGTCGGTGATCCCAATGACCGCGCTGGGCGCGTCGCGGTCGACGCCCCCGCCGTCGCCGATCTGGCCCAGCCCGCCGTCGCCGAAGCACGCGAGCTCGCCGGTCGTGAAGCGCACGCAGCTCGTGCGCCCGAAGAGCGAGACCTGGACCGGCGCGACGCCGAGCGGGACCTCGGTGGGGCTCGCCCGCGGGCTCGCGTCGCCGAGCCCGAGCTGCCCCTGGTCGTTGCCCCCCCAGCAGAAGAGGCGGCCGTCGGCGATCGCGCAGCTGTGGTCGTTGCCCAGCGCCAGCTCGGTGATGGGGGTCGGCAGCCCGAGGACGGGCTCGGGCGCGTTCACCGGGTCGCCCGCGGTCCCCGTCTGGCCGGCCGCGTTGCCGCCCCAGCAGAACAGCTCGCTCGTGGTCGCCGCGCACGAGTGGCCCGCGCCCGCGCCGATGACGCGGAGCCCCGCGATCCCGAGGGCCCGCGCGGTCGGGCGGTCGACGGTGGTGCCGTCGCCGAGCTGGGCGCGGTCGTTGGCGCCCCAGCACGCGGTCGCGCCGGTCGAGCGGGTGGCGCAGGTGTGCTCGAGGCCGGCCGCGAGGGTCAGCCACGCGGGCGTCGCGCTCACCCCTCCGTCGGCCGGGCCGCCGTCAGGCACGCTGCCGTCCGGCGCGCCCCCGTCCACCCCGCCGTCCTCTGGGTCGCCCGGCGCGCAGATCGGCGAGGCCTCGAGGTCATCGCGGCATCGCTCGCCGTCGCGGCAGTCGCGGTCCGTGATGCACTCGACGCGGCAGCGGTGGTCGTTCGCGCAGATGAACAGCGGGTTGAGGCAGTCGGAGTTGAGCTCGCACTCGCGCTCGCTCATGTCGACGCACGCCCGCTCGCCGCCGTCGTCGACACAGGCGGCGCCGGAGGGGCAGTCGCGATCGTCGTTGCAGGCGTTGGTGCACTGGCCGAACAGGCAGACGAGCGGCGCCTCGCACTGGCTGTTGGTCGCGCATCGCCGCTCGGACTCGACCTGGCAGGCACCGAGGCCGGACGCGTCGCGCACGCACTGGAGCCCCAGGGGGCAGTCGCGCTGGACGCGGCACTCGATGCGGCAGCGCGCCAGCCGGCACACGAGCCGCGCGTCGCACTCGTTGTTGAGCTCGCAGGGCTCGCCCGGGTTGAAGTCAGGGCGAGCGCACCCCGAAGCCAGGCCCCACCCCAGGCTGAGGACGAGCGCGAAGGCGGCGGCGAGGCGAGGCATCGGTGTCTCCCCGGCGATCACGGTACCAGAGGGGCGCCTCGGCCGCTTGATCTCAATGTACGAGAGTTGCACAATGGCGAGGCTCGAGGTGAGGGAGGGACGAACCGCGTGAACCGGCATGCAGTGTTGGCCGTTCTACTGATGAGCGTGGGCTGCGCCTACGACGTCGATCCCGAGGGATCCGCGGCGGGCCTGACCATCACGGACGAGTGCCGCATCGTCGGCCTCGGGATGCTCGCGGACGGCGACTTCGTGGCCGGCCGGGTCACCGGGTTCGACTCGACGACGGTCACCGGCAGCTGGGTCCACATCGTCCCGCCGACCGAGGGCGAGGAGGAGTGCGATTGCCCCGGGCGCGGGCGGCGCGTCGGCCACGAGGAGGAGCGCGGTCGCGGTCACACCCGCGGACGTGGGCGGGGACACGACTGCGACCACGAGCCCGAGCCGACGGTGGTCCTGCTCGACCCCGACGCGGTGCTCTGCCGGATCAACGGGATCGCGATCGGCGACTTCACCGGGACGGCCGAGGTCGATGGCGCGCCCGGCTTCACGTACTCGGTCAACGTCCAGGATCGCGGCGACCCGAGCGTCACCCCGCGGACGCTCGACTTCTACACGCTCTCGGTGTTCGACGCGTCGGGGACCCGCGTCGTGTTCCGCGAGGGCGACGTGGTCACGGGCGACATCCGCGTCACGCAGTCGAGCCCGTGAGCGCTAGCCCGTAGAGCGCGAGCCCTTGGAGCGCGAGTCCGTGGCGCGCGAGTCCGTGGCGCGCGCGGTCTCCAGGATCCGAACCCCGAGCTCCCCTTCGACGTCGACCAGCTCGCCGCGCGCGAGCACCGCGCCGCCCGCCCGCAGGGTCACCGGCCCGCCGATCGGCCGACCCGTCTCGAGCACCGCGCCCGGCGCGAGGCCGGCGATCGCCTCGAGCGACACCTCCATGTGCGCGAGCTCCACGGTGAGGGTGATCGGCGCGTCCAGCGCGAGGGGCTCGTCGGGGTCGCTCATCGGGGGCTCCTGGTGTTCGATCTGCCATCCGCGCTCGATCGGCCGGGCGCGCCATCGGGACCGGCCGACGATCAGAGTGGCCGCGTCGGTCGCGAGTCGATCGGGGATCAGGGTGTCACCTGGCGCGAGCGTCCGGGCGGTCGCGCGCCGCAGCGTGGCCGCGCCGATCGCGACGCGCACCCGGGCACGCCACCCGGGGTCGGGCCGGCGCGGCGGGACGGTGGGCGCGTCGCGCGGCAACCACGCGGCCGCGGCGTAGCGCCGATCGGCCAGCCGGACCTCGAGCGGCCACCGCACCGGGAGGTCCGCGCAGCTCAGGGGGGCGGGGTGGGGCAGCACGGCGGACACCCGCCACGGACCCGCCGCGAGCCAGCGCCCCAAGACGTAGGCGAGCACCCCGCGCTCGAGCTCGAGCAGGGGGCCGACCGACGGCTCGGGCGCGGAGCCGAGCGCGCTCGCCCTCGCAGGGGCGCCGGTGCGTTCTCTCGTGCTCCTCCTCGGGGACAACTCGCTCGTCCTGGGGCGCGCGGACGGCAGCTTGACGCAGTATTTCGCGACGCGATCCAAGAGCGAAGAGCTCGAGATTGCCATGACGGGAAATACTGACTTTCCCACCCCTGAGCCTGCGCTGGCTGATATTACTGCCGCACGGGTAGAATTGCAAACCTTGATTGCCCGAGCTCGCTTTGGTGATCGAAGGGTAAAAGA
>JAUHXR010000401.1 GCA_030426845.1 Polyangia bacterium | reverse complement strand
GTCTGGGGCAATGACGCGGTCATGACCGGTTTCGACTGTCGAACCTGCGGGGAGCGGCACCCCGAGCTGCCGCGGGTCTTTGGGGCCGACGCGCCGGCGCCGTTCTACGACCTGTCTCCCGAGGAGCGCGCGCGGGCGCAGCTCAGCTCCGATCAGTGCATCCTCGAGAGCGGGGGCGAGACGCACTTCTTCGTGCGGGGCCGCCTCGAGATCCCGGTCGTGGACGACGACGAGCCGTTCGTGTGGCTCGTGTGGGCGTCGCTCAGCGAGGCGAGCTTCGCGCGCACGTCGGAGCTCTGGGAGCAGGAGGGGCGCGAGGCGGAGCCGCCCTTCTTCGGTTGGCTGTGCGACCGGCTTCCGTACCCCGAGCCGACGCTGTTCCTCAAGACGCGGGTCCACACGCGCCCCGTCGGGCAGCGGCCGTTCGTCGAGCTGGAGCCGACCGATCACCCGCTCGCGCGCGAGCAGCGGGAGGGCATCACCCGCGCCCGCGTCGCGGAGATCGCGGAGTCGTTCCTGCACCCGGACGGGTCGGCGGGCTGAGGTCGCACGATGACGGAGCCCGCGACCGACGACGTGGAGATGATCCGCGCGCGCCCGGGGTTGTTCGTCGGCGACGTGAAGAGCCGCGCGGGGACCCACGACATGGCGTGGGAGGTCCTCGCGAACGCGGTCGACGAGCACCTCGCGGGGCGCTGCGCTCGCGTCGACGTGGTCCTCCACGCGGACGGGTCCCTCTCGGTCGCCGACGACGGCGCGGGGATCTCGCTGGAGCCGCACGACAGCGGTGTCTCCTGGCTCGAGCATGTGCTCACGACCCTTCACCGGAGCGCGACCGCCGACGACCACGCGCCCCACTTCCACCTCCGGCAGTGGCACGTCGGGCTGTGCATGGTCTCCGCGCTCTCGTCGTCATTCTCGGTCGAGGTCCGGACGGGCGGCGAGACGTGGCGCATCGAGACGGAACGCGGCCGCGTCACCAGGCCGCTGGCACCGATCGGCGAGACGACCCGCACGGGAACGACGGTCCGCTTCGCGCCCGACCCCGCCGTCTTCACGACGCCCGAGCTCGAGGTGGAGTCGCTCGCGCGCCGCGTCCGCGAGCTCGCGTCGCTGCTGCCTGGGCTCGTGACCAGCTTCTCCTGCGAGCGGCGCGAGCACGGCCCCGGGGTGACGGTCGCTCCGCTCCTCGAGAGCCCCGCCCACGGTGGGCGCGTCCACCGGGGGGCGATCGCGGGGGAGGCCCGCCACGGCGAGACGGTCGCTCGCGTCGCGTTCGAGTGGTGCGCATGGCCGTCGCAGCCGACCGTGGTGGGCTACTGCAACCTCGACGTGACCCCCGAGGGCACGCACATCGAAGGCTTCCGCCAGGGTCTCGCCGAGGGGCTCGGTCGCGCCGACTACGAGCGCGTCTACGACGCCCTCGCGCCCGGGCTCCACGCGGTCGTCGCCGTCCTGGTGGTCGACCCGCGATACCAGGGGCCCACCCGCGAGCGGATCGGCTCGGTCGAAGCACGCCTCGTGGTCAAGGAGGCCACCGCTCGCGCGGTGGAGCGCGCGGTCGCGTCGGACCCGGACCTGGCCGCGACGATCGCCGAGCGCTTGAAGCGCATCCCCCCGCCGTAGCCGCTGGTCATGGGAGCTCCACGTCGGTCCTCGCCGGCGAGGGTCTCGTGGTAGAGGGGGTCGATGGGCCTTCGACTCGTCCGGGAGCTGAGTCCGTCGCGGTTCGCCGAGGTGGGCAAGCCGGCCGGGGGCTGGAGACGCGCGGACGGAGAGGTCTGCGCCCTCGCTTCTCACATCCAGCAACTCTATTGGCCCGGCCGCGCGCTCTACGAAGGCCGTCGAATCGAGCACCGCGTGAGCGTCTACGACGGCGCCCTGGAGCGCCGGCTCGGCGTGTTCGACCGCGCCCGCTTCCCGATCAACGACGTCGCGTTCCATCCCACGCGGTCGCTCGTCGCCGTCGCGACCGGGAGCTACGACGGCGGCTTCTTGTTCGAGGGCGATCTGTGGCTCTGGAGCTGGGAGACCGGCGAGGCGCGGAGCCTGCTCGGGGAGTCGCGCGACGTGGCCGCCTGCCGCTGGGTGGACGACGATCGCCTCGCGGTCCTGCTCCGCCCTCGCGACGAGGAGGAGTACCCCGGCGCGGAAGACCGCGCCTTCGAGACCTACGTCGGCCTCGTGCTCGAGGACCTGCGCGACGCGAGCGAGTCGGGCTTCCGCTCGAGCGGCGCCGATCCCGATCCTCGGCTCGCGAACCTCCCGCCGATCGACCCTGCGACCCTCGGCTTCGCGGCCTCTCCGATGGGGCACCGCGATCGCCGCTCCCGCTTCGACGAGGTGATGGGATCGACGCCCTACGAGGAGCGCTCGCGGGTGTGGGACCTGCTGTGGCTCTCGCCCGAGCGGCTCGCGGCGACCCACGACCAGTGCCACGTCGAGGTGTGGGACACGCGGACGGGCGAGCGGACCCAGCACGTTCGGGGCGAAGGCCACGGCGTGCAGCTCGTCGAGGCGCTCGGCGCGGCGGTCGTCCACGTTCTTCGCCGGGGCAATTTCGTCGAGAAGCTCGAGGACCGATCCACCCTGTTTCGACTCGGACCGGACAGCCTCGAGCACGCGCGGACGTTCGACCACGCGGTCGCGCTCTCGAGCGACGCGGCGGGGGACCTGCTGTGTCGAGACACCGGCGCCCGCGGTCGGGGCCGAGCGCGCGCCGACGTGGTCCTGAGCGCGTCGACCGACGAGGCGGTGCGCGCGGACCTCGGTCACTACGACTGCTTCAACCACTACCTCCGGCTCGACGGGGGCGACGGCCTGTGCTTCCTCCGGGGGACGCCCTCCGGGTCGCACCAGGGCAAGCGCCTGTGTCGCGTGGACCTGGCCGGCGCCGTCGACGAGGTGATGGACTGGGACGACCAGGCTACGCACCTGATGAACAGCACCGCCTGCTGGCTGTCGGCCCGGTCGATCGTCCGCGCCGCGAGGGTCTACCACCCGCGGCCCGGCACCGGTGCGAACCTCATCGAGCGGCGTGAGCTGGGGAGCGGCCCCCCGGCCTGGCGCGTGTCGGTCGGCGCGCCGGCCACGGAGCTCGCCGTGGCGGGCGACGCGGTCGTGTTCGCGCTGATGGACGGCACCCTCGGCATCCTGGACGCCGCGACGGGCGAGACCCGCTGGCGGGAGACGCTCGACGTGGACGGCGTGCCGACCTTCGCGACGACGCTGGCCATCGAGGGCGACGCGGTGGCGATCGGCACCGCCGACGGCCGCGTCCTGCTCGCCCAGCTCACGGCCGGCTGAGTGCCCGGCTACTTCGCCCGGAGTCGGATCCGGACGGCGCGCTCGCCGGCCGCCTTCGAGATCACGCGCATCGGGCAGTCTTCCCCGCGCAGCGTGCAGCGGAAGCCGGCCGGCAGGAGCCCGCTCGCCAGCGCCGCCCGCGCCTGCGCGTGCCGCCGGCAGATGTGGAAGTGGCGCTCCTCGAGGAAGAAGCCGATCTCCTCGTGGCCGAGGATGAACTCGAGGAGCTCGCGCTTCATCTCCCGGCCCTCCGGACCGAGCTCGGGGTCCTCCACGGTGCGACCCTGGAGACGGATCGGCAGCGCCTCCCAGCCGGCGTCGTCCGCAGGCTCCGTCCAGGCGATGTCCTCCCGGCGCGGATCCCAGAGGCGGTGCAGCTCGGCTTGCTGTGCGCGCGAGCGGGTGGCCCACCAGCGCCGGAGCTGCGCCCGGTCGCGGCCGGGCAGCGACTCGGTCAGCGCCAGCGGCGGCGTGGTCGTCTCGCGGGTCAGCGTCTCGGTCATCGGCGCGCTCCACGCGGGTCGGCGACGTGTCGGTAGAGGTCCCTCGGGTCCATGAGCGGCGGCAGGGTCGAGACGCCGCCGTCGTTCAGCTCGATGACGCGCCAGCCTCCGTCCGCGAGGCGGGCGACGTCGGCGGTGAAGAAGGGCGAGTCGATCGACGAGAGGAAGTCGAACCGCGCGAGCGGCGGCGGCTCGGCCTCGTGGTCGTGGTACGGCGCGTGGGCGACGAGGCGGCCGCGCCAGAAGACGAGGCGGTGCTCGTCGAAGAGCGGCTCGCCGCTCGGGCCGCGGATCGGCAGCTCGGCCAGCCGCAGCAGCTCACGGACCACGAAGCCCCGCTCGAACCGGTCCCCTCGCGCGTCGAGCAGCGACTGGCAGGTCGCGAGGAAGTCGGCGCGCGTCGCGTCGGGCGGGACGACGCACGCGTCCCACCACTCCTCCTTCGCCGACTTCACGTGGTCCTTGAGGAACCACGGCGGCCCGGGCACCGACTGAGCCGCCTCCCACGCCTCCGTCGGGTCCGCGCCGTCGGTCCACGCGCTCAGCGCCGTGTGGCCGCGAAGGTGGCCGTAGTAGCTCGGGAGGTAGTGGGTGAGCGCGTACTCCTCCGGGCCCACGACGAGCCGCTCGCCCCGCTCCTCGACCGCGTCGGCGAGCGCGGAGTACTCGTCCTCGGTCAGCATCCATCCCCGGTAGAGCCAGGCCCGACCGGGCGCCTCGCGGACGTGCGAGAGCGCGAGGTCCGCCTCGCCGTCGACGACCGACTCCATCTCGATCCAGGCGGAGTCGAGGCCGACCTCGTCGAGCGCGTGGCTCTCGAGATCGAGCGAGTCGACTTGCCCCTGCGGGGCGTTCGGTCGGCAGAACAGGACGGCGATCTCGGAGGTGCTCATGGGTTCCACGAGGTAGCGGAGATCCGCCGAAGAACCAGACTGGTTTCTTCACCCGGGATGTGTGACCTTGCGATCGAGGTCAGGGGCTCCCGCGCGGTCGAGCCCGCCGCGGTCGAGCGTCACCGATGGCCGTGCACGAACCCCGCAGATACGGAGCCACCGATGAGCCAGCCCGAGACCAAGCACCTCCCCACCGTCCTCGCCGAGCACACCCGCGACATGAGCGGGCAGGTGGTCGCCGTCACCGGCACGACCAGCGGCACCGGCTACGTGTGCGCGCGTGAGCTCGCGCGGCTCGGCGCGCGGGTGTTCCTGCTGAACCGGCCGAGCGCGCGCGCGACGGCCGCGCTCGAGCGCCTCCGCGAGGAGGTCCCCGGCGGCGCGTTCGAGGCGATCGCGTGCGACCTGCAGGACTTCGAGAGCGTGCGCGCGGCCGCGGCCGCGGTGCGCGACGCGACCGACCGGCTCGACGTGCTCTGCAACAACGCGGGCGTGATGGCGCTCCCCGACCAGGCCACCAAGGACGGCTACGACGTGCAGATGCAGACGAACGTGCTCTCGCACTTCCTGCTCACGAAGGAGCTCTTCCCGCTCCTGAAGCAGAGTGGCGATGGCCGGGTCGTCAACCACACGTCGATGGCTCGGCTCGGGCCGCCGCTCGAGGCGCGCTACTTCGGCAAGAACGGGGGCGACCTCGGGGGCGACGGCGACGACGGCGACAACGCGGCGTTCAACAGTCCACGTTGGGCGCGCTACCATCAGACCAAGCTCGCGAACGCCGTGTTCACCTACGACCTCAAGCAGCGGTTCGAGCGCGCCGGGCTGTCCAACCTGAAGGCGCTGCTCGCGCACCCGGGGCTCGCGGCCACGAGCCTCCAGGTCACCACCGCCGAGACGGGCGGGATGGATCTGTCGTCCGGCTTCATGAGCCAGGCCCAGTCGGCCGAGGACGGCGCGACCGGGATCCTGCGCGCCTGCGCCGACCCGGCGGCCAAGTCCGGCGACTTCTACGGGCCCGAGCGCTGGACGGGCTTCCCCGACAAGATCACGCCCGAGCCGGAGCTGTCGGACGCGGACAACCTGCGCGTCCACTGGGAGGGCTGCGAGGCGGCGGTCGGCCCCTTCGCGATCTGACGCGCGGCGCGCCTGAGCTTCTACGCCGACCTCGCGCCGATGGACACTTCGGCGGGCGTGCGTGCCTCCGGAGCTCGAGCGTCCACTGTACGGCGTATGGTTCGACGCGTTGCGCCGCCCGCCTGACGCGTAGACTACGCGCATGACGACTCGAGGCGCCTTCGTTCTCACCGCGGTCCTCCTCGGCTGCTCGGGCCCGAGCGAGCCGGAGGCCGCGCCGGCCAGCGCGTCGCCGCCCGCCGCGTCGGCCGAGGCACCGAGCGCGGAGGAGCACGCCGCGCCCGCCGAGGCGCCGTCGGACGACGAGGCCCCGTCGGAGGAGGCGCCCGTCAACCCGTGCAGCGGCTTCGCGCTGGTGGTGGGCGAGCCGTCGGACGAGGCCGCCGCTGGCCCGAACGACGAGGACCCGGTCGGGCGCGCGAGCCACCGCGCGCCGGTCGGGATGCGCTACCGCTGCGGGAATGACTCCGGCGAGGTCGCGCTCGGCGAGCTCGACTTCGAGTGCCACGGCGCGGGCTGCGAGGCGACGATCGTCGCGCGCGGGGGCGAGGTGACGGTCCAGGATCCGCAAGGCGGTCTCACCGACGCGGATCGCGAGGCGGTGACGTCGGGCGCGCCGGAGGGCGCGACGGAGTCGCACGCCGTCGTGCGGGTCGCGGAGCGCGGCTTCGTGGAGCTGACGATCTACGACGTCATCTCGACGGAAGACGGCTTCCGCGTCGAGAGGCGCGGCGACGAGGGATCCACCGCCGTCGCGACCGTCCCGCCGGCCCGCTGAGATCGAGGCCGCTCCCGCGGGCGTCCTCCGCGCGGCGCATCCGGGATACACTGGGCGCCGCGGCGGATTCGACCGTCCGCCGGAGACCCATCACGCCATGAACCTTGCCTACTCCGCGAACATTGCCTACTCCGCTCGGTCGAGTCTCCGCTCGGCGCTCTCCGTCCTGCTCGCCTCTGCCTTCGGCCTGGCCCTGTCCGGCTGCCCCTCGGATCCGACGCCCTTCTGCGGCGACGGCCTCCGCGACGTGGGCGAGGAGTGCGACGACGGCAACAACGACGACGGCGACGGCTGCTCGGCCGATTGCCGCATGGAGAGCCTCGGCGAGGTGTGCGGCGACGGCGTGGTCACCGTGAGCGAGGAGTGCGACGACGGCAACAACGACGACGGCGACGGCTGCTCGGCCGGTTGCCGCATGGAGAGACTCGGCGAGATGTGCGGCGACGGCGTGGTCACCGTGAGCGAGGCCTGCGACGACGGCAACACCGTGGGCGGGGACGGCTGCTCGGCGGACTGCCAGTCGGACGAG
Source organism: Polyangia bacterium (assembly GCA_030426845.1). Taxonomy (GTDB): domain Bacteria; phylum Myxococcota_A; class Polyangia; order Polyangiales; family Sandaracinaceae; genus JAUHXR01. The sequence continues at coordinate 119 of JAUHXR010000401.1, read as the reverse complement.
AGCTGCGGCAACGCGGTGGTGGACGCGGGCGAGATCTGCGACGACGGCAACGTGGTCGACGGCGACGGCTGCTCGGCGGACTGCCAGTCGGACGAGACGTGCGGCAACGCGGTGGTGGA
>JAUHXR010000400.1 GCA_030426845.1 Polyangia bacterium | reverse complement strand
CGCGGTAGACCGTCCACGGCGCGCTCGCGTCCTCCGGGTCCGGGTAGGCGCCGCCGTACGCCAGCTCGTAGCGCAGCGGCACCTCGCTCACCGGCTCGGGCGCGGCCAGCGACCACTCTCCGTCGCGCCGCACCCACCGGCGCGGACCCGTCACGTGAAAGCGTCGGTCGACCAGCGCGCGATCGCCCCGCGTCACCGCCACCCGGACGTCCCACTCCGCGCGCGGCGCGTCCACCCGCGCGGTGCCCGTGACGAGCACGTCCGTCCGCGGCTTGAACAACACCACGTCGCCCGCGCGCCGCAGGCTCGATCGCTCGGCCACCTGCGCGTCCCACACCTCGTCGTTGAGCGCGGGCCCCTCCTGCTCCGGCGCGAGCGTGAGCGACCCCGGCGCGAGCAGGAACGTCCCCTTGACGACCACCGTGTCGAAGAACCGCCGCCCGACGCCCATCTTGTCGCACTGGAACTCGGCGAACGGCGTCCGGTTGTGGACCTCCTCGAGGCGCGGCTCGGGCACGAAGAACGCGCTCATCACCCGACCGCCAGCAGCATCGCGAAGGACGCCGCGCCCACCACGAGCGAGAACGCCCCGAGCGCGACCGCGGTCCAGATGGCCCACGAGGGCGCCCCGCTCCCGACCGGGCTCGCGGCGGCCACCCGCGGCGACTCGGACCCTGGGCGGCGCGGCGCGTCGAACGACAGGACCGACGGAGGCAGGCTCGGCGACGGCACGCTGGTGCGCGGCGCGGGCGCAGCCACCGGGCGCACGGGGAGCATCGCGGTCCCACCCTCCGACCGACGTCCGCGGCGCTCCGGCGTCTCGATCAGCATCGTCCGCGGGAAGCGCGCGGCCGGCTCCCCCCGCGCGTCGAGGTCCTCGCCGAGGTCATCACCGTACAGCCACTCCGCCGTGTCGTACCCGCGCCCCGGCGTCCGCCACGCCTCGAGCTGCAGCTCCGGCGGCAGGGTGACCGACAGCGCGGTCGGGTCGTCGTCGATCACGTAGGGCGGCGGCGGTCGCTGGCTCGGTCGCGGCTCCTCGGCCAGGCGCGCGACGCGGGGGGGGATCGAGCCCCGCCCCGGATCGAGCGCCCCCGCATCCGGAGGCGTCAGGACCAGAGCCGGCGCGGGCTCCACCGGCCGTCCATCGACGGTCGAGAGCGCGACCCCGGTCGGCGGACGGCTCGACGCGCGCTCTGCCTCCGCGTGGCGCGCCTCCTCCGAGGCCTCCTCCGGAGCCTCGTCGGGCACGTCGACCCGCAGGACCCCCGACACGCTGGGCGCGGACCGCCGCTCGAGCAGCTCGCCGACGAGCTCCGGCGCGCCCGACGCGTGCTTGCGCAGGACCTCTTGCGCCTGCGCCATCGTCGGCCGGTACTCCGGCTTGAGCGCGAGCATCGCGGTGAGCAGCGACTCGAGCTCGCCCTCGAGCGTCACCCCGTGGTCGCGGAGCGGCGTCTGGCGACCCATCGTGAGCCGGATGCTCATCCCGAGCGGGCTCGACGCCTCGAACGGCGACGCCCCGGTCACGCAGCGGTAGAGCAGGAGGCCGAGGCCGAAGACGTCGGTGGCCGGGCCCACGCGCCCGGGGTCGGTGAGCTGCTCGGGCGCCATGCACTCCATGATCTCGAGGCCCGCGCCGTCCGCCGCGTCGCCATGGAGCCACCGCATCAGGCCGAAGTCCGTCACCCGCGCGCGCCCCTGGCCGTCGATCCGGACGCTGTCGAGCGACAACCCGGCGTGCACCGCGCCGACCCCGTGGGCTGCGATCAGCCCGGCCGCGACCTCGCCCCCGATCCAGGCCGCGACGTCCCCGCTCAGCCGACCGTCGGGGGACTCGTCGGAGAGCGCGCGCAGCGACACGCTCCGGGTCCGCGCCGTCGCGACGAAGAGCGGCGCGGCGCCCCAGTCGATCGGCGGCTCCACCCCCGGGTGCCGCAGCCGGCTCAGCCGCTGGACCTCCTCCTCGAAGCGCGTCGCGTCCTCTCCGTCGAGGGTGACGTCGGCGACCACCCGGAGGCGCATCTCCCGACCGTCGTCATGGCTCGCCTCGAACGTCGCGAGCCGCCCCGAGCCGGCGCCCTCGCGAACGACCGTGTGCGCGCCCAACCGCTGCATCTGCCCACGCATCGACGAGACGTGATTGCAAGCCGCGAGCCGCTCCTGCCGGATACGGTAGGAACGGCGCGGAGCGGGCCACCGTCGGCCAGGAGTCGACGCCCAGCGCGGTCCCACGACCCCAGCGCCATCGGTTCCGGAGACACACGACCCCAAGCCCCCGACGTGAAGGGTCCGGCGCGCCCGTGGCACGGATCCTGTTGTTGCTCTCGGGGCATGGACGTCCGCTCCTCCCTCAGCGCGCACCTCGAGGCCCTCTTCACCGCCGACGCGACCCCCGACCTCGAGTGGGTCGTGCTCGGCGCGACGGTCGAGACCGCGCTCAACCGCCCCTATCAGATCCGCCTCGACCTCGAGTGCGACGAGGCGACCGACCCGCTCGCGCTCCTCGGCAGCTCGTGCACCTTCGCGCTGCGGCGCGACCGGGGCGTCGGGGTGGCGGAGAACGTCTACGGGGGGATCGTCTCCTCCGTGCGCGCCGGCCCGCCGCACGCCGGCTGGGTCCCCGCCTCGATCGTCGTCGAGCCCGCGCTCGCCGCGCTCGGCCACGGCCGCGACTCGCGCATCTTCCAGGAGCTCACCGTCCCCGAGGTCCTGCACGAGGTATTGTCGACCGCGCTCCAGCCGTTCGGCCGCGAGGTGCGCGTCGAGACGCAGCGCGACTACCCCGCGCGCGAGTACACGGTGCAGTACCAGGAGAGCGACCTCGCCTTCGCCCACCGCCTCATGGAGGAGGAGGGCATCCTCTACTACTTCGCCGCGGGCGACGACGGCGTCGAGCAGCTCGTGCTCATCGACGCGACGCAGCAGCACCCGGCGATCGAGGGCGGCCCGGTCCTCGAGTTCTCGATGGTCCGCCAGGGCTGGGGCCTCCTCACCGAGGAGTACATCGGCCGCTTCGAGCCCGTCTCGCGCGTGGTCGGCACCGAGGTCGCGACGCGTCACTTCGACTGGACCCGGCCCGCCCGGCTCATCGACGGGCAGAACGACGACGAGCGCGCGACCGACCACCCGAACGGCGCCGCGTTCGGCCCGACCCGCGAGTCCTACGAGCACGACGAGCCGCTGACCCTGCACCGCTACGACCGCGCCTACCGCGCCTACGACGTCTCCGAGCAGGAGCGCCTCCGCCGCGAGCAGCAGGCCCGCGACGCCACCACCTACCGCGCCACCAGCTCGGTCACCGCGATGCGCGCGGGCGTGCGCTTCGAGCTCAACGCCCACCCCGTCGTCGGCCTCAACGCCGAGTACGTCGTGGTCAGCGTCGTCCACCGCACGGGCACCCACCTGCCGGCCGACAGCGACAGCGACGACACGAGCTCCAACTACGGCAACGAGGTCGTCGCCGTCCCGGCCGAGGTCCCCTACCGGCCGGCCCGCGTCCACCCGCGCCCGCGCGTGCACGGCATCCAGACCGCGATCGTGACCGGCCCGGCGGGCGAGGAGATCCACACCGACGAGCACGGCCGCGTGAAGGTCCAGTTCCACTGGGACCGCCTCGGTCGCATGGACGAGCGCACCACCTGCTGGATGCGCTGCATGCAGAGCTGGGCCGGCCGCGGCTGGGGCGCGTGGGTCCTGCCGCGCGTCGGCATGGAGGTCGTCGTCTCCTTCATCGACGGCGACCTCGACCGCCCGCTCGTCACCGGCTGCGCGTTCAACGGCGACAACGTCACCCCCTACGAGCTCCCCGCGAAGAAGATGGTGAGCACGTTCAAGACCAACTCGTACCCCGGCGGTGACGGCTACAACGAGCTGCGCTTCGACGACAGCAAGAACGCCGAAGAGATCTGGATGCACGGCGAGAAGGACTGGAACACCGTCATCGAGAACGACCTCGACCGCGAGGTCCGCCACGACGAGCGCCAGCGCGTCCTCCACGACCGCACCCGCAGCGTCGGCAACGACGAGACCCTCTCCGTGGTCGCCAACCGCACCCGCGCCGTCGGCATGAACGAGACCGTCGCGATCGGCATGAACCAGTCCACCGCCGTCGTGATCGATCAGTCCACCAAGGTCGGCGCCAACCGCAGCATCGACGTCGGCCTGAACCAGGTCCTCACCGCGGGCGAGAGCATCGAGCTGCGGTGCGGCAAGTCGCGCATCTACATGAACAAGGAGGGCGTCGTCGTCATCGAGGGCACCGAGTTCCACTTCGGCGCCTCGGGCCCGGTGCGGGTCATCGGATCGATCATCGACCTCAACTGAGCCGCCGGCCCCCGCGCTCTAGAGATCGCAAACCTCGCAAACGTGCGCGTGCAGGTCCGCGTGAACGTGCTTGTACCCGTCATCGTCGCCGAGACCTACGTGGATGTGCACGCGCACTTGCATGCCCTCGGCGTCGTCCATGTACACCCCCGCGTCGGCCGCGACTCGCACCCCCGGCGCGCCGCGAACCCACGAGCCTGGGGACCCGCGAACCCCGCGAGGCCGCCTCCCCACGTCCAGCTCCCCGATCCACCCCGGACGCGCTACGGTCCCGCCATCCCCGAGCGGAGACCCCGATGCGCCTCAGCACGCTCACGCACCTGCCCTCGTGGGACAGCGAGCTCGTGTCGCTGGGAGCGACAGTGCCGACGCGCGGAGCTCGCGCCCCCGGAGCCGGGGCCCGTCGAGCCGGGACCAACCGAGCTCAGTACGGCGCGAAGACCTCGGCGCTCTGCCGCCGCGCGTTGAGCCGCTCCACCTCCGCGTCGGAGTAGGCGTGCTCGGAGCCGGCGGGCAGGCGCTCTCGGATGAAGCGGATCACCCGCCTCCGCCCGCGCCGGCCGTCGTCGCCCTCGTCCATCTCGTCCCAGATCTCGAAGAGCCGCGCGCGCCTCGCCTGGCGGCTCCGCGCCGTGGTGCTCCACACCCGCTCGAGGCGGCGCGGCAGCCGCCGGTACGCGTGCCCGAGCTGCGTCGCCCGGTGCGCGTCCTCGAGCTGCTCGCGCAGCGCGCGCGTGTGCCGCATGAACCACTGCCGCTCCGCGAAGTGCGGGTCCTGGCCGGCCGCGCTCATGAACGCCTCGGTCAGATCGAAGCTCCCCGACGCCGAGAAGCCGTTCGTCTGCAGGTTCGGCCGATCGTCGAACTCGACGCGGCCGTCCGGGTGGATCACCGCCTCGAAGCGGTGGCCCTCGTAGACCTGCGCGCCGTCCGCCCGCCGGCGCAGCGTCGGCTCGGCCCGCGCGAGGTAGTCGCGCGCCATCGCCTGCGCGCGCAGACCGGCGGAGAGGCGCGCCTCGAGCTCGGCCTCCGACGGGCCCGGGCGGCGATCCCCGAGCCCCGCCGGCGGACCGACCGACGACGGCGCGCCCTCGACCGTCCATCCCGCGCGCGCCACCGAGGACGGCGCGAGGAGGATCCCGAGCTGCTCGGCCGTCAGCCCCGGCGGAGGCTCCTCCGAGCTCCCCGGCGGCTCGAGCCCAGACGCTTGCATGGACGGTTGCATAGACGCTTGCATGGACGCTTGCATAGACGCTTGCACGGACGGCAGCGCCGAAGACTGCGCGGCGGCGCCCGGCGCAGCCCCCGCCTCGCGGGCCTGGGCACCCCCTCGAGGCGTGCGCGGTCGCGGAGCCGCCGCGGAGGGAGGCGGGGCGGGCGCGTGGCTCACCGCGGGCTCGTCCCACGGAGTCGGCTCGGAGACCGCGTTCGTCACGAGCGCGATCTCGATCGGGGTCTCGATCGCGCGGACCGGTCGCGGCGGCGTGTCCACGTGCGCGATCACCAGCGCGGCCGCCGCGACGTGGACGGCGAGGGACACGAGCAGCGCGACCCCCGGGCGCGCGCGCGGCGACACCTGCGCGGCCTCCTCGGCGCCCGTCGCGGCGAGCGTCGACGCCTGAGGCGGAGCTTCAGGCGGCGCAGCGTCAGGCGGTAGCGAGTGAGCCGGAGCACCGCCGGCGAGCAAGGCCTCGACCAGCGCCGCGGCGCGCGCGCGATCGGTGTCGTCGGGCGCGAGCTGCCGCGCGAAGCCGTCGACGAGGCGGGCCTCGGCCGCGCACGCCACACAGTCGCGCCGGTGGGCTGCGAGGGCTACCGCGTCGGCGGAGTCGAGCTCACCGCAGCGCTCGCGCTCGATCAGGGCCTCGGGGTGGAGCTGCGCGGGCGTCACGAGGCCTCCTCTCGACCGAAGAGCTCCGCGAGCTCGGGGGCGGCTTCGATGCGCCGGCGGAGCGCCTCCTTGGCGAGGCGCAGCCGGCTGCGCACCGTGTTGCCCGAGACCTCGCAGGCCTCGGCCACCTCGGCGATCGAGCAGCCGAGGACCACCCGCAGCACCAGCGCCTGGGCCTGGGCCTCCGGGAGCTCGACCAGCAGCGCGCGCAGGCGCTCCCGGAGCTCCTCCTCCGACTCGTCGAACGGCTCCGACGCGCGCGGGTGAGGCTGCTCGACGAAGCGCTCGTGGTGTCGGGCGCGGCGCGCGGCGCGGCGCAGGTGATTGGCCGCCGTCCGCGCCCCCACCCGGCGCGCGAACCGCCGCAGCGAGCATCCCCCGCGGAACGACGCCAGCGCGCCCACGAACGCGACCAGCGCCTCCTGGGTCACGTCCTCCGCGTCGCCCTCGCGGCGCCAGCCGAGCACCAGCCGCACAACCCGCAGCACGTCCGGGGCGACCTGATCCACCAGGAGGCGGAGCGCCGACGGATCACGGGCGAGCGCGGGCGCGAGCAGCCCGTCCAGCCCATCGCCGCTCCCCTCGTCGTCGACCACCTTCGGCGCCTGCTCCACGTCCCTCGCGTCCCCGCTTCCGCACGCCCAACCGCCAGGCCGGCGCTCTCTTCCGGGTCCTCGTGGTCACGACGCGGCGTTTCGGATCACGCGCCGACCGAGATTCGACGGACGCGAGCGCCGCGACGCCGGGCTCACCCGTCGCCGCGGGACCGATTTCGTGGATCGCCAGCGTCTCGATAGACTCGAGCCATGCGCAGTCGATGGTTTGGTCTCGCGGTGGCACTGACCCTGGCCGCGGGGTGCGACGACGGTGGCGGACCGACTCCGGGCGAGGACGCGGGCCCCGGCCCCTCCGACCCGCCGCCCGCGGTCACCGACTCCCTGACGACCGACGGCCGCGGCGGCGCCCTCGCGATCACCGATCCCGACTCGCCCGCGTGGGGCACGACCGTGCACGTACGGCCGGGCGCGCGGACCTCGGAGATCGCGCTCAC
>JAUHXR010000399.1 GCA_030426845.1 Polyangia bacterium | reverse complement strand
GCTGCCGCGGCCGCCTCACACTCGGCGAGGTGCTCGCGGACCAGCCGCTCCACCGCGCTCCCGATCTTCTCCTCGAGGGACTTTGTCGTCATGTAGGACGCGTCGCACGCGGCGGATCACGAGCTCATGGCGATGGTGGAGGAGGCGGTGGCCCTGCCGCCCCGCGAGCTCGTCGTGCCGGTCCTCTTCGCGTTCGACTCGACGGAGCTGGTGACGTGCTCGGTCGCCTCGCTCCACGCGCTGGCCGAGCACCTGATCGCGCACCCGGAGATCGCCTCGCTCCAGATCGAGGGCCACGCCGACGGCAGCGGATCGCCGGCCTACAACCAGTCGCTCTCCGAGCGACGCGCGGCCGCGGTCCGCGACTGGCTGATTCAGCACGGGGTCGAGGCCGAGCGGCTGCGGGTGGCCGCCCGGGGAGAGGACGCGCCGGTGGAGACGAACGAGGCCGAGGAGGGGCGCGAGCAGAACCGGCGGGTGCGCTTCCGGGTGCTCCTGGAGCGCGAGCGATGAGGCGCGAGGCGCACGGGACGGATGCACGTGACCTTGCCCCCCGCCGCGGGGGGGGCCGGCTCACGAACGAGCCGAGGATCCGCGCCTCGGGGATCCGCGCCTCGGGGATCAAAGCGGCGTGGAGCCACGCGGCGCGGATCGCCACGGCCTGGCTCATCGCCTCGCCTGGGCTGGCGGGCTGCGAGGGCCTCGGCCGGCCGATCGTGGACGAGCGCCCGGTACCCGACGCGGGCATGCCGCCGAGCTGCGCGGTCCACCCGCAGTGCGTCCCGGTGCGCGAGGTGCCCGAGGGGGCGTTCGACGTCCCGGCCGAGGCGCCGCCGTTCGCGCCGCCGGCCGACTGCGATGGGGATCGGGTCGACGACGCGCTCGACACCTGCCCTGGCCTACCCAACCCGGATCAGCGGGTGGGTGCGTGCCAGCGGGCGATCGACGACTGCGCGCGCCTGCAGCGCGGCGAGCTCGACCTCGCGGGGGCGGACCTGCGGGGCTGCGTCGCCGACGCGCCGATCACCCTCATGGGCGATCTGGATCTGACCGGCGCGCAGCTCGCGTGCGCCTCGATCGCGCTGCGGGCCGACGCGCCCGCCCGGGTGCTCCTCGACGAGGCGGTCGCGGCCCACGCCTGGCTCCGGGCCGAGGGCCCGATCACGCTGTCGATCCGCCGGACCACCGCCGACGCGTCGTGGATCTCGCTCGCCTGGGGCGCGCGCGCGGCGGTGGAGGACGCGATCCTCCGCGACTCGGGGCTGTGGCTCGACCCGCGGACCGAGGTCGCGCTCGACGAAGAGCCCGGGCCGGCGATCGCGGTGGTCGGCTCGAGCCTCGAGCGGGTGACGCTCTACGAGGCCGCGTCGGAGCGGGCGGCCCGCGCGCGCATCGACGCCTCGAGCGTGATCGCGAGCCGCGCCTCGCTGCCTGCGCTCGAGGTGCTCGGCTCGACGGTGGTCGGCTCGCGCCTCGCGGCGGAGGCGCTCAGCCTGTTCGACGCGGAGCTGACCGCCTCCGCCGTGCGCGGCGACCTCGTCACCCTCGCGAGCGCGCGGCTCTTCGACGTGGTCTTCGATCGCTGCGTCGACGTGCGGGCCACCGACGCCGAGCTCGTCGACGTCGACGTCCCGGCCTGCCCGCCGGGAGGCCTCCGCGCGGTCCGCGCGCGCCTCGAGGCGTGCCGGCTCGGCGGCGGCGTCGGGCTGCGCGAGGGCGAGCTCGTCTCGAGCGTGATCTACGGGGCAGGCCCCGAGAGCGCGTTCGCGTCGAACGACACGACCCTCGACGGGGTGAGCTTCTGCGACGACGTCGGCGCGGGCCGCATCGTCGGCGGCGAGCTGCGCTGCGTCGGCTGCGGCCCGGCCGCGTTCCAGGGCGGCGCGGCGGTGTGCGTCTCGAACGCCCAGATCACCGAGCGGGGCTGCGCCGCGATCGAGCTCGCCCCGAGCTGCGAGTGAGGTAGCATCCGCGCGTGGCGGAGATCGGCGCGGTGATCGACGAGGCGCGGGCCGGGCGGTTCGCCCCGGTCTACGTGCTCACCGGGACGGAGCGCTTCCTGATCGAGCGCGCGGTCTCGCTCCTCAAGCGGGCATCGCTCGGCGACGGGCCGCCGGGGTTCAACGACGACCTGTTCCACGGCGCGAGCGGGCTCTCCGGCCAGAAGGTCGTCGGGGCGGCGCGCACGCTGCCGATGATGGCCCAGGCCCGCTTCGTCCTCGTGCGCGACGTCGACAAGATGAGCCCGAGCGAGCAGGAGCCGCTCGCCGCGTACCTCGCCGACCCGAGCGAGTCGACGTGCCTCGTGCTCCTGGCGACCAAGCTCCACGGCGCGAGCAGGCTCGCCAAGGCCGCGAAGAAGGCCAAGGCGCTCGTCGACGCGAAGCCGCTCAAGGGGGGCGGGGTGCGGCGCTTCGCGGTGGAGGAGGCCAAGCGCCGCGGCCACGCCCTCGCGGGCCGCGCCGCCGACGCGCTGGTCGAGGCGGTGGGCGAGGACCTCGCGGCGGTCGACGACGCGCTCGAGCGGCTGAGCCTCTACGTGGGCGACGGCGCGCGGATCGACACCGACGCGGTCGAGGCCTGCGTGAGCCGGATCGCGGCCGACTCCATCTGGGCGCTCGTCGACGCGGTGAGCGTGCGCGACACGCGGACCGCGCTCGCGGCGACCGGCTCGCTCCTCGCGAACCGGGAGCCGCCGCTGCGGATCCTCGGGATGGTCGCGCGCCAGCTCCGTATCGTGGCCCGGATGCGCGACGCGCTGCGGAGCGGCCTGCGCGGCAAGGACGCCGCCCTCGAGGCGGGGGCGCCTCCCTTCAAGGCGCGTGAGCTGACGGAGAGCGCCAAGCGCTTCGGCGCGCGCGACCTCGCGGGCGCGTTCAGCGTCCTCGCCGAGGCGGACCTCGCGCTCAAGGGCAGCAAGCGGCCTCCGGACCGCGTCCTCGAGGAGGCGGTGCTCGCGCTCTGCGTGGGCGAGCGTCGGGTCCGCGAGCGGATCCCGCGTCACCAGCGGACCTACCGCTGAGGGGCGCCCGCGGCTACGCCGGGGCAAGAACGATGGCGCGCTGCAGCAGCTCGATCAGCCCCTCCTGGTCGATCGGCTTGCTCGCGAACGCGCAGGCGAGCTCGCGGGTCTCTCGCTCGAGCTGGAGGTCGGGGCTGCCCGTCAGGATCGCGCAGGCCATCCCGTTGCCCGCCGCGCGCAGCTCCCGAACGAGCTCGAGCCCGGTCCCCTCGGGCATGGACTGATCGGTCAGCAAGACGTCGTGCGGCTGCGCGGCGAGCCGCGTGCGCGCGTCCGCCACGCGGTGGAGCACCGTGACCTCGAGGCCGCGCGCGCGGAGCAGCCGCCCGAGGGCGCGGGCGAGGGTCTTCTGATCATCGAGGATGAGGACGCGGCCGCTGAGCGCGGGCGCGGCGCGCGGGGCTGGCCGCGCGGGTGCAAGGTCGCCCGGGCGGAGCAAGATCTCGAACGCCGCGCCTCCCAGGGGAGAGTCGACGAGGCGGATCGAGCCCCCGCGCCGGCCGACGATGCCGTGAACGACCGAGAGCCCGAGGCCCGAGCCGCGGCTCGTCGGCTTCGTGCTGACGAACGGCTCGAAGAGGCGCTCGCCCACCTTCGGATCGATCCCGGGCCCGTCGTCCGCGATACAGAGCGTGACCCGCTCGTCGTCGAGGCTGGTGCTGATGTGCACACGACCAGCCTCGTTCATCGCATGGGCGGCGTTGGTCAACAGGTTGAACAGGACCTGGCGCAGCTCCTGGCGCGAGAGGGCGACCGGCACGGCCCGCTCCGGGAGCTCGAAGGTGACCCTGACGGCGACGGGCAAGGTCGCCCGGAGGAGCTCGAGCGCGCGGCGCGTCTCGGCGACCAGATCACAGTCGGACACCGGCTCGGCCGAACCGCGGGCAAACGTGAGGAGCTGCCGGACCACCCCGGCCGCGTGCCGGGCCGCCTCGCCAATCGCGGCCACCTCGTGCTCGTTCGACTCGAGCAGCTCGACGTTGGCGAGCACGATCGCGAGCGCGTTGTTCACCTCGTGGGCCAGCCCGCCCGCGAGCTGCCCGAGGGCCTCGAAGCGCTGCGAGTGCTCGAGCTGACCCGCGAGCGAGCGCGCGCGCTCCTCGAGGGCATGCCGCTCCGTCAGGTCGCGGATCACGGCGAAATGGACGTAGCCGGCGCCGTAGCGCGCGGCGCCGATCCGGACCGAGAGCGCGACGCGGCTCCCGTCCCCGCGGACCGCGTGGATGAGGCGCCCGGTCGCCGACATCGGCCGCGCGCTCGTCCCGGGACGGAAGCCCGCGACCCGGGCGACGTGCGCGACCCGCTCCTCCGGCGGGAGGAACCGGTCGAGCCGCTCGCCGACCACCTCGCGGGCGGCCACGCGGAGGATCCGCTCCGCGGCCGCGTTGAACGCGACGATCCGCTGCTCCGCGTCGAGCGCGACGAACCCATCGTCCAGCGCGTCGAGGATGGAGGACGCCCTGAGCTCATCGTCGTCGAACATGCAAGGGTCCGCGTCGTCCGACACACCCACACCATACACGCGCGCGGGTCGGCGGCGACAACTTCAGCACCGCCCCCAGCTGACATGGGCTAGCGTGTCCGCAACCCGGGTCACCCATGCCGAACACCCTCCCCCCCGGCGACGCGCGCTTCCGCGTCCTCGCCGACAACATCCCCCAGCTCGCCTGGATCGCGGACGAGAAGGGCTGGATCTTCTGGTACAACCGGCGCTGGTTCGAGTACACGGGGACCACCCTCGAGCAGATGCGCGGGTGGGGCTGGAAGGCCGTGCACCACCCCGACCACCTCGACCGGGTGGTCGCCAAGATCTCTCGCTGCTTCGAGACGGGGACGGCGTGGGAGGACACCTTCCCGCTGCGCCGACACGACGGGGCCTGGTGCTGGTTCCTCTCGCGCGCCATGCCCATCGAGAACGCCGAGGGGAAGGTCATCGGGTGGTTCGGCACGAACACCGACGTGACCGAGCAGCGCAACTTCGAGATGGCGCTCCGCGAGGCGGACGAGCGTAAGGACGAGTTCCTCGCGACGCTCGCGCACGAGCTGCGCAACCCCCTCGCGACGGTCCGCGCCGCGCTCGAGGCGCTGGAGCTCGAGCCCGAGGATCGCGAGGCCGCCGCGCGTACGCGACAGGTCGCGCTGCGGCAGACGACCCACCTCGCGGCGCTGCTCGACGATCTCATGGACGTCTCGCGGATCACCCGCGGCAAGCTGACCCTCACGCTCGATCGCGTCGCGGTCGGCGACGTGCTCGCGCAGGCGGTGGAGATGCTGGCCCACCGCGCCCCGGAGCGCGCGTTCGAGGTGTCCGTCGAGCCGCCCGACCTCCAGGTCCGAGGCGACCGGCTGCGGCTGGTTCAGCTCGTCGGCAACCTCCTCAGCAACGCGGTCGAGCACAGCCCCGTCGACGGGCGGATCACGGTGATGGCGCGCGCGGACGGGGAGACGGTCGTGCTCGAGGTACGCGACGAGGGCCGCGGGATCGCGCCCGAGAACGTGCCGCACCTGTTCGACATGTTCCGCCAGGGACGGGGCGGGGCGCGCACGCCACGGGGGCTCGGCATCGGGCTCGCGCTCGTGCGACTGATCGCGGAGCTCCACGGCGGGAGCGCGGAGGGGCACAGCGAGGGGCTCGGACAGGGCAGCGTCTTCCGGGTCCGGCTCCCGCGGGAGCTGAGCCAGGCGCCCCCGGCGCGGGCGAAGGCCGAGGCGGCGGCCCCGGGGGCCTCGCCGAGCGCGCGCGTGCTGGTCGTGGACGACAACGAGGACCTCGCCGATCTCACCGCGCTGCGCCTACGCGCGCGGGGCTTCGAGGTGGACGTCGCCTACGGGGGCGAGGAGGCGCTCGAGCGGATCGCGGCGTCGGGACCGACGGTGGTGGTGCTCGACCTCGGGATGCCCGACGTCAGCGGCTTCGAGGTGGCGCGCCGGATCCGCCGCGCCCACGGCGACGGGGCGCCGCTGCTCATCGCGGTGAGCGGCTGGGCCCAGGAGTCGGACGTCCGGATGGCGCGCGAGGCGGGGTTCGACCACCACCTGACGAAGCCGGCATCGGTGGCGGCGATCGAAGCGCTGATCGGGTCGGCGCGGGGCAACTGAGCGGCTGCCGACGCGGGGCTGGCCAACGCGGGGCTGGCCAACGCGGGGCTGGCCAACGCGGGGCTGGCCAACGCGGGTGGGTCGGGCCGCGGAGACTGCCGAGGCTGACGAGCCAACGGCTGGTGCCGGGCGTCGGGTCCTGTCCTTGCCTCGTCGTGGGACGGCGGTGGCCGAGGGACGGGCTGGACGGCGCGAGCTTGGGGGCGCGCCCCGGGTGGGGCGCCGGGCCCCGGTGCCGGGTCTAGGGCACGGGCCGGGGAACGCCGGGCGCTTCTCAGCGCCCTGCTCTAGAGCGCGGCGACCTGGCCGGCGAGGCGGCTGATGTAGCGCGAGCCGGTCTTGCGGTGGAACACGCCCTTGTGGACGGCGCCGTCGATCTGCGAGATCGCCACCTGGAGGGCGGTCTGGGCTGCCGACTTGTCCTCGGCGTCGATCGCCTCGCGGACGCGCTTCACGAAGGAGCGCACGGTCGTACGGATGTGCTTGTTGCGCGCCGTCCGCTTGACGGTCTGACGGGCGCGCTTCTTGGCGGATGCGTGATTGGCCACCGAAACTGACTCCTACCCCTCGGGATTGGGGGAGCGGACTAGTACGCGCTGGCTCCGGGGTTGTCAAGCGGTGGCCGATCACTTGGACCCCCCCGCGACCGACCGGATACTCGGGCCGTGAGCCGGAGCCAGGAGAACGCGGAGAAGGACGACGCGGCCTCGGGGACCCTCGCCCGGAGGACCGGCATCGTCGCGGGCGGGACCCTCCTGAGCCGAGCCCTCGGGTTCGTGCGCGAGGCCGTCCTCGCCGCGGTCTTCCCCAAAGAGGCCACCGACCTCTTCTTCCTCGTCTTCACCATCCCCAACTCGCTCCGCATGATCCTGGCCGAGGGCGGGGTCTCGGCCGCGGTGGTCCCCGTGTTCTCCGAGGTCCGCAAGAGCGAGGGCGAAGAGGCCGCCCGCGCCTACCTCGCGCGGATCACGGGGCTCGCCGCGATCGTCCTGCTCGCGATCAGCGGCCTCGGGGTCGTCGCCGCGCCCGCGATCGCCGCGGTCTACGGCCTCGGCTACGTCGGGCGCCCGGAGGTCTTCGAGCCGACCGTCGCGCTCTTGCGCTGGGTGTTCCCCTACATCTTCTTCATGGGCCTGGCCGCGCTCGGGATGGGCGGGCTCAACGCGCAGCGGCGCTTCCTCGTGCCCGCGGTGACGCCGTCGCTGCTGAACGTCGCGATGATCGG
>JAUHXR010000032.1 GCA_030426845.1 Polyangia bacterium | reverse complement strand
AGGGGCCGGTACATCGCGAAGTCGTAGCCCCACCGGTCCGCCCACTCGGTCTGGGCGAGCATCGCGTCCTCGTCGATCGCGCCGGCCTGGTAGGCGTCGAGCGGGGCCTGGTAGGGGCGCTGGAACATCTCGAAGCCGAGCGCGGTCGACGGCGAACGATCGAGGAGCGCGGCGGTGACCGCGCGCTGCATCTCGTGGTCACCCGCCTGGTCGTGGCGCTCGCCGAGCAGGACGACGCGCGCCGGCGCGAGCGCGTCGACCAGGCCGTCGAAGGTCAGCTCGGCTCCGTCCGAGGCGCGGACGATCCGCGGGGCCGGGGCCGACGGAGTCTCGGGCCGGGGGGCCCCTCCGCAGGCGGTGAACCCCAGACCGAGAGCCAACCACACGAGGCTACGACGCACCGCCGCGGGGTAGCAGCCGCGTCCGCCGGCCGCCATCGGGGGCCGACTCCGCGCGCGGCGCCCCAAGGTCGGCGGGGCCCCCTCCACCGGAGCGCCCGTGATCCGTTTCGCTTGACGGGGCACGGTTGCCCGCGCCACATTCGTTGAGAACGATTCTCGGAACCATTCTCGAGAGCCTTTCGTGCAGAGCAGCGCCGCAGACGATCTAGAGCTTGGGACGGCCCCGCGCCTTCAGCCCACCGCGACCGCGACCCCGCAGGCGGCGCGCGCCCTCAACCTGCCGGTCGTGCTCGGGGCCTCGATCGCCCTCCACGCCGCGGTGCTGCTCGCGGTCGGCTACCTGCCGCCGCCGAGCGTCTATCTCTCGTCGCTCCCGACCGAGATGGACTTCGTGGTCCTCGAGTCGCCGCCGGAGCCGGAGCCGGCCCCGCCCGAGCCCGAGCCCGAGCCCGAGCCGGAGATCGCGCCGCCTCCCCCCGCGGCCGCGCCGACCCCGCCGCCGCCACGCCCCACCCCGCGCGCCGCGGAGCCTCCGCCGCCCGCGCCGGTCCTCACCGCGCCGGAGTCCGCCCCCGGTCCGGCCGAGTGGGCCCACCCCGAGGGCGAGGAGGGCGGCACGCTCGGCGGCACCCCCGGCGGGACGGGGACCGGCGAGGCGGTCGCGCCGGCCGCGAGCGAGGCCACCCCCGAGCCGCGCCCGCGCTTCAGCCGCGCCGAGCTTCGCCAGCGGCTGCTCGGCTACATCCGCGGCCCGCTGAGCCAGCACATCGCCGCTCACACGAGCTACCCCGTCGTCGCGCGGCGCGAGCACGCCGAGGGGGTGGTCGTGCTGCGGATGCGGCTCGACCGCACCGGGCGCGTGCTCGCGGTGCGCCTGTCGCGCTCGAGCGGCCACCCGACGCTCGACGAGGCCGCGCTCGCCTCGGTGCGCGGGATGCAGACGGTACCCGCGCCGCCGGCCGGGCTGCCCTGGGACGAGACCCAGGAGCTGCCGCTGCCCGTTACCTATCAGCTGCAATAAAAGCTGCGTCTTCTCCGCGAGGCCGTCGGCGTCGGTCAGCGGTCCGGGCGGGCGCGACCGCACGGGTCCGAGACCGCGCCGGCGAGGCCGACCGCGTACTCGTAGGCGGTGAAGGTCGCCTGGTAGCCCGCGTCGTCCACCAGCTCGGTGGAGGCGGCTTGCACCTCGAAGCCGGCGCACGCGAAGAGGCGCCGCGCGCGCCGCAGGTGGTAGGGCGAGGTGACGACGATCACCCGACGGAGGCACCGGGCCCCTGGCGGGCAGAGCAGGTCGAAGCTGAGGCGCGCGTTCTCCACCGTGTCGCGCGAGGCCCGCTCCTCGAGGATCGCGCCGGCCGGCACGCCGAGCGATCGCGCGTAGGCGCTCATCACCTCGGCCTCGGTGCCGCCGCCCGGCGCGGGGCCGCCGGTCACGACGAGCCGGGGCGCGAGCCCCTCGTCGAACAGCGCCACGCCCCGCCGGACGCGGCGCGCGGTCTCGGGCGCGACCGATCCGTCGGGGCCGCGTGGGGGGCGGTTCCCGAGCACGACGATGGCGTCGGCCGGAGTGAGGGTCACCGGCGGCACGAGCAGCTCGCGGCCGAGCGGCAGGCCACAGCCAGGGGCCGCGCTCGCGATCGTGGTCGCTACCGCGAGCGTCGCGGCGGCGAAGAGGCCCGGGTTCGCGCGCTGGCGCACGCGCCGAATCTACCAGCGCCGATCGAGCAGCGCCGACCGAGCAGCGCCGATCTACCAGCGCAGGCGCACCCGGAGCGCCTCGGGGTCGGGCGCGAGCTCGACGTCGCGCGCCGGGTGGCCGGCCCCGCTCTCGACCATCACCGCGAGCGCGGTCACCACGATCAGCCGCCACGTCGGGTGCGCGAAGAGGGGCGCGCCAGAGTAGGTGATGGTCGCCTGACCTGGAGCGACCTCGGCGGCGACCTCGCCCGCGTCGCCGTAGAGACGCGCGTGCGCGTCGGGCGCCCGGCGCAGCGCGCGCTCGGCGCCGTAGGCGCGCAGGCCGAGCCGACCGGCGAGCGGGATGTCGCGCTGGAAGTCGTCCCGCACCGCGGCCGCGAGGGCCGCGAGGTCGCCGCCGTGGAGCTCCTCCGCGATCGTCTCCGTCAGCCGGAGCTGCTGGGCGACCGCGAGCCGCTGCCCGAGCTGCGGCGCGTCGGGGATCGCCTCGGCGAGCGGGCCGAGCGCGGCGCGCACCCGCCGGGACGCGCCGCGCCCGTGCCGGCGGTCCACGCGCATCGCCCAGGCCTTGAGCATCACCCCGTCGACGTCGCCCTCGAGCGCCTCGGTCCGTGCGGGCGGCCACCGGGGCGCGTCGGCGAGCATGCGCAGGGCCTCGTGGGGGGAGGACATCGCGGACGCGGCTCAGCCTGACCTCGGCGCGATCCCCCACCGCGCGCTCAGCGTGGCGGGGATGCGGAAGTCGACTTGCTTGCCGCCGCGGTAGGCGGCGGACAGGCCCTCCATGAGCCGGCGCTCGAACTTGCCGGTGAGGCTCGCGAGGAACGCGCTCCGCTCCGTCTCGTGATCGAAGAGGCGGGCGACGAAGGTCTCCGCGTCGAACACGAGCTTGGTCCAGTTGGTCGGCGGCACGCCCAGGCCGTCCGCGAGGTCGTCGCCGAGGAAGCGGCGCACGTAGACCGCGGACGCGCCGTCGAACATCGTGCCGGGCAGATACCCCGCCATCGCGTCGAGCAGCGCGCCCGTCAGCTCGCGTCCCTGCGGGCTCGGCCGGAATTGACGCCGCCGGATCGCGGCGTAGAGCGCGTAGGCGTCCTCCAGGTCCTTCGGGATCATGTCGTCGCGCAGCCCGAGCGTGTGGCCTACGCAGCGCCAGCAGTGCAGGTAGGCGCGGCGCTCCTCCGGGCGCAGCGCGATGCCCATGACGTCGAGCGCGTCGAGGATGACGATCGAGAAGGTCAGGAGCGTCCCGGCGAGGTCCTCCTGGTTCAGCGGCACGCCGAGCGCCTCCCGATCCCACCCGCGCTGCAGCAGCATGTGGCGGACGGCGGCGTGGATGAGCCGGACCTTCTGCGTCGTGCGCAGGCCGCGCCCCTCACCGCGCAGCCCCCCGGGCGCCATCACGTCCATCACGAACTGCGCGGTCTCGACGATCCGGCGCGTGAAGTCGCTCACCATGCGCCCGGTCTCGAGGAGCACGGTGGCCCCCTTGGCCGCGCAGTAGGCGTGGGGCAGCGCGCTGCAGAACAGCCCGCAGATCATGCTCATCCCGTGCTCGCCGAACGCCTCCTCGCCGCGCTCGATGAGCGCGTCGTTGGCCCAGCTCGGCAGCCCCTCGGTCTCGTCGAAGAAGGCGCGCACCGCCGGCGGGAGGTCGTCCGGGACCGGCTCGTCGTTCTTCACGAGCGCGTGGAAGACGCGGCTCACCTCCTCGGTCGAGTGCGCCTCGAAGAGCGCCTTCACCACCGCGTCCGCGCGCTCGTCGCCGAGCTGCCGCATCCGGTCGAGCTTGTCGTCCGACCAGTCGGTGGTCAGCGGTGCGTCCTGCTCGCCGTCGAGCCGCTCCCGCAGGTAGACGAGGCCCTCGACCGCGTCGACGAGGTTGGAGAGCGGGTTCGTGTAGAAGAGGTCGGGCGGCAGGATCACGTACTCGCCGTCCTCCATCTCCCACGTGCCGTCCTCGCGCTGGGTGTCCAGGAGGTAGCGCGCGGCGCGCTGGACGGCCGGGTCCTCGACCCCGCGCGCGTCGACGAGGCCCTGCAGTGCCTTGCCCGTGAGATCGGCGCGCGACGGCCAGGGCCCCTTCGCGTGATCGTCGCGGTACGTCTCGGTGCCCTCGCCGAAGCCCCCGTCCGCGTTCTGGCGCGCGGCGATGAACGCGGCGGCGCGCTGCACCCACGAGGCGCGCGGGTCGACGTCGACCCCGGCCACGCCCATCAGGCCGTAGGCCGTGCCCGCGATCCAGTTCACCTCCCAGCGGCCCCACCAGCCGTCCATGTACTGCTGCGCCTCCAGGAACGCGGTCGCCTCCCGGAGTTGTCGCTGGCCGGCCTCGTCGACGCCGCAGTCCGCGATCGCGCGGATGATCCGGCCGGTCATCGCCGCCGTCGCCGGGTCCTGCAGCTCGAGCGGCGGGTGGATCGCCACCTTGAGCATCTCGGGGAGGGTCGTAGGGGGCCAGAAAGGTTGCTTGTGGAACGGGCCGGGCGGCTTGCTCCCGACGCCGCGCGTCATGCTGGGCCAGCCGCCGTCGTCGTTCTGCATCGGCAGCAGCCAGTCGATCCCGCGCCGCATCGCCTCGCGCACCCGGGGGAGCTCCTCGCGCCGGAGCACGAACGCGAGCGCGTGGAGCGCGGCGGCGGTCGTGTCGCAGTCGGGGTTCTGCACGTTCGTCGCCTCGAACGGCCAGCCGCCCTGGCGCGGCGCGAGCGGGCGCGGGTTCTGCCAGCTCTCGGGCGCGTCCACCGTGGTCTGGCGCGCGAGCAGCCACTCGATCGCGGCCGCGACCTTGGGCTCGTTCGGGTCGCCGCCCGCGCGCATCGTGGCGCGGATCGCCTCCGCGGTGTTCCAGATCTCCGCGGTGCACGGCATGTACTCCATCCCGTGCTCGTTCGGGACGCGGAAGCTGACGAGGGCCTCGCGCGCGGCGACGAAGTGCGGGTCCTCCTCCGGCACCTCCATGAGCGCGAAGCTGCTCACGAGCTGCGCGGTGTAGATGAGCACGCCCGAGAGGCTCCCCGACGGGTTCTGGACGTCGCGGATGAAGTCGAGGATGCGCTCCTCCTCGAGGCGACGCAGCGGGTGGACCAGCCACGACGCGCGGTGGCCCGCGTCGAGGAGCCCGCGCGTGATGAGCGGGTTGAGGTCCGCGCTCATCCCGATCCACTGGTTGAAGTGCCGCCCCATGACCGTCTGGAGGAAGGGCACGAGCTGCACGAACAGGTACGGCGACGGCAGCTCCTCGGGGGAGAGCAGGCCCGACACCGCGAGGGTCGGGAAGTACATCGGGTTCACCTTCGCGAGGCCCCCGTGGCGCTGGATGTACGCCCACGCGCGCGAGCGCGCCGGGTCGTCGTCGTCGACGCCCGCCGCCTTCAAACCCGCGTAGGTCGCGGCGGTCGAGTCGAGGGTGCCCCAGGTGCTGCGCGGGCTCGCCGGGTAGCTGCCGTCGGGGAGCTGGGTCGTGCGGATCCAGTCGACCACCGCCCCGCGATCCTGCGCGTCGAGCGCGCCGATCTGCGCGCGCGCGGCGAGGGCGATGCCGGCGTAGAGCGGCCCGCCTCGGTTCGTCCCGTCGATCGCGCCGCCCGGAAGCTGGTGGGCCCACACCGCGGCGAGGCCGCGCTCGATGGCCCGGTCGAGGGCCGCCCGATCGATGTCGCTCACTCGCGGGTTGTATCAGCTCTCGCCCGGCCGAGCGTAGAGGTAGGGCGGGTGCGCCGCGCCGATCGCGGACAGCCGTCGGCGCGCCTCGTCGCTCGACGCGCGGCCGGCCCGCGCGCGCTCGAAGGCGGCCACTCCCGCGGCCCAGTCGAGCCCCAGGCGAGCCGCTCCGTCCTCGGCCTCGTCGAGCGTGCGCGCGGCGTCGTCCGGCCGCCCTGCGAGCCGCTCGGCGATCGCGCGGAAGAGCGTCGCCACCGGCCGAGCCGCGGGCTGCGCCCGACCCTGCCGGGCGAGCGCGTCGGTCAGCGCGCGCGCCGGCCCGAGCGCCGTGCGGTCTCCGCGCTCCGCGAGGCCGAGGTAGACGGCCGGGAGGAACAGGTGGTGGACGACGTAGCCCGGGCTGCCCCGCGGCACGCTCGCGAGCGCGGCGCGGGCCGCGTCGGCGGCGGGGCGCGCGCGGCTCGGTCGCTCCATCAGGGTCACCGCGGCGTCGAGCACGCGCGCGAGCGTGGTCGCGACGGGATCCTCGCCGCTCACGAGGGAGGCCGCGTGAGCGTCCAGCGCATCGCGCGCAGCCCGCGTGTCACCGGCGAGCACGAGGCCGGCGGCGCGGTTCCCGAGGAGGTGGACGCGCTCGATCGCGTAGCCGTGGCTCTCGGCGAGCGCGAGGGCCGGCTCGAGCTGACGCGCGCAGTCGACCGGGCGCCCGCGCACGACCGCGGCGCCCACCGCGTACAGCCGGATCTGGACCTCGGACTGGAAGTCGCCCGCTGTCTGACACGCCTGGACGGCGGGCTCGACGAGCGCCTCGAGCCGATGCCAGCGGCCCCGCGCGAGGTGCACGAGCGCCTCGCTCGCGTAGACACGAGGCGGCACTGGCTGGCCCGCGCTCGCGTCGCGTGCCTGCGAGAGGTAGCGCTCCGAGAGGGACTCCATCCCCGCGAGGCCGGCGAGGACCGCCATGCGCGCGTGGCCCACCGCGCTCGCGTCGCCGCGCCGCGCGCTGGCCGCGAGGTTGCCGGCGGTCAGCGCGGTCGCGACCTGGCCGAGCGTGTCGGCGCGCGCCATGAGAATTGCGTTGAGCAGCTCGAGGGCCTCGAGCGCGAGGTCGGTCTCGTCGGGGCCCGCCGGCCCGCGGCGAAGGCCGCTGACGTGACCGAAGAGCTGGCGCAGCGAGTGAGCGGCCCAGCCCGCGCGCCGGGTCGGGAGGGCCGCCCCGAGCGCCTCGAGGGTGCGCTTGAGCACCCGCTCGGCCTGCTCGAGCCGCCCCGTCCCGGAGAGCGCCGCGCCGTAGGCGAGCTCGAGGCGACGCCGGTCGAGATCGTCGTCGGGCGCGCGCCCGGTCTCCTGCTCGAGCGCGAAGCCCCGCTCGAACAGCTCGTAGGCGCGCGCGGACGCGGTCTGGCGCTGCGCCCGCATCGCGGCCTCGAGGTAGCGCGGGGCGGCGCGGCCGGGCTCGCCGGCGCGGTCCCAGTGGGTCGCGAGCGCCGCGGGATCCGCGCCCCCCCGCGCCTCGAGCGCCTCCGCCACGCGGCGGTGAAGCGCGCGCCGGCGGGGTCGCTCGATCCGCGCGTAGACCGACTCGCGCAGCGCCGCGTGGGCGAAGCGCAGCGCGCCCTGCTCGTCCTCCTCGAGCACGCCCTGGGCGATCAGCTCGCCGGCGATCTCGAGGACGTCCAGCTCCCCGAGCTCGGACGCGTCGGCGAGGAGGTCGGTCGAGGCGCTGGTCCCAGCCGCGCTGAACAGCTCGAGGAGCTGGCGCGCGACCTGGCCGTACGCGTCGATGCGGAGCGCGGCGAGCTCCCCGATCGTCTGGGGCGCCGCGAGCGCGCCCGCTTCGTCGCGCAGCCGCCACACGCCCTCGGCGTCCCGCCGCAGGACCCCTCGCGCCACCGCGGCGTGGAGGAACTCGCTGAGATGCAGCGGGTTGCCCGCGGTCCGCTCCATCACGCGCTCGGTCAGCTCGCGCGGGACCACCGCGTGGCCGAGCATGTCGCCGATCAGCGAGGCCGCCGCGCCCGGGCCGAGCGGACCGACCCGGACGTCGAGCCCGCCGCGCGGCGTGGTCAGGGCCTCGATCGACGGGCTCTCGTCGCGGCACGTGCAGACGACGGTGAGCCCGGTCGTCGGCACGCTGCGCTCCGCCACCGCGCGCAGGAAGCCGAGCGAGACCTCGTCCGCCCACTGCACGTCGTCGACGAAGACCACGAGCCCCTGCTCTCGCGCGTAGGCGGTGAGCGTCTCCGCCAGCCACGTGTGCAGGCGGCGCCGGGAGGCCTCCGTCGTGGGCAGCCACGCCGGGGCGGTGGCCTCGCGCGGCACGAGGTCC
This sequence comes from Polyangia bacterium, assembly GCA_030426845.1. Classification (GTDB taxonomy): domain Bacteria; phylum Myxococcota_A; class Polyangia; order Polyangiales; family Sandaracinaceae; genus JAUHXR01. The sequence goes on along the minus strand of JAUHXR010000032.1, from coordinate 36,274 downwards.
TCGAGGCTCGGCTCGAACATCGCCAGCACCGCGACGCGCGGCCCGAACACCCGGCGCGTCGTCGCCTCGCCCGCGCCGCGGCAGACGTCGCCGACCTCTCGGAGCACCCCGCGGAGCCCGTGCAGGGGCGCGCCTCCGGCCCCGCGCCGCGCGCCGGCGAGCGGCTCGCAGGAGCCCTTGGCCACGCGTCGCCCCGCGAGCCGGACGCGCTTGGCCAGCTCGGTCGCGACGCGCGTCTTGCCGACCCCGCTCGGGCCGTGAAGGAGCACGAGGGTGGTGGCGGGATCGTCGATCGCTCGCTCGACCTCGCGCAGCTCTCGCTCGCGGCCCGCGACGTCCGGTCGGTAGAGGTAGTCGCGCGGCGTGGGCCCCGGCGCGCCGGCCTGCAGCGGCGCGCCGATCGCGGCCGCGACGCGCTCGAGCCGGGTCGCGACGTCGGCCGCGTAGCCCGCGCGATCGGTCGGGCGCTTCTGCAGCATGCTGGCGAGCAGATCGTCGAGCTCACGCGGCACCCCCTCGACGCGGGCGGACGCGGGGGTCGGGTCCTCCTGCAGGTGCTTGACGGTGAGCTGCAGGACGTTGCCGCGGAACGGCGGCCGCCCGACGACCATCTCGTAGAGCAGGCAGCCGAGCGCGTAGATGTCAGCGCGCGGATCGAGCACGCCCTCGGCGAGCTGCTCGGGCGACATGTAGAGGTAGGTCCCCGCCGGCGGCTGCTCGCCCTCCTGGAGCGTCTCGCGGCGCCCCGTGCCCCCGAAGCGCTGCACGAGCCCGAAGTCGACCAGCACCGGCTCCCGCCCGTCGCGCAGGAACACGTTGCTCGGCTTGAGATCGCGGTGGACCACGCCCTCGCCGTGCAGGAAGGCAAGCGGCTCGCACACCCGGTGCGCGAGCCGCAGGGCCTCGCCGAGCGGGAGCGGGGCGGGGGCGTCGTCTCGCCGGATGATGTCCCGCAGGGTCTGGCCTTCGAGCAGCTCCATCGCGTACCAGGGCGCGCCGTCGTGGAGGCCGTGGTCGAGCACCCGCACGACCCCCGGGTGCCGGATGCGCGCCAGGGTGCTGATCTCGAGGCGGATGGAGGCGACGTGGTGCGCGCGTTCGCTGAACACCGTCTTCAGCGCGACCGCCTCGCCGCGGGGGTCCTCGGCGCGGTAGACGACCCCCATCCCGCCGCGGCCGAGGACGTCGACGACGCGGTAGGGCCCGATCCGGTCGTTGGCCTGGAGCTTCTCGCGCAGCAAGGGGCGCAGTCTACCTCCGCGCGAGGCGGTTGGGTCGAGGAGCGACGCGCCGGCGCCCCTCAGGGAGCGGGCTGGGTGATCACCACGCGCTCGAGCGCGCCGACGCCGTAGACCTCCGGGTCGTACATCGCCTCCGCGCGAGGCGCGGGCCGAACGAACTCGCCGCTCCGGGTCACCCGCGCCAGGTACTCGGCCACCCGATCGCCGCGGACGCTCCGCGCGAAGAAGGTCACGCGCTCGTCGTGCATCGCGACCCACTCCCAGCCCGCTCCGCCTACGTCCACCCCGGCGCCGCCGCGGGTCTCCAGGCGCTGATCCACCGGCTCGAGCCCGGCCGGGAGGTAGTCGGTGAGGGCGACCTGCTCGGTGTCCCGGCTCGCCCGCAGGCGCAGCGTGACCCGCACCAGCTGGCCCACCTGTGGGTGAGCGACCGGCGCGGAGGTCACCGCGTCGTGGAGCTCGCGCGTGACCTGGAGCCCACGGTTGACCGGCGGCTGCTGATCGGCCCCGGGCACGTACCGGAGCCGGGCGCTGAAGCGGAGGTTCTGGCCGCGCGGCGGCGTCAGGACGAGCGACGCTCCGCCCCCAGGAGCCGGCAGCGACGACGCCGGGATCCGGATCTGACGGGACGCCGCGTTCGCGCCGAGCGGGATGCGCCCGACCTCACGTCCGTCGATCCGCACCGCGACGCTCGCCGCCTCGCCGCGGGGCGCGGGCGCCGAGCGCGCGTAGGAGGTGAGCGCGTAGAGCGCCCACATGTTGTTGTAGGTCGTGCCCCAGCCTCCGTCGCGGCGGCGCTCGCCGAGGATCCCTCCGATCAGCCGCGCCGCTCCGTCGCGATCGCCGCTCGCGATCATCGCCTGGACCGCGCTCGAGGTCGCGCGGACGTCGGAGCCGTAGCTCATGTAGTCGCCGGCGCCGCGAGGGTCCTCGATCAGCGCGCCGCCAGAGGACGGCCGCGCGCTCTGGTCGATCGAGGCCAGGAGCGGCGCCACGCCCGCGCGCTCGCGCCGCTGGAGCGCGTCCGCGAGGAGCCCGAGGCTGAACTGGCTGAGGGTGCCGTGCTCGGCCGAGAGCCGATCCGCGAGCCCGTGATCGTCGCGCCTCGCCTGGGCGAGCACGTAGGCGGCGAAGGGCTCGATCTCGCGGTCGGAGAACTGCCCGTGCATGTCGTCGCCGTGGCTCGCGTGCTCCTCCAGGTAGGCGGTCGCCCGCTCGATGACCTGCGCGTCGACGGAGTAGCCGTGGTCGCGCGAGGTGAGCAGGCCCCACAGCGCGTAGGCCGTCAAGAACCCCTCCGAGCTCGAGGTGGGCCACAGCCCGAACCCGCCGTCGTCGTTCTGGTGACGCAGGACGTGGGCGATCGCCTCGTCCATGCGCCGTCGGTGCGCGTCCCCCGAGAGCCTCGGGTCGCCCATGTCGCGCAGGACCTCCTCGAGCAGCACCATCGGGATGAGCCGCGATGTGGTCTGCTCGACGCAGCCGTGCGGATACTCGATGAGCGAGTCGATGCCCGACTCCATCTCGGAGTAGACGCCGCGTGAGACATTGATCACGAGCTCGGACTCGCCGGGGAGCGCGCCGCGGGGGACGCGGAGCCACTGCTCCCGCGAGCCGCTCAGCTCACCGTCGCTGATCCGGCGCGTGGTCACCGTGGTCGGCGGGTGCGACGGAATCGCGACCTGGAAGCCGTCTTGTGCTTCGCCGAGCGTCGCGATCGCGCGGACGCCGACCTCGCCGGTCCCCGCCGCGACCACCGTGAAGCGCACCGGGATCCGCTCGCCGTCCGCGACCTCGACGCGTCGCACGTCCCCGCCGACGATCCGGGCCGGGCCGGTGACCGCGAGCCGCACGGTGGCCGTGCCGGCCTCGCCGGTGTGGTTGTGCACGACCACACCCGCGTCGACGAGGTCCCCCTGGGTGAGGAAGCGCGGCAGGCTCGGCATCGCGCTCAGCGGCTTGCTCGTCGTCACGCGCGCCTCGGCGCTGCCGAACCGGTCGCCGCGATCGGCGACCGCGGCCATCACCCGCCACTCGGTGAGGTTGTCCGGCATCTCGAAGCGCACGCGCGCGTGGCCCGCCCCGTCGGTGACGACGGCGCGGCGCGAGAAGAACGCGGTGCTCAGGAAGCGGGAGCGAAGCGCCGACGCCCCCTCGGCCGGCGCGTCCCCGCCGCCGTCAGGCCAGGTGTAGGGGTCGGGCTGGGTCCACTGCGCGAGGCTCGCCGCGGTGGTGACCTGGCTGCTGCGGCGCGCGTGCACCGGCGCGAACGGGTCGGGCGTCTGGTAGCCGGTCAGCCGCAGGACGCCCTCGTCGGCGGCCCAGAGCGTGACCTCCGCGCGCACGGGGCGGCCGCGGTGATCCCGCACCGTCACATCGACCTCCGCCTCCTCCCCGGGCTCGAGCTCGCGCTCGCTCGGCCGCACCTCGACGTCGAGCCGCCGCTGCTCGGGGCTCACCGTGAGCTCGCGGTAGCCGACGCGCAGCGGGACACCGCTCGCCGGGCTCTCGCCGCCGATCGGGAGCGCGGCGACGCCGACGAAGACGTTGGGCGCGTGGCGATCGTCGACGCGCACGCGGATCGGGGTGCCCGGGCCATCGAGCGTCTCGACCCGCGCCTCCATCACGCCCTCGCGCTCCACCGTGACGAGCGCGAGCGAGCGCGCCCACGGGACCTGGGGGAAGAGCGACGCGGTGTCGCCCGGCCGGTAGCTCGACTGGTCCGCGAGCACATCCACGCGCGGGTGGTTCAGCACCGGCGCGTCGACCTCGCCGCCGTAGGCGTAGACCTGGACCTCGGCCAGCACGCGGCCGCCCTCGTCGAGCAGCTCGGCGCGGTAGCGCCCGCCGCCCGGCAGCGCGAAGCGCTCCTCGCGAGGCGCCGTGCCCGAGGTGAGCTCGCGCGCCGCGATCTCCACGTCCTCCCACTCGCCGTCGTAGCGGACGCCGTGGCGACCGCGCTCGGCGTGGGTGCGCCACGTGGGCCGGACCAGCCGCACGCGGATCGGGTGGCCGGCCACCAGGGCGCCCTGCGGGTCTACGGCCGCCACCTGGATCGTCCAGCCCGCCTGGTGCGACACCGCCCAGCGGTCCGTCTTGAGCCCGACCCAGACGTCGCCGGTCGAGAGCGACTGCACCGTGCGGCCGGCCACCGTGTCGCCCGCCTCGTCCATCACCGACGCCTCGAAGATCAGCTCCATCGCCTGCGCGCCCTCCCCGTCGGGCAGCAGCGCGCGCGGCAGGCGCACCTCGGCGTGCCCGGTCGCGTCCAGCGCCACCTGGCCTGACGTCACGAAGCGCGCGTAGTCGTCCACCTCCGGGTCGCCGAACACGAAGCCCGGCGCGCCCGCGACCTGCACGCGGCGCGGTCGCCAGTGCAGCGTCCACTCCGCCTGGCCGCCGGCGAGCGGCGCCCCGTAGAGGTAGCGCGCGGACACGGGGAGCACGAGCTCGCCGCCGTCCAGCTCGGCCGGCCCCGGCGGGGCGACCTCGACCGCGAAGGAGTCCGCGCGGTACTCACCGACCTCGAAGCGACCGCGCAGCTCCGCGCCGCTCGGCGTGCGCACGGCCACCTGGTAGCGCCCGAGGCGCGCCCCAGCGCCGAGGCTGAGCTCCTCGCGAAGCGTGCCGTATGGGCTCAAGCCGACTTGCGTGTCTCGCAGCGCGGTGCCGTCCGGGTCGACGACGGTGATCCGCACGCGCCCGCGCGGCGCCCGCAGCGCGCCCTCCGGCGAGAGCTCGCGGAGGATCCCCAGGAGGTGCACCGTCTCGCCCGGCCGGTAGATGCCGCGCTCCGCCGTGATCATGCCGCGCGCCTCGCCCGCGCCGTAGCCGTGGGGGAGGCCGAGCTGCCACGGCTCGATGCCGGTGCGGAACGCCTCGCTCGCGTAGGTCACGCGCCCGCCCGCGCTCACCACCGCGCGCAGCGGCGCGGCGACGCTCGAGACCATCCGGCGGCGGCCGCGTCGCGGCGGGGAGCCGTCGACCGCCGCGCCCCGGCGGAGCCGCGACTCCTCGGGCAGCCGGAGGAGGCCGTCCCCGTCCGTCCGGCCGGAGAACCGACGGTCGGTGCCCTCGTAGATCGTGACCGCCGCGCCGCTCACCGGTCGCCCCGTCCGGGGCTCGGCGACCCACACCACGCCGCCCGCGCGGCCGACCTTGAGCACGACGGAGTGGTGCGCGCGCTGGGCGATGGTGACGCGGCTCGCGGCCCCGGGCGCCTCGAGGATCGCGAGGACCGGCCCGTCCCCGGCGCCGAACGGATCGACGTGCTGCACGCCGTCCTCGTCGGCGGCCGCGGGATCGAGCGCGACCTCGGTGAGCCGGCCGCGCCACTGCTCGGGGAGCAGATCCTCAGCGCGGCGGTCCGAGGGCACGACACCGGAGGCACGCGCGGCGGTCGGGATCTCGTCGGCGGTCAGCGGCAGGACGCGCAGCCGCGGGCGCCGGACCTGCGTGAGCTGGATCGGCAGGCCCGCCCCCGGGGCGAGGACCGCCATCGGGGCCGGCATCCGGAGCTGCGGGTAGCCGCCGCCGGTCTCCACGAGGAGCTCGCGCGGCGGCTCGCCGGGCGCGCCAGGGATCGTGAACGTGTAGTCGGTCTGGGCCGCGAGCGCGCCGCCCACGAGGACGCGCCGCGCGCACCGGGAGGAGCGCGACTCGAGCCGCGCGTCGGGCGACACCTGGATGCGTCCGAGCGTCTCGACGGTGTCCACCACCCGATCGAACGTGAGCTCGACCACCACCGCGTCGGGCGCGCAGCCCGCGCAGGTCGTTCGCGCCTCGAGCAGCCTCGGCTCGCCGCTCGCCGCCTGGCAGGCGCGCGGGCTCGGCGCCGGCTGGCCCCGCGTCGACCGGGCGACCGGCGGCGCGACGGGCGCGAGCTGGCCCTCGGCCTCCCCGCCGTCCAGCGTCGCGAGCCCGCAGGTCGTCACCGCCACCGCCCCGATCGCGAGGGCGACCACCCACCGCGCGCTCCTCTGGATGTTCCCGCTCATCGTTCCTCCTCCGGCCCTTCCACCGTCAGCTCGATCTGCGCCTCGCCCGACGCGCTGCTCAGCCCGACTCGATGCCGCCCCGGGGTCGGCGCCCAGTAGGCGGTCCCCCGCGCGTCGGTCTCCGCGACGCGCACCCCGTCCACCGCCCACCGCGCCCGTGGATCGGACGCCGGCAGGTCCGCGCGCAGCGGGATCGCCTGGCTCCTCCGCGGCAGCGCGGGGTCGATCACGAAGATCGCGCCGTCGGCCGGGCTCCGGATGCGCGGTCCGCGCGCGCCGCCCGGCGCCGCGCCGGACCCATGCACATCGCACGTCGCCTCGACGCCGGCTCGCAGCTCCTCCATCCGGGCGTGCGGGCAGCTCGGCCCGACGGGCTGGCCCGACGCCGGGCACACCGGGCGTCGCTCCACCGACGCGGGCCGCGCGAAGCCGCGCCGGGCCCGGCCCTCCATCGCGGCGAGCATCGCGTCGCGCCAGAGCGGGGCCGCGCCGACCATGGACAGCACGCCGCGCATGGGCTCCCCGTCGAAGTTGCCGACCCACACCGCGACCGTGACCTCGGGTGTGTACCCGACGACGACGTTGTCGCAGTAGGCCTGGGAGGTGCCCGTCTTGACCGCGGCCGCGAACGGCAGCTCGAGGGGCGTCTCCGGCCCGAACACCGCCCGCCGCGCGCCGGCGTCGGCGAGCATGTCGGAGAGCTGGTACGCGGTCGCCTCCGAGAGGATCCGCCGCGGCTCGCCGCCCTCGCCCGCGAGCACCGCGGGTCGCCGGTAGACGCCGCCGCGCGCGAGGGCGGAGTACGCGCCCGCGAGATCGATCAGGCGCACCGGCGCGGCGCCGAGGGCGAGCGCCAGCCCGTACCGGCGTGGGTCCTCGTCGACGGTGTCCATCCCCGCGTCGCGCAGCAGCCGGCCGAGCGCGTCGAGCCCGACCCGCTCCGCCACCCGGACCGCGGGCACGTTGAGCGATCCGCCGAGCGCGTCCCGGTAGGTCACGAGGCCGCGGTGCCGGAGGTCGAGCGCGCGCGGGTGGTAGTCGCGCCACTCGGCGGGCGCGTCCAGCACGAGGCTCGACGGCGCGTCGCCCCGCTCCAGCGCGAGCGCGTAGACGAAGGGCTTCAGCGCGCTGCCGGGGTGCCGCGCGGCGGTGGTCGCGTTGACCGCGCCCTGCACGTCGCGCTCGCCGTAGCGGCGCGAGCCGACCATCGCGAGGACCTCGGCCGTGCGGTTGTCGATCACGACGACGCCGGCCTGGGTCACGCCGCGGTCCTGCACGTCCTCGAGGTGCATCCGCAGCCGGGCCTCGAGGCGGCGCTGGAGCCCGAGGTCGAGGGCGGTCCGGGCCTCCGGCGCGCCGGGCGCGATCGCCCCGGTGAGCTGGAGGTGGTCGAGGAGGTGGCGCGCGTGCGGCGTCTGGGTCGCGTCGACCAGGTCGAGCGGCGCGGCCGCGGCCGCCTCCGCGTCGCCCTCGGAGATCCAGCCGCGGGCGGCCATGTGGGTGAGGATGTGGCGTCGGCGCCGGAGCGCCGCCTCGGGGTGCCGGGCGGGGTCGTAGGCGCTCGGGGCGCGCGGGAGCGCGGCGAGCAGCGCCGCCTGATCGAGCCGAAGCGCGTCGGCGTGCACGCCGAAGAACCGCTGCGCCGCCGCCTCCGCGCCGTAGGCGAGGCGCCCGTAGTACGCGCGGTTGAGGTAGTGTGTCAGGATCGCTTGCTTATCGAGAGCGCGCTCGAGCCGCACCGCGTCGATCGCCTCGAGGAGCTTGCCGCGCAGGTCGCGCGGCCGCGGCTGGAGCAGGCCGGCGAGCTGCTGGGTGATCGTGGACCCCCCGTAGGCCACCCGGCCGGCCCGCGCGTTGAGCCAGAGCGCCCGAGCCACCCCGCCGGGGTCGACGCCGGGGTGACGATAGAAGCCGGCGTCCTCGCTCGAGAGCGTCGCGAGCACCAGCGGCTCGGCGATCGCGTCGAGCTCGACCCAGCGGCCGTAGCCCCCCGCGCTCGCCCGCTGCTCGTAGAGGAGCGCGCCGTGGCGATCGAGGATGCGGGTCGACGCGAGAGAGCGCGTCTCGAGCCCGGCGCGCGGGTAGGGCGGCACGAGGAGGTACGCGGCGACCGCGACGCCGATCGCGGCCGCGACGCGCAACACGCCTCGCTTCATCCACCGCGCGCAGGTCGCCCGCCGGCGTCGCCCTCGGGCTCCGCGCGCACCGCTCCCTGCGCGCGGCGGGCTCACCTTCGCCTCGCCGAGCACGGGCCCTCGCCGTACAAGAACCGCGCCGATCGCTGCGCGCGGTCCATGTCGACCCACGTCGACCAAGGGGGACACGGCCGTGGGAGCACGCCCACGTCGGCGTGGAACCGCGCCCACGCGCGCGTCCCGGCGCCGCCGATCCGCTACCCTCGCGGGCGATGGGGCTGGGCTACCGGGACTTCCGCCGGATCCTCGAGGGGCGCGCGCTCCCTTGCGCGGTCGTCGACCTCGACGCGATGGCGCGCAACGCGGCGCGGCTCGCGTCCACGCTCGCGGGCTCGGGCAAGACCCTGCGCGTCGCGTCCAAGTCGGTGCGGCACGTGGGGCTCCTGCGGCGGCTGCTCGCGCACACCGACGCGTTCCGTGGGCTGATGTGCTTCACCCCCGCGGAGGCGGCGTTCCTCCTCGGCGAGGGCTTCGACGATCTGCTCGTCGCCTACCCGAGCGTCGACCGCGCCGGGCTCGAGGCGGTCGCGCAGGCGGTCGCTCGGGGCGCGACCATCCGGCTGATGGCGGACGACCCGGCTCACCTCGCGGCGTACGCGGACGCGGGCCGCGCGGCCGGGGTGACCCTCGAGGTGCTGCTCGAGCTCGACATGGCCTACCGCCCGCCGGGCGGGCTGCACCTCGGCGTGCTGCGGAGCCCGCTGCGGGAGCCCGCGCAGGTCGGGGAGCTGGCGCGGCGGGCGCAGGGGCTCGACGGCGTCCGCGTCGTGGGCCTGATGGGCTACGAGGCCCAGGTCGCGGGCCTGCCCGACGAGACGCCGTTCAGCCGCGCGCTGAACCCGGCGCGGCGCGCGATCAAGCGGCTGTCGATCCCGCAGATCGCCGAGCGTCGCCGGCGCGCCGTCGCGGCCCTCGAGGAGGCCGGGGTCGAGCTGGCGCTGGTCAACGGCGGCGGCACCGGGAGCCTCGCCTCCACCGTGACCGAGCCCTGGGTCACCGAGGTCACCGCGGGCTCCGGCTTCCTGTGCCCGCACCTCTTCGACTACTACCGCCGCAGCGCGCTCGAGCCGGCCGCGTTCTTCGCCCTCGAGGTGTGCCGCTGGCCCACCGAGGGCGTGGTGACCTGCCTCGGCGGGGGCTACGTCGCGAGCGGCGAGCCCGGCTGGGACCGGCTCCCGCTGCCCCACCTCCCCGAGGGCCTCGCGTACGTGTCGGCCGAGGGGGCCGGCGAGGTGCAGACCCCGCTGCGAGTCCGGGGGGAGCGCCCCGCGATCGGCGCTCCGGTGATCTTCCGTCACGCCAAGGCGGGCGAGCTGGCCGAGCGCTTCGACGCCTACCTGCTCGTCTCGGGTGGCGAGGCGGTGGCGGTGGAGCCAACCTATCGCGGGCAGGGGCGCTGTTTTCTGTGAGGGCCTGAAATAGGCTCCCGGGAGGCCCCGTAGAAGGGTCTGGAGGCATCGTCGAGTGACCAAGCGCAACCCCCTCGCCGTCGTGGCCCTTTCTCTGCTGACCTTCGGCGTCTACGCCTACTACTGGCTGTACAAGACGACCGACGAGCTCCGCGAGGAGACCGGTCGAGACGAGCTGAGGCCCGGCGTGGACGTGCTCCTCGCGATCGCGACCTTCGGCATCTGGGGCATCTGGGCCGGCTACCGCAACGCGCGCATCGTGCACGAGGAGATGCGCGCCCTCGGCCACGAGCACTCCGATCGATCCGGCGTCGTGGCGGTCGTCGCTGCGCTCTCGCTCGTGAGCGGCTGGGCGTGGCTGGTGGCGATGGGGATCGCCCAGGACGACCTCAACAAGCTGGCCGACGCGGACGCCGACACGCTCGGAGACGCGGTCACCGACGAGGAGCTCTTCGGCGCGCCCGAGGTCCCCGAGGTCTCGGTCTTCGACGACAAGCCGACCCGGGTGGCCGTCCGGGTGGAGCTCGAGCCCGCGGCGGAGCCGGTCGAGGAGGGCCGCTGGGCCGACTCGCCGAGCGCGCCCGTGTTCCGCTCGAACGCCCCGATGCCCGTGGTCTTCTGAGCGCTCGGGCTGCCTCGCCGCGCGCGCCCGCGCGACTCAGCGCGAGCGCAGGGTCAGCGGGACGCCGAGGACCCGACCGTCCGGATCGCGCAGGCGTGCCGCGCGCCCGGCTCGGTCGAGAGAGAGCACCGTGGGCGCGAAGCGGCCGCGCAGGCTCACCGTCCGATCGCTCGGCTGGAACGGCGCCATCAGCGCGTCGATCCGGTAGCGCTCCGGCGCCTCCGCGCCCTCGAGGAGGAACGTGACCTCGTCGCCCTGGCGGCGGTGCGCGCCGAGCGTGTGGTCGTTCACCTTGAGGGTCCAGCCGTCGCCCTCGCGGGTCCAGGTGATGAGCTCGTCGGGGTGCGCGCCGTTGACCCAGGTGAGCTCCTGGGTCGCGCCGGGCGCGAGGGCCTGGGCCAGGACGAACAGGAGCGCGAAGAAGGAGTAGTCGGGGACCATGGGTGAGTCGCCTCAGGGTAGCCGATCTCGTTCCGGGCCGCGCTGGAGGCGGAGGCGAGGCCGCGTGCGCGGCGGCCTCCGGCGTGACACGCATCGCCCGTGGAGCGCGGGCTCATCCTCCGGTCGCAGAGCGGGCAGTACTGGGTCCAGACGGACCACGGGGTGGTGCACTGCCGCATGCGCGGCCGGCTCAAGCGCGGCCGACGGGCGGTGACCGACCTCGCGGTGATCGGCGACCGCGTGCGCCTCACGCGGCTCGAGGAGGAGCCGGGCGAGGGGATCCTCGAGGAGGTCGAGGAGCGCACCAACCGCTTCGCGCGCCGCCAGCCGGGCTCGCGCGGGCGCTACAAGGAGGACGTCCTGGTGGCGAACCTGGACGTGCTCTTCGTGGTCTTCGCCTGCGGCTCGCCGCCCATGAACCCGCGGCTCCTCGACCGGTTCCTCGTGCTCGCCGAGCTCGACCGCATCCCGGTAGAGATCGTGGCCAACAAGGTCGACCAGGTCAGCCGCGACGAGGCCGAGGCGGCGTTCGCGCCCTACGCCGCGCTCGGCTACCCGGTGCACTACACCGACGCGCTCACGCCGGTCGGGGTGGACGCCCTCCGCGCGCGGATGGCGGGCGCGCTCTCCTCGGTGGTCGGCCCGTCGGGGGTCGGCAAGAGCAGCCTCCTCAACGCGGTGGAGCCGGGCCTCGAGGCGGCGGTGCGCGAGATCAGCGGGACCCTCCACAAGGGCCGCCACACGACCCGGGTCGCCGAGCTGCACCCGCTGTCGGTGGGCGGCTGGGTGGCCGACACCCCGGGGATCCGTGAGCTCGCCTCGTTCGAGCTGCCCGAGGGCTCGCTCGCCGAATGCTTCCCCGAGATGCGCCCGCACCTCGGCGCGTGCCGGTTCGCGGACTGCGCCCACGACGCCGAGCCCGGCTGCGCGATCCGCGCGGCGGTCGAGGCGGGGGAGATCAGCGAGGCGCGGTACGACTCGTACCTGCGCATCCGCCGCGGCGAGGAGCGCTGAGCGCTCGCGCTCAGTCCTCTTCGAGGGGGACGCCGTACAGCTCGAGGCGGTGATCGACGAGCCGGTAGCCGAGCTTGCGCGCGACCTCGTGCTGCAGCTTCTCGATCGCCTCGTTGCGGAACTCGATGACCGCCCCCGACTTCACGTCGATGAGGTGGTCGTGGTGCTCCTCGGGGACCTCCTCGTAGCGCGCTCGACCGTCGCCGAAGTCGTGCCGCTCGAGGATGTTCGCCTCCTCGAAGAGCCGGAGGGTCCGGTACACCGTGGCGAGGCCGATCTTCGGGTCGACCTCGGAGGCGCGCTGGTAGACCGTCTCGACGTCCGGGTGATCGTCGGACTCCGACAGCACCCGCGCGATAGTCCGCCGCTGCTCCGTCATGCGGAGGCCCTTGTCGGCGCAGAGCTTTTCGAGTCGGTCCGGCATACCCATCGGTCGTGAGGTGGCCCGCCGCAGCGCGGTCGGCCGGGGCTCCGGGAAACCCAGCGCCCCCACATCCCCTCGAAACAACGCCATAGCATGACCGAGCGTGGTTCGAGAACCGTTCTCGAGGTCGGGAGAGTGGCGCGTGGGCGCGCCGATCCGCGGCGCAGACGATCGGCGCGCGTTCCGCCCCGCGCACGGACTCGCGGAGCCTCAGGACGAGGCGGGGGGCCCCAGGTCCAGCGTCCACGTCGCCGCCTGCTCGCCGACCTCGAGGGTGGCCTCGACCCGCTGCGCCCCGTCGGCCAGGCGACCCACCCAGTAGCCCTCGCGGACGTCCTCGGTGGTCAGCTCGGTCGCGAGGAGGCGGAGCGGCGCCGGATCCTCGGCGTAGATCGCCAGGCGCCTCGGCTCTCCCGGGACCTCGAAGAGGACCGCCTCGGCCCCGAGCTCAGGCAGGACGCCCACCATCCGCCCGCGGGCCGGATCGAGCACCGGCTCCGCGCTGGCCGCCGCGAGCGCGAGGGTGCGTGCCGGCTCGCCGGCGTGGAGCCGCAGCAGGGTGCTCAGCTCGGCCTGCGCGGCCGCGGAGCGCCGCACCTTCATCGCGAGCGAGGCCGCGGCGAAGCCGTCGAGCTCGCCGCGGAGCAGCCGCGTCAAGTCCGCCGGCGGGATCACGACGCGCGTGTCCGGCGCTCCTTCGGCGCCGTCGGCTCCCGCGTGGCTGATCGTCGCGGGGCCCCCGGTCGAGGCCTCGCCGGCGGCGTCGCGCAGCGCGCGCAGACCATCGCGCGCGAGGGCGGCGCACATCCGCAGCGCCTCCAGCTCATCCTCGTCGAGGTCCTGCCCGCCGACCTGAAGCAGCGCGCGCTGGCCCAGCTTGCGCAGCGCGGCGCGCTCCCCCGCCGCGGTGTCGTGCAGACCCCCGGTGAGCTCGAGCGCCACGGTGAGGGCGAGCGCCTCGAGGACGGGGTCGAGCTCCTCGCCGGGGCTCCACGCCTGGGCCTCGCGCGTCAGGGTACGCCACTGCGCGACCAGGCCGTGCTCGAGCGAGCCTCGCGGGTGGGGGGGCTGCTCGTCGTTCGAGCCCTGCTCGTGCGGGCCCGTCGTCGGGCCCCGTCCGTCGCCGTCGGTCGGTGCGGTCATCGCTCGCTCCCTCGTCGCTGCTCCGCAGATCGGTGCATCACGGCCCCCTGGACGCGGGCGGGGCGGGTGGACTGACGGTTTCGTGCATGAACCTCGCGAGCGAGGTCGATTCGTATCGCGCGCGGCCCCCTCACGACGCGCCGTCCTCGGGGCTGGCCACCTTGCGTCGGTCGGGGCGCGCCTTGCCCGCGTCCGCGCGCCGGTCGTCCATGATCTCGCGCAGGATCTCGACCACGTCGGCCGACTCCGGGTCGTGCGAGGCCCAGCGATCGAGGCCGATCTTGACCGGATCGCGCCCCCGCTCGACCCACTTGTAGAGCCGGTCCTTGCCGATCGGCTCGCCGTAGTCGAGCGCCGCGATGATCGCGTCCGCGTCCCACCCGCAGAGCAGCCGCAGCAGCGCGGCCTGGGCCTGGGTGCGCCGGAGCTGCCGCTTGCGCGCGCTCTTGACGGTCTCCTCGATCGCGCGGTGCACGTGCTCGAGGACCTGGGTCACGAGCCGGTCGAGCATCGCGGGCGTGAGCACCCGGCCGTCGGCGGCCTCGACCCGCTCGAGGATCGGGGTCGCGTCGGCGCGGGACGGCTCGCGGGCGAGCGCCTGGCGGACGGGGTCGTTCTTGCGCGCTCGGAGGCCGTCCAGGCGCTTGCGGCGGTGAATCGTGCTGACCCACTTGGCGGCCTGGAGCGGCGCCTCGGCCTGCATCTCGGTGACGTGGCGTAGCAGGCTGATGAGGGTCTCCTGACGCGCGTCCTCGAGCTCGGGGCGCTGGCCCGGGAACGCGCGCTCGAGCCAGTCGGCCACCCGCCGCCAACGGGCCTGGTGCTGAGGGCCGGCCGGATCGGCGGCGTCCCGCAGGGCGCAGAGCTCCTCGAAGAGCGGCTCGGGCGGAGGCAGCGGCACGACGACGCGAATCGTCGGGCCCCGCCCGCAATCGTGTCAAATCCGGAGCCCGGCTACTCCGGCTGCGCCTGAGCGACGAGCCGGAAGTGCGCGGGGCGCGCGTCGCCGGGGAGCCCGAGCCAGACGCGGTGGGTCCCGGCGCCGAAGTGGGTCGGCGGGAGGCCTCCCTCGGCCGCGCAGATCCAGGTGCCGTCCGGCCGCTGGATGAGGGCGCGGAGCGCCGGCGGGCCGTTGAGCACGAGCGTGACCGCGCGCGGCTGGCCGAGATCGAGCTCGAGGTCCGGCAGGCCCGAGGCCCAGAGGTCCAGGCAGCCGGGCTGGCGCGTGGGCACCGGCGCGGTGGGCTCGACCGTCCCGTTGAACGAGAGCAGCGGCTCCTCGGTGAGATCCCACCGCCCGAGCCGGGGCGGCTCCTCCGCGGCTTCCGCGTGCCGGCTCGCGGCGATGGTGAGCTCGAACTCCGCGTTGGCCGCCACCTCGAAGGTCCCCACCCAGACCTCGTAGGTGCCGGGCGCGAGGCCGGCCCGGATCCGCGGAGCGAGGCCGCCGCCGCCGTCGTCGTCGCAGAGGAAGCGCCCGTCGGGGCGCCGCAGGAGGAGCACGAGGTCGTCGGCCGAGGTCGCGTCGAGCTGCACCACGCGCGGCTCCTCCAGCGTGAGCCGCACGTGCGGCCCGAGGGGCACGTGCCCGGCGCACCCGGCGCGCGCGCGGGCGGCCGGGATCTCGCCGACGGTGTCCCCTGACGCGGTGTGCCCCCAGATCGGCAGCTCGGGCGTGAGCGCGGCGACGGTCGGCGGCGCCTCCGGGTGGAGCCCCGAGTCGTCCGGGGCCTCCCCCGACTCGACGTGCAGCGCGAAGCTCGCGCGGCTCCCCTCCTCGAAGGTGCCCACCCAGACTCGGTGCTCGCCGGGCGTCAGCGTGAAGGCGAGCCGCGGGTTGAAGCGCTGCCCCGAGTCGTCGTCGCAGCGGACGCGCCCGTCCGGGCCCTGGATCGCCAGCACCAGGTCGTCGGTCGAGTCCGTCCACACCCGCGCGGGCGTCGCCTCGGCCACCCTCAGGACGAGCAGCGGCGCCCCCGGGAGGAACCCGGTGCAGCCCGCTCCGAGCTCGTCCGCGGCGTAGCGGCCCTCGGCGGTCCCGCGCGTGGGAGGCGCGGCGACGATCGCGGCCAGGTCGCGCGCCCCCTCCATCGGCGCGGCGCGCAGGTCGAGCGCGTCGGAGGACTGGTAGGCCATGTACGCGGCCCCGGCGGCGATCGCGGCCACGGCGGCGAGACCTGGGAGGATCCACGCCCGGACCCGCGAGGGCCTGGGCGGGGCGCGGCCGAGCTCGCGCTCGAGGTCCGCGACCCGGGCGCGCAGCACGATGAGCTCCCGCCGGGCCTCCTCCAGCTCCTCGGCCCGCCGCTCCGCGTCGGCGAGATCCCGCTCGAGGATCTCGATCTGCGCCCGCAGCGCCTCGGTCTCGTCGCGAAAGCCCATCCCCTCTCTACGTGTCTAACGCACGCGCTCGCACCGAGCGAGGAGCGTCGCGAGCGCGCGGCGGCTCGGGCGGCCGTCGAGTGAGCGCGCGAACCGCGCGAGGGCGCGGCCGAGGAGCGCCTGCACCGCGTCGTGGCGAGGGACGCGCTCGAGAGCGACCCGCGCGCGGCCCGCGATGTCGGGGCCCCAGGCGCCCGCGGCGAGCCGCGCCTCGGCCTCGACCAGCACGTTGAGGTGCGCGAGGAACGACAGGTGTGGCTCGAGCGCGCGGCCGTGCACGAGCGGCGAGGCGGCCAGGACCTCGAAGCCGCGGCGCGTCTCGCCGACCCCGCAGAGGGCGCGCCCGAGGTGGCGCCGGGCGGTGAGCCCCGGCAGCGGCGCGTCCTCGAGGCAGGCCCCGATCGCCTCTCCGCTCAGGGTCGCGAGGGCGTCGGCCGGCCGCCCGAGGGCGAGCAGCGCGCCGGCGTGGCTCGTGTGCACCCAGGCCCGCTCGGCCGCGTCCGCCGGCGCGCCCGCGAGCTCGGCGCGCGCCGCCTCGAAGTGGCGGGCCACCTCCTCCGCCCGCCCGGCCGCGCCCTGAGCCTCGATCAGGTAGGCGCGGGTGCGCGCGGTGCGCTCGGGGTCGAGCTCGAGCTCGACGGCGAGGGACTCCTCGTACCGGGCGATCGCGCGATCGACCTGGCCGCGCGACATCGCGACCAGGCCCTCGCAGCCGAGCGCCTTGATCAGCTCGCGGCGCAGGCGGGCGCGGCGGGCGACCTGGCTGGCCCGCCGGGCCGCCCGCGCCGCCTCCCCGAACGCGCCGAGCTGCCGGTGGGTCATCGCGGTCTGGAGCCACAGGTAGCTGAGCGGCCCGTCCGGAACCCCGCGCCGGCCGAGGTCGGAGTCCGCGAGCGCGCGCGCCTCGGCGAGCCAGCGGAGGCTCCCGGCCGGATCGCCGAGGTGGCGGACGGCCCCGCCCAGCCGGGTGAGGGCCTCGACGCGCAGCTCGACGCGCCCCTCGGGCAGGGTCGCGCTCAGCCGGGTGAGCGACTCGCGGATCGACGGCCACCGGTAGCCGTCCCAGCCGCCCCCGAACTGTCGCTTCGCGTCGGCGAGGCGCTGCTCGGGCGCGGCGGCCCGCGGCCCCTCCTCGAGCGCGAGGGCGCGGAGCTCGCCGGTGGTCGCCGCGCCGACGATCGTGAGCGGGAGGCCCTGGGCGCTCGCGTGCGCGCGGGCCGCCGCGAGGTCTGCGGCCGGGACGAGGAGGCGGGCTCCGCGCGCGGCCGCCGCCTCGACCTTCCTCGCGACCTCCCCCACCCCGAGCACGGCCTCGCCCTGGACCGCGCCGGTGACGACGAGATCGGGCGCGACCCGGCGGCTCGAGAAGAGGGCGACCGCGGACAGGTAGGTGGCCGCGCCGAGGGACGGACCGTCGATGCGCGCGTGTGCGAGGGCCGCCGGCTGGGCGGGGACGAGCCGGTGGGCAGACGGCTCGCGGGGCGCCGGGGCGTCGCGGGCTGCCTGCTCGATCGCGAGCGCGCACCAGCGGCGGGCCGTGACGCCGAGCAGGCCGTCGGACGCGCGCCCCACCGGGTCGTAGGTGACGAGCACCTGGCGCACCAGGCTCGCGCCCTCGGCCACGAGCGGCGCGTCGACCGCGTGGGGCGGGCGCGGGGCGGAGGCGGCGGCGACCGTCGACGGGTCGACCCGGAGCGCCCGGGCCGCGTCGAGGCTCGCGCGATCGACCGCGCCCGGATCGGCGAGGAGCAGCCCCCGCGCCAGCGCGTCCAGCGCGTGCCGCCGCTCCGCGATCGAGCGCGCGCCGCTCGCCTGCGCGAGCAGCGCGTCGATCCGGCCCGCGAGGATGGCGAGCTCGACGTCCACCGACGCCGGCTCGTCAGGTCAACAGCTGCTCGAGGAGCTCGAAGTTCTCGACCTCCTCGGGCGCGATGTCACCGTCGACCTCGATCATCTCGCGCGCGGTGGTGAGGAACAGCGCGCGGTGGGCGTCCGGGATCTGCCCCGGGTCCAGCTCCTCGGCGCGCGGCGGGATCTCGAGCCAGCCGTCGACGATCTCGCGCTCGTCCTTGGTGAGCTTCAGCCGGCGGACCAGCTTCTGCACCATGCGCCGCTCGGACTCGGCGATGTGCAGGTCCGCCCACGCGAAGGAGCAGACGAACTTCATCAGGCGCAGGCGGTCCTCTTTGCTCAGCTGGTTCATGCTCATGCGCGGCAATCTACTCGGAAGGGGCGGTCTCCGTCACCCCTCCGAACGCCTGGGCCGCGCAGCCGGCCACCTGCTCGCCCGTCAGCTGGGCGAACATCCAGACCCCGGCCAGCGTGCCCACGATCAGGATGAGGATGAGGCGCACGAGAAATCGTGAGTCCCGCTTGAACGCGTCTCGCTCTAGATCGGCCACCGGCCTACGCATCTTGGTCCCTCCTGCGAGCGGTGCAAAGTGGACACTGGGAGGTCCACCGGGTTCCGAGGCCGTTGAACTCGCAGCCGTTTTGCGCGATACGAGGGACCCCGAGGAGGATTGATGGCGACCACCGTGAGCATGCCTCAGCTCGGCGAGAGCATCGTCGAAGGACAGATCGGCGACTGGCTCGTCCAGGAGGGCCAGCGGGTCGAGCGCGATCAGCCGCTCGTGACCATCCTGACCGACAAGACCGACACCGACATCCCCGCGCCCGAGGCGGGCGTCGTGACCAAGATCCACGCCCAGACGGGCGACGTGGTCGGCGTCGGCGCGGCCCTCTGCGAGATCGACGCGGGGGCCGAGGCGACGGCCGGAGGCGGGTCCAGCGGGGGCGCCAGCGCGCCCCAGCCGGTCGCGGCCGAGGAGCCGGCGTCCGCCGCCGGGCCGGCCGCGCCGCCCGCCGCGCCGCCGTCCGTCCGCAAGCTCGCGCGCGAGCGCGGCGTCGATCTCGAGCGCGTTCAGGGCACGGGGGAAGGCGGTCGCATCACCCGCGACGACGTGCTCTCGGCCGGGCAGTCGTCCGCGGGGCAGTCGTCCGCGGGGCAGTCGTCCGCGGGGCAGTCGTCCGCGGGGCAGTCGTCCGCCGGGCAGGCGTCGGCCCCCCGCGTGGCCTCCGCGCCCCCGGCGCCGCGTCCCGCGTCCTCCGGCGGCGCTCCGGCGGCGATGCGCTTCGATCCGGGCGCGTTCCGCGTCCCCCCGTTCCGCGCGCAGCCGGGCGACGAGGTCATCCCGTTCAGCCGGCGCCGCCGGATCATCGCCGACCACATGGTCTACTCGAAGCTGACCTCGCCCCACGTGGTCACCTTCGCGGAGATCGACCTCCACAAGACGGCCCAGCTCCGCGAGCAGCACAAGCGCGCGCTCCGCTCCGAGGGCATCAACCTCACCTACCTCGCGTTCGTCCTCGCCGCGACGGCCAAGGCGCTGCGCGAGCACAAGGTGATGAACTCGCGGGTGCTCGACGGCGAGTACGCGGTCATCAAGGCGATCAACCTCGGCATCGCGGTGGAGACTCCGGACGGCCTGGTCGTGCCGGTCATCCGCCACGCGGACGAGCTGTCGGTGCGCGGCATCGCCCGCGCGGTGGGCGACCTCGCGGATCGCGCGCGGGACGGTCAGCTCACGCCGGACGACCTCGCAGGCAAGACGTTCACCGTCTCGAACCCGGGCCGCAAGGGCAACCTCGTGGGCGGGGCGATCATCAGCCAGCCCAACGTCGGCATCCTCCGCATGGGCGAGATCAAGAAGCGCGTGGTGGTCGTCGAGAACGACGGGGTCGACACGATGGCGATCCACCCCGTGATGTACGTGGCGCTCAGCTACGACCACCGCGTGGTCGACGGCGTGGAGGCGAACGGCTTCCTCTACCGTATCCACGAGCTGCTCGAGGCGGGCGAGTTCGAGATCTGATCGGCCCGCGGCCGGGGCTGCCCGGGGCCGCGCGCCCCGGGTCGCTCACGGTCGGTAGTAGACCGCGTAGGCGTCGCCCGAGCCGGCGTTGTCCACAAACAGGTAGACGGTCGTCCCCGCGCTCACCGAGCGGTTGAGCGAAGCCAGGTTGATGCCGCCGCCGACCGAGCCGCCGTTGTCGCAGCCGATCTCGGTGCCCGACGCGCAGCCGCCCCGGCGCAGGTAGATCTCGGGGTTGAAGTCCGCGCTGTAGACGTCGACCTCGAAGCTGCCGCTCGCGTCGAAGCGCAGCACGCCCTCGGATCCGCTGAAGCCGGACTGGCAGGAGCCCGATGTCGCGCCGAAGCTGCCTCGGATCACCCCGAGCGCGGAGCCGCCGCCGGTCATGTCGAGCGGACCCATGCCCGAGACGCTGACGCAGCCGTCGGGGTGGGCCGCCTCGCGCTGGACGTTGAGCGTGTAGGCGCCGGCCGTCGAGCTGCGGAACCCGTCGACGAGGATGAACACGCGCGTCGACCCGCCGGGGCGCCCGACGTTGTGCAGCCAGATCCGGCTCGCGGTGGTGGTCCCCACCTCCTGGTCGTCGTTGCAGATCGTCTGGAAGCCGGCGTTCGAGCAGGCGAAGCCGACGCCGAGGACGGTGTCCGCGGTCGAGCCGTTCGTGTCGATGGTGACGTCCCAGGTCCCGGCCGGGAGGTCGACGTAGTAGACCGCGTCGCGCCCGCCGCTCTGGGCGTTGCACACCGACGAGGTTTGGTAGTCGTCGGCGAGCCCCGTCAGGCTCCCGGTCGCGCGGCCGGCGCCCGTCGCGTCGAGGACGATCGCGCTCGCGTCCGCGCAGCTGTCCGGCTGGCAGCCCTCGTCGATGCCCATCCGGCAGTTGTTGTCGATCCCGTCGCCACAGACCTCGGCCACCCCCGGGTTCACCCCGGGCGCCGCGTCGTCGCAGTCGGACCCGCCGCACGCGACGCCCATCACGCTCTCGGCCGGGAAGCCGTCGCCGTCCGCGTCGACCGTGACGTTCTCGCAGCGGTCGGCCGCCTCGTCGCAGGTGTCGACCGTGCAAGGGTTCATGTCGCTGCAGGCGCGCGGCGCGCCGCCGGAGCAGCCGCCGCTCGGGTCGCAGACGCGGCCGACGACGCAGAAGTCTGCGGCGCACAGGCCGTCGTCGGGCGCGTGCACGCAGCCGCTCGGCTCCCCCGAGGCCATCGGGTCGCAGCGATCGACGGTGCAGTCGACCCCGTCGCCGCACGCGCCCTCCATCGGGGTGTAGGCGCACCGGTCGGCGTCCTCGTCGCAGGCGTCCGCGGTGCAGCTCGCGCCGTCGTCGCAGGCGACCGGTACGCCCGGGAGGCAGCCCGTGTCGGAGGCGCCCGGCTCACAGCGCTCGGCCCCGTTGCAGAAGGCTCCGTCGTCGCACTGCGCGTCCTGCTCGCAGAGGCGCGGCACGCAGCCCATCACCGGGTTGCAGCGCTCCTCGCCGTCGCACCGCGCGTCGACCGCCTCGTGAAGGCAGCGGCCGTCCTCGCAGCGGTCGTCGGTGCAGGGGATCGCGTCGTCGCACCCGCCGGGGCAGGGCGGGCCCGCGTCGGAGGAGGCGCCCGCGTCGCGCCCACCTCCGTCGACCGGCGCGCCGCCGTCCGTCCCCCGGCCGAGCCGGTCGGGGTCGGGGTTCACGATCGCGCTGCACGCGACGAGGAGGGTCGCGGTCACCGCGATCGCGGGCGCGCGCGTCACCTCAGAACCGCCCGGTCAGGGACACCCCGCCGCCCTCGGGGGTCACCCCGCCGCCGAGGCGGAGGTCCGGTCCGCGGCGCGCCGACGCGTCGTCGTCGTCGCCCGGCATGCCGTCGACGATGACGAAGAAGATCGTCGCCCCCGCCGCCGCGATGGTGGTGATGAGGAAGACGTCCGTGAGGATCGAGAGCGTGTTGGCGTTGTCGGCCGCGCTCAGGCCCTCCTCGCGCGCGATCGCGCGCTCGGCCTCGTTCGGGGCGCTGTTCACGCGGACGACCGCGGCCTCGTACTGATCGTTGAAGTCGAGCGCGAGGACGCCGGTGGTGATCGCGGCCGCAGCGAAGACGATCGTGGCGATGCCCGAGATGACGACCGGCGCGCTCAGCGTGAAGCTCCAGCCAGGGCCGCCCTCGGCGGGCATGCCTTCGCCCTCGGCGCCGTAGGCCGCGGGCTCGTCCTCCGGGATCGGGTCGGGCTCGGCGGTGGCCAGCGGCTCGGTCGGCTCCGGCTCGGCGCTCGCGACCGCCGGCTCGGTGTCCTCGCCGCGCTCGAGGCGGATCGACACGCGCTGGGTGTCGCCGCCGGCGATCTGCACCTGCTGACGGGCCGTGACGAACCCGTCCGCGCTGACCACGAGGGTGTGGGTGCCGCGCTCGAGCATGATCGGCGTGAGAATCGGCGCGCGTCGTGTCTCGGCGTCGTCGATCGTCACCGTCGCCCCGTCGGGCGCGACCACCAGCCGGAGCGCGCCGAGCTGGCCCTGGAGCCGCCGGATCGCCGCCTGGACCTCGCGCCGCTGCTGCGGGGTCGGGTTCTCCGACTCGGCGAGGAAGCCCTCGTAGTGGTGCAGCGCCTCGAGCGGGCGATCGAGCTGCTCGTAGCAGTTGGCCATGTTCACCCGCACCGACGGATGCGGCGCCAGGCGGTAGGCCTCCTGGAACTGCTCGAGCGCGCCCTGGTAGTCGTGCGCCTCGAAGCGCGCCACGCCGGTGGTGAAGTGCTGCCGGGCCTGGGCGCGGGCGTCGTCGTCCTGGGCCGCGGCGCGGGTGACGAGGCCGAGCGCGAGCCCAGCCGTGAGGGAGGCGAGTAGGAGGCTCTTCATCGGTCGCGCCCAATGTACGGAGGCGCGAGCGGCGGCGTCAATGCGAGCGCCGGCGCAGGCCGAGGAGGAGCGCGAGCGCGAAGAGGCCGCCCGCCACGGACCGCGAGGGGCCGACGTCGCGGCCGACCCGGCAGCCGCAGCCGCCGGAGACGCCTCCGCCGGGGCCCGCGTCCAGGATCACCGACCCGTCGCCGCAGCTCGCGGGGGCGGCCGCATCACGGGGCGCGCCGGTGACGCTCCCGTCGGGGAGCGCGGCCGTGCCGGCGTCGAGGCGCAGGTCGAACGCGAGGTCGGGGAACCACCCCGGGCAGACGATCCCCACGCGGCTGCACGGATCGCAGGCCGGGAGCGCGCCGAGCTGCGCGAAGCGCATCGCCGGCTCCAAGGTGTCGCCGCCGTCGCGGCTGCGTCCGAGCGAGAAGCCCTCGGACGACTCCTCGAGGCACACCCAGAGCTCGTCGCCGTTGCGCGCCACGCAGGTGAGGTCGCGGTCCTGTCGCTGGGTGAAGGTGCGGCCCGCGTCCTCGCTCCGGAACAGGCCGATCGGCGGCCCGTCGTCCGCGTTGTCGCCGCGCGTCGCGGTGACCCAGGCCCGCGCGCCGTCGGCGGAGAAGACCGCGCCGCTGATGACGTGGGCGGTGAGGACCTCCGTGAAGGTGCGGCCGCCGTCTTCGGTCAGGAGCACGCGTTCGGGGCGCGGATCGATCGGCGGTCGCGTCACGCGGACGAGGACGCGCGCGGGATCGCTCGGGTCGACCGCGAGCAGGTGCACGTTGCGCTCGGTGTCCTCGAGCGGGACCTCGACCGCGGTCCGCGTCTCGCCCCCGTCCTCGGACCGGAAGAAGAAGCCGGCGCGCGTCCGCATCGCCCCGTTCGGGCGGGCGCCGCTGAGGTAGACGCGCGTCGGGTCGCTCGGCGCGACGCGCACCCGCTCGAGGAGGACCTCGGGCTCGGGCTGGCCGAGGGGGGTGAAGGTCTCGCCGCCGTCGAAGCTCACGTGGAGCTGGTCGGGGGCGCTGCCGCTCGTCGCGATCGCGTAGACCGTCTCGGGCGCGTCGAGGCGGGCGTCGAGGTCGATGACGTAGACCTGCCGGAGCGCCGGCTGCGACCACTCGCAGCGATCGACCCGGCTGCGGAAGAGCCCGCCGAAGGTGCCCAGGAGCACCCCGCCGCTCGGCAGGGCGAGCACGTCCGGGTCCTCGATGGTCGCGTCCACGCCGAACGCGGCCGCGCAGATCCAGCGCCAGCTCGCTCCGTCGTCGTCGCTGGTCGCCAGCCCGAAGGTCGCCCGCGCCACCACGCGGCCCGGAGCGTCCGGCACGAAGGTCACCGCGCCCACCGACGGCGGGCGGCCGTGCGCGTGGGCCGCCGCCGGGACGAGCGCGACCAGGCAAGCCGCCAGCACCAGAGGGGACGGTCCGAGCCTTCTGAGCGCTTGGCGCGGCGACCAAGCGCTCGAGAAGCCCGGGGTCATCGGCCCAGCCCCGCGATCGCGCGTCGCACCCGCGGCTCGTCCAGCTCCTCCTCGGCGAGCGCCTCGAGCGCGTCGCGCACCTCCGGGTCGGTGCTCACCTCGGCCGCGACGCGGATGCGCGCAGGGCCGCCGTCGACGCGCCGCAGCGCGAGGGCGGCCGCGACCCGCTGCTCGGCTCGGGCGGCGGGATTCCGCACCAGCGCCAAGAGGCGCTCGGGGTCGAGCGCGGCGCCGCGGTAGTCGCCGCCGGACGCCGCCTTCGCGACCCGCGCGCGCCAGGCCTCCTCGTCCTCCGCGCCCCGCTCGAGGCTCGGGACGTGGGCCCCGGCGGCCTCGCCGACGCCGACCATGTGCCTTCCCTCCTCGAGGAGCGCGACGAGGAGGCGCGCCCGGTGGCCGGTCAGCCAGCTCGCTACGCGGACGCGCGAGCCGTCCTCGAGCCGGACCACGACCTGGTCGAAGCCGACGAGGAACGAGCGCATCTCGACCGAGGCGATGTCGCGGAACGGGACGTAGCGGCGCCGAAAGCGGCCCCTCACCTCGACGCCGTCCGCCCCGAAGCGCACCGACGGCGAGCCCTTGGCCGCGAGCCACGCGAGGCCGGCGAAGACGCCGACGAGGGGCAGCGCGGCGGGGGCGATGAAGCCGGCGCCGGTGCCGACGCCCGCGCCGAAGATCCACGCGACGCTCTTGCGGAAGAAGCGGACGATGCGGTGCTCGCCGGGGACGGTGTAGGCGTGGTCGCGCGACTGGCGCGCGCGGATCGCGGCGACGAGTCGCTCCGCGTCGTAGGTCGCGAGGTGGAGCAGGAGGTGATCGCCCTGCCGGGTGAACGCCTCGACGCGCGTCGCGTCGGTGGCCCACGCGAGGGCGATGTCCTCGGCCGGGACGCGCACCGCGGCGCCCCCGGGCGAGAGCACGAGGCCCTCCTGGTCGACGCGGACCGTGCCCCGGCGGCGCCCCGCGATCACCCACGCGAGCACCCCGCCGAGGAGCAGCAGGAACGGCGCGAGGAGGGTCAGGCCCTCCATCGCGAAGAGCCCGAGGAGGAACCGGTCGTGCGACGACAGCAGCCAGCCGAGGAACGGCGTCAGGGTGAACGGCAAGAGGGCGACCGGGGCGAGCCAGTCGAGCCCCTCGAGGTGTCGGCTCCGGACGAGCTCGGCCGAGCGCAGCGATAGCTCGAGCGGCGGCTCGCTCATGTCAGCGGCGGGCCCGACGCACCTCGCTCGACCAGGGGTCGAGCACCTCGGTCCACACCTCGCGCGCCGCGCGGCCGGGCCCGTCCGCGAAGGGGTCGACGACCTCGCTCCAGAGCACCGACACCGGCTGCCGATCCGGCATGGGCGGGTCCTCGGCGAAGGGATCGACGATCTCGTCGCGCAGCGCGATGATCACGTCGTCCCAGCTCCCGCGCCCGCGGGGCTGCGCCGGTCCGTCGACCCGCTCCACGACCTGCCGGCTCAGCGCGGCGAGGCGGCTCCGGAGCTCGTGCGGTCGGCTCACGCGATCGCTGATCCACGCGACCTGGCCGCGCGACTCGTAGCGCAGCACCCAGCGGTTGGGCCGGGAGAAGGCGATCGTCAGCCGCCCCGTCGCCGACGGCGCGCGCTCGTCCGTCATGCGGATCGCGGTGCGCTCGACGGAGCGACCGATCGCCCGGATGAGCGCGGCCTGGTTGACCTGGGTCTCACCGGGATCGACCACCACCACGAGCACGCCGTCTTGCGCGCTCGCGGGGGCCGCGTAGCCGAGCAGGAGGAGCGCCACCGCGAGCCATCGTCGCATCGCGCCCAAGGTAGCAGACTCCGGCCGCCGGGACGATCCGTCGCCGGTCAGCGGCGTCAGCCCTCGCGCCGGAGGCGGTCGACCACCCGCGCCAGGGTCATGACGCAGGGATCGCACAGCATCCCGCAGCACGGGCGCCAGCGCTCCCGGGGCTCGCGGCTCATCGCGACCACGTCCGGGGCGTAGTCGGCCGAGACGCCCTCCGCGGCGAGGGCGGCCGCGACGCGCGCCGGGTCCGGGTCGGTCACTGCATCACGTAGACGCTCGCCATGTAGGCGACGAACCCGAACAGGAGGATGCCTCCCTCGAGGCGCGAGACGTGGCTCGGCCGCTGGAAGAACTTCGTCATCAGGAAGAACACCAGCGTCACCAGGAACATCATCGGCAGGTCGCGGCGCAGCACCATCGGGTCGATCTCGTGCGGCGAGATGATGCCGGGGAGCGCGAGCACCCCGAGGGTGTTGAACATGTTGGAGCCGATGACGTTGCCCACCGCGAGCTCGTGCTCGCCGCGGCGCGCGGCCATCACCGACGCGGCCAGCTCCGGGAGGCTCGTCCCGATCGCGACCACTGACAGGCCGATCACCAGCTCGCCGACCCCCATCATGCGGGCCAGCTCGGACGCGCCCCAGACGAGCATGCGCGAGCTGCCGAGGAGTAGGCCGAGGCCCAGCACGATCCACACGACGGCCATCAGGTTGGACATGTCGTCGGGGATCTCGTCGCTCGGCTCGTCGGGGCTCTCCGACCTCATGCCGAGCCAGACGATCCAGCCCATCATCACGACGAGCGCCCCGGCGAGGATCCAGCCGTCGACGAAGCCGAGGTGGCCGTCGAGCATCAGGCCGGTCGCGAGGAGCATGCAGAGGATGAGGATCGGGAGCTCACGCCGGAGCACCGATCCGACCACCGCCATCGGCGCGACGAGCGCCGACATGCCGAGGACCAGGGTCACGTTGGTGATGTTGGAGCCGATCGCGTTGCCCACGCAGAGCGACTCGCTGCCCGTCGCGGCCGCGATGGCCGAGACGAGGAACTCGGGCGCGGAGGTCCCGAAGCCGACGATCGTCAGGCCGATCACCAGCGGGCTCACCCCGAAGTTGCGCGCCGCGCCGGCGGCGCCGAGGACGAATCGGTCCGCGGCCCAGACGAGCACGACGAAGCCGACGATCACGGCCGCGATGGGGAGAAGCCAGCTCAGGGGGTCACCGCCGGCGCCACTATAAGCCGGTCCGGCCCGTTCGCACGGAAAGCGGGCAACCGCGCGCTCGGCGTGGCATCCCGGGGGGATGGACGAGGCCCGCTTCGCCGCCTTCGGCCCCTTCTCCGCCGTGCGGCGCGCGGGCGGCGGCGAGGGCCTCCGGGCGGTGCACGCCTCGGCTACGGCGGTCGCGCTCACCCTCTCGGAGGCGCGCCTCGCCCGCGAGCTCGCGGGCCGCCGAGCGCTCGAGGGCGACCCGCGCCTGCCTCGCCTCCTCGATCGGGACGAAGCGACGTTGGTCCTCGAGGCGCGCCTCGACGACGACATCGCGCCCGCCGCCGACCTGCCCGCCGCCGCCCTGCCCGCCTCCCGGGCGCCGTTCCGGGACACGCGCCGCGCGCTCCTCGCCGCGCTGTCCGGGCGGAGGCCGGGCCGGGCCCTCCGCGGCCTCGGCCTGTCCGCGCGCCGGGTCGATCGGTGGCTCGACGCGGTCGTCGATGGCGAGCGCGCGACGGGGGCGACCTTCGGCGGGGTGCGGGCGGGCTGGTGGGCTCGCGGCCCCGAGGGCCCCGTCGCGCTGCGGGCGGACCGGGCGGCGGCGGACGGCTGGCCGATCCTCGACGCGGCCGCGGCCCACCTCGACGCGGGCGAGGCGCCCCCTCCGGACGGCCTCCTGGGGCTCGCGATCGGGGCGATCCTGCTCCGCGACGACGAGCCCGGGCTCGCTGACTGGCTGGGCGCGCAGCTCGACGGTCCCGACCCCGAGACGGTGCGGGTCACGATCGAGGCGCCGAGCTTCGTGCGGCCCGATCAGTGGGAGCCGCCGGGCGCCACCGTCTCGGCCGCGCGGGCGCGGTGGCTGCTCCGCAACCTGGACGGCCTCGCGGTCGGCGGCGCGCGCGTCCGCGTGCGGGTCGAGCCGTCGATCCGCAAGGGCCGTGGCGCCCCGCCGCGCGAGCCGCGCGCTGCCCGGCAGGCGCGCCTGTTCTCGCGATGGGCCGAGGGCGTGCGCGTGGACGAGGAGGGGCTCTTCAGTGTCACGCCGGAGGCTCTCGCGCTCCGCTTCGCTGCCGGCGCCCGCGGGCGGGTGGTCGACGCGACGGCGGGGGTCGGTGGGCTCACGATCGCGTTCGCGCGTCAGCCGGGCGTGACCGAGGTGATCGCGGTCGACCGCGACCCCGAGCGGCTCGCGATGGCGGCCCACAACGCGCGGATCTATGGTGTGGCGGAGCGCGTGACCTTCGTGGCCGGGGACGCCCGGGACGTCGCGCCGCGGCACCCCGACGCGCTCCTCGCGGTGGACCCGCCGTGGGGCGGGCCCGGCTACGACCGTGACCGGGTCGGGTTCGCCGACCTGCCGATGGACGTGCCGGGGCTGCTCGAGGGCCACCGCGGCGAGGTGCGGCTCAAGCTGCCGCGGAGCTTCGACGTGGCCGAGCTCGGGCCGGGCTGGACCGTCGAGGCGATGGTCGACGCGCGCGGGATCCTCAAGCTGCTCGCGGCCCGGCGCCCGCCGCGTTGACCCCCGGTGACATCGCCGCGGGCTGAGGTACGGTTCGCCGTCCGCGATGTACCGTCACAACGAGAACGAGCTGCGGCGCGCGATGGATCGGGTCGAGCGCTGGTTCGGTGAGCACGTCGCCGCGGACTTCTTCGACGCCGGGGTGCGGGCGGTGGACGGAGTGCTCGGGCCGTTGCTGTCGCGCTGGAACGGGCAGCTGCCCGAGGACGTGGCGTTCTACGAGGGCTTCTACCTCCTCGACCGCGAGGGCGTGGCACGCGAGAAGGCGATGATGGACCAGCTCGCGGCCGACGAGCGGTGGCCGGACACCTGGTGGAGCCGCGACTGGGTGCCGTTCGGGACCGACCTCGCGGGTCAGCTCCTCGTGGTGGACTGCCGCAGCGGCAGGGTGATCGAGTTCCTCCACGACGACGACGCGCGCCCGGAGCACGGCGAGAGCCTCGCGGCCTTCCTCGCTGCCTACGCCGACGCGCTCGAGGCCGGCGAGCGGCGGCTCCACAACGGCTACATCACCGAGGTCGCCGAGCTCGAGCGCTACCTCGAGGAGGCGCCGAAGCGCGCGGCCGAGCAGCGCCGCACCCACGGCGTCCTGCTCTCGATCGGCGGCGCGCTCCTCGCCCTGGTCGCGATCGCCGCGCTGATCGAGTGCGCCTGAACGCCCGCCTCGGGGGCGCCGCGATTTTTCTTGAACCCCCGCTCGGGGCCGGCGCGTTCCACACTACGAACGCTCATGACGACGACCCAACCCGCCGTCGCCGAGACGGAGCGAGGGGTCCCGCCGGCCGAGGCCGACGTGGTCCCGATCTCCGATCGCGTGCTCCTCGAACGTCACCTCGGCGGCGACGAGCGGGCGTTCGCGCAGCTCATGGAACACTACGCACGACCCGTCTACGCCTACCTGGCCCGCAGCGGCATCCCCGCCCGCGAGCGCGACGACCTCTTCCAGGAGGTCTTCTGCAAGGTCCACCGCGCGAGCCAGCGCCGCCTCCCCGAGGGGCCGGTCCGCGCGTGGGTCTTCACGATCGCGATCAACACCGTGCGCGACGCCTTCCGCAAGGCGAAGGTCCGCTCCGGCACGCACCTCCACGCCGACCCGGGGGAGGGCCGTGGCGCCGACGAGCCCGACCCCGAGCGCCGCGCCGAGGCGCGCCAGACGGTGGGCTTCCTCGACGCCGAGATCGCCAAGCTGCCGCTCGAACAGCGCGAGGCGCTCCTGCTCCACAGCGTCGAGGGCGTCCCGCTCGAGGAGCTGTCCGAGATGCTCGACGTGCCCGTGAACACCCTCAAGACGCGCGTCCGCCGCGCCCGCCTCGCGCTCGCCCAGGCGATGCAGCGGCGCGCCACGATCGCCGATCGGGAGGAGCGATGAGCGCCCTGACCCACGCGGACGTCGAGTCCGCCCTGCTCGACCGTGAGGGCGACGCCCCGCTCGCCCCCGAGGTCGAGGCGCACCTCGCCGGATGCGACGCCTGCCGCGGCCTCGCCGAGGCCCTCGGCCAGGTGGACGCTGGCCTCTCGGCGCTCGCGCCGATCGCGCCGAGCCCGGAGCTGATGGCGCGGACCCTCGAGGCCGCGCGGTCGCAGCCGGCGCCGGCGGAGAGCGCGGAGGTCCGCCCCGACCTCGGGCTCGGCGGGCTCCTCGCGGCGAGCGTCGCGGGCGTGCTCTCGGGGCTCTGGGCGATCGCCCGGCTCCTCTTCGCGCCGGTCGCCGCGCTCGGTCGGGCCCCGCGCGCGTGGCGGCTCGGCTTCGGGGTCGCGGTCCCGGCGATGGCCGCGCTCGCGCTCTTCGTGGGCGGCGGCCTCATGACCCTCGGCGCGCGCGACGAGCCCCCGGCCGCGACCGTCGAGACCAGCGCGGAGTCGGGCTTGGTGGACTACGACGGGGACGGGGTCCTCGACACGCCGGAGGAGGTCGTGAACGGCGACCTCGGCGGTGACCTCGACGACGACTTCGGTGACGGCGAAGGCGAGCGGGTCGCGTTCGGGCAGGGCCTCGAGTGGCAGCAACACCGCGCGCAGGGTCAGCTCGAGCAGGGTCAGCTCGCGCAGGCTGGCGAGTGGGAGATCGACGAGGAGGAGGAGCTCGACGTGCGCGGGTTCACCGGCGCGCGCGAGGGGTTCGATCCCACCTCGACGTTCGACCTGCGGAGCCGAGACCGCGGCGTCGAGGAGCGGCGCGGCTCGGAGCTCTCGCGCAGCGACGACGGCAGCCGTGTGTCGGGGCGGCAGATCGCGTCCAACCTCCTGCTGGAGGACGGCGAGCAGCCTCGTGGCGGCCGGTACGCGGAGGAGCTGAACGGCGCGCGTGGTCCGGAGTCGGGCAGCACGACGCCGAGGGGCACGGCCACGGCGAACACCGGCGCGATCAACTCCCGCCCGACCGACACCAGCGGGTCGAGCCGCGAGACGAGCACGGTGGAGCCGAGCGTCGTCGACCGGCAGCTCCACGCGCTCGGCTACGTGGTGCCTTCCCCCGACGAGGCGGACGCGCTCGAGGGGCTCCGGTTCCAGCCCGCCACCGGCTACTGGGCGAACACCTACCTCCCTGGCGATCCGGCGATGCGGACCCTCCAGCGCCGGCTGGTCGATCACCCGGCGGCGTCCGCCCTCGCGGCCCTCGCGGCCCCGGCGGACCCGCGCCTCGATCCCCCGCGGCAGGGCGCGCTCGCCCTGCGGGTCGCCGCGAACCGCGCGGCCGTCGAGGGGCGCTCGCGGGTCCTCGTCTCGGTGGGCCTTCGCGGCGCGGCCCAGCGCGCCGGGCGTCGGCCGACGCTCCGCACCCAGGTGGTGCTCGACCTGCGCCGCCCCCTCGACGAGGCGGGCCAGGCGCGGGTGCGGGCGCTCCTCACCGCCCTGTCCCGGACGCGCGAGGGCGCCGATCGGACCGGCGTGATCGTGGCCGGGCCGCGCGGCGGTGAGCTCCTCCCGCTCGGGCAGCTCCGCTTCGGCGAGGTCTCGGTCGCCCTCGGCCGGGCGTTCGACGCGCCGACCGGTGAGCCGACCGACCTGGTGGCGGCGGTCGAGCGCGCGGTCACCTCGATCGGGCAGCTCGAGGACGACGCGTCCCCGCTCGGCAGCTCGCTCGTGCTCGTGGTCTCGCCGGGGCTCGACGCGCGTGACGTCCAGGAGGTCGGCCGGGTCGCGCACACGGGGACCCTCGCCGGGGTGACCACCACCGCGGTGGGGCTCGGGGACGGCGGCTCGCTCGACGCCCTCGAGCGGCTCGCGCTCGCGGGCCACGGTCGGCGCCGGGTGCTCTCGGAGCCGGGCGAGGCCGACACCCTCGTGCGCGACGAGGCCGCGGCGGTCAGCCGGGTGGTGGCGCGCGCGGTGCGGTTGCGCCTCCGGCTCGCCGAGGGCGTGCAGCTCGTCGACGTGCTCGGCTCGCGCCGGCTCGACGAGGCCGCCGCCCAGCGGGTCCGCGCGTCCGAGCGGGCGATCGACCAGGCGCTCGCGCGCCGCCTCGGGATCACCGCCGATCGCGGCGAGGACGAGGACGGCATCCAGATCGTGGTCCCCGCGTTCTACGCCGGAGACTCGCACACCGTGTTGCTCGACCTCGTGGTCCCGGGGCCCGGACCGGTGCTCGACGTCACCGCGCGCTTCAAGGACCTGCTGAGGCTCGGCAACGGCGCGCTCACCGACCGCCTGACGCTGGCGCGCGGCGCCGGCGCGCGGGGCCCCCAGGCGCGCGCGGTGGAGGCGGAGCGCCTGGCCTACGAGCTCGCGGCGAGCCTGCGCGAGGCGGCGAGCCGCGCCGAGCGGGGTGACCGCGCCGGCGCCACGGCCGCCCTCGCCGAGGGCCGGGCGCGCCTCGACCGCGCCCGCGCGCGGCACCCCGAGCTCGCGAGCGAGCCGGCGCTCGCCCGCGACGCCACCGCCTACGATCGCTTCGGCGCCGCGCTCGGCGCCGGGGCGATCCCGTCGGACACCCTCGCGGGGGCGCTGCGCTACGCGGCCCACCGCCGGATGTTTGGCGACCCCCTCGCGCTGGGGCAGTAGCCGCGAACACGCGGGCTCGGCCCGCGAGAGGAGAAGGACAGACATGTTGCTCAGCCATCGAGGCGTGGGCGCGGCGGTGACGTGCGCGCTGATCACGCTGACCACCGCCGCGCTCGCGCAGCCGACCCCGGGCAGCGTGCAGATCCCGCTCGACCAGTACGAGCGGCTCACCCAGGGCGGCGGCCGCGAGCCCGGCGCCCCCGTCGGCTACGCGTTCCGCGAGGCGCGCGCGACCGTCAGCGTCGACGAGGCGGGCCGCGCGGAGGTCGTGATCGAGGCCGACGTCCGCGTGCTGGCCGACGAGTGGACGATCGTCCCGCTCGCGGCCGACTCGGCCGCGATCGCGACCGCCACGGTCGACGGACAGCCGGCCGAGCTCGTGATGGAGGGCGGCGCGCTCGGCTGGCCGACCCGGGCCGCGGGCGAGCACCGGCTCCGCTGGAGCTACGCGACCGACACGCGGTCCTACGGCGCGGGGAGGGTGCTCTCGATCGCGACGCCCCCGGCGCGCACCTCGTTGACGGCCACGGTCCCGGGCGCGGACCTCGGCCTCACCGTCCTCCCGGCCGGCGCGTCCGAGGTCCGGACGGTCGGCGCGGCCACGCAGATCACCGCGACGCTCCCCGCGGGCCGGGGCGCGCAGATGGCGTGGAGCGTGGACGACTCCGGCGGTCTCACCCTCAGCCGCGCGACCTACCAGGGCCGGCTCGAGGGCGACACGGTGCGCTTCGAGGCGGAGCTCACGGTCGAGCTCGAGGGCCGCCAGACCGCGCGCGTGCCGCTGCTGTCGACGAGCCTCGCGCTCGAGGAGGTCCGGGTCGACCGCGTGGAGGCGCCGATCGCGGCGAGCGACGACGGGGTCTTCGAGGTGCCGGTCAGCGGCCGCGGGCGTCACCGCATCCACGCGGTCTTCCAGGTGCCGGTCACGCGCGACGACGGCCTGCCGCGCATCGCGCTCGACATCACGCCGACCCCGGTCTCGCGCTTCGAGCTGACGCTCCCCGGCGAGCGCGACGTCAGCGTGACCCCCGCGGCGGGCGTGGCCGTCGTGCGCCGCGACGGCCGCTCGGTCGCCACCTTCCACGTGCCGATGTCGCCGCACGTCGATCTGAGCTGGTCCGAGGCGGTGCCCGAGGACACCGAGGTCGAGACGCGGGCCCACGCCGACCTCGTGCACCTCGTCCGGCCCGACGAGGGCGTGCTGAGCGTGCGCGCGCTCGCGACCTGGGAGATCACCCGCGGCGCGATGAGCCGCGCGGTCCTCGAGGTGCCCGACGGCGTGCAGGTGAACGCGGTCGAGTCCGCAGCCGGCGTGATCAGCGACTGGCGGGTGAGCGGCGAGGGCCGCGGGCGGCGG
Organism: Polyangia bacterium; assembly: GCA_030426845.1. Classification (GTDB taxonomy): domain Bacteria; phylum Myxococcota_A; class Polyangia; order Polyangiales; family Sandaracinaceae; genus JAUHXR01. The sequence goes on along the minus strand of JAUHXR010000032.1, from coordinate 2,348 downwards.
CTCGAGGTGTTCCTCGACCGCGAGGTCGAGGGCGCGCTCGCGCTCGAGGTCCGCTACGAGCGGAGCTGGCCCGCGCGGACCCGCACCACCGAGGCGTTCGAGGTGCCGCTCCTGCGCGCCGAGGACGTGGGCCGCCAGCGCGGGATGATCGCGCTCCTGCGCACCCGCGAGCTGCAGCTCGACCCGCGCGAGGAGGAGCGCGTGACCCGCGTCGGCGACAACCTCTTGCCGCCCGAGGCGCGCGAAGGGATCGAGGGCACGGTCGCTCACACCTGGCGCTACCTCGACGAGCCGCCGCGCCTCGTCGCGATCGGCGCGGTCCACGAGCCCGAGCCGGCGCGCTTCGACGCGCAGGTCGACACGCTCGTCTCGCTCGGCGACGTCTCGACGACCGTCACCACGCTGATCGAGCTCGACGTGAAGAGCGGGACGCTCGACCGCCTCGCGCTCGAGGTGCCGGAGGGGCTCAACCTCCTCGAGGTGAGCGCGCCGTCGCTCCGCCACTACCGGCTCGAGGAGGACGGCGGCGCGCGCCGCCTCGCGATCGAGCTGACCCAGCCGATGGAGGGGCGCTTCCGCGTCGAGGTGGTCTGCGAGCGGATCACCGGCCAGGAGGAGGAGCTCGCGCTCCCGGTGCTCGGGGTCGTCGGCGCCGAGGTCGAGCGCGGCCGGCTCGGGGTCGAGGCGCTCGCGCCGTTCCAGGTCGACGCGGCCGAGGTCGAGCGGCTGAGCCCGGTCGATCCGTCGGAGCTCCCGGAGCAGCTCCTCTTGCGGACCGACAACCCGATCCTCCACGCGTTCCGCTACGCGCAGGCCGACCCTGCGCCGCGCTTCACGGTCGCGATCACCCGACACACCGAGATCGAGACGCCGCACGCGGTGATCGACCAGGCGAGCTTCCGCACCCTCTACACCCGCGGCGGCGTCGCGGTGACGATGGCGCGCTTCTCGGTGCGCAACCGCCGCGAGCAGTTCCTGAGGGTCCGCCTCCCCGAGGGCTCCGAGGTGTGGTCGGCCCAGGTGGACGGGCGCAGCCAGACGCCGGCCCTCGAGGGCGGCGGCGACGACGGCGAGGGCGCGGTGCTCCTCAACATCGTGAGCGCGGCCGACGCCTTCCCGGTCGAGCTGGTCTACGCGACGCCGGTGTCGGAGCTCGGCGCGTTCGGCCGGCTCTCGGCCGAGCTGCCGCGCCTGGACGTGGTCGTCACGCGGACGCGCTGGGAGGTGTTCGTCCCGGACGGCGCGAGCTACGCCGAGCCGTCCTCCTCGATGACGCTCCTCGAGCGGGGCTACGCCACGACCGACGCGCTCGACGGGCTCCCGTCGCAGGCGGCGCTCCGGGTGGAGGTGCCCACCGAGGGGACACGCTACGTGTTCCAGCAGATGTACGCGGGCCGCGGCGGCGAGCGCGTCGGACTCTCGATGGCCTACGTGAGCGGCTGGGGGCGCCCCTTCGTGGGCGGGCTCAGCGTGCTCGGCGCGCTGCTCCTCTGCCTCGGTCTCCTCGGTGGGGCCGTGCTGCGGCTGCGGCTCGTCCTGCCGCTGGCGCTCCGGGCGCACGTGCCGCCGAGCCTCGCGACCTACCGCGACCTCGGCGAGGCGGTCCCTCCGGGCGTGATCCGCGCGCGCCGCCGGCTCGGGATCGGGGCGGGGCTCACCGCCGCCGTCGGCGTCATCCTCCTCGCGGTGAGCCACGGCTACCTGTCGGCCGCGGCGTGGCCCGCGATCCTCGTCGCGGGCGTGGTGGGCGTCGGCGCGCTGGGGCTCGCGCTCAAGCCTCGCATCGACGCGGCCGTCGCGCGCCGCGCCACGCCGGAGCCGGCGGCGGTCATCCCGGTCCCGTCGAGGGTGGAGCCGCCGACCGCGGAGCCGCCTCAGTCGTAGACGGCGCCGAGCGCGAGCTGGGCCCCGAGGAAGCGACCGAACCCGGTGCCCCAGCTCGCGCCCAGCGGCGGGTAGGTAGGTCCGAGCGGCACGCGCAGGCTGCCCTCCGCGAGGAGGCCGGCGTCCGCGATCGGCGCGACCGCGCGAAGGAACGGTTCGACGCAGGCCCGGAGCCGGAGCCGGAGTTGGGACATATACTAAGCACGACACGCTGCGCCTCGCGCCCGGGTCACGGCACCGAGCCACGAGCGAACCCCATCAACCGCCCGGCCCGGAGTAGGATCCCCTCATGCTGACGCCGCCGCCCAACACGAGGGAGCCCTCCGAGCGCCACCGCCTCGACGCCGATCGCCTGCGCGACTGGATGGCGCCGAGGGTCGGGCCGGTCGGTCCGCTCACCGTGCGGAAGTTCCGCGGCGGGCAGTCCAACCCCACCTTCTGGGTGGCCGACGCGGAGCGCGCGT
>JAUHXR010000398.1 GCA_030426845.1 Polyangia bacterium | reverse complement strand
CCCGAAGGACAAGAGCCCCGACGGCGAGGAGGCGTTCAACCCCGACAACCTCGTGTGCCGCGCGGTCCGCGCGCTGCGCGAGGCGGACGCCGGCGTCGGGATCATCTGCGACGTCGCGCTCGACCCGTTCACGACGCACGGCCAGGACGGCCTGGTGCGCGACGGCTACGTGGTGAACGACGAGACGATCGAGGTCCTCTGCAAGCAGGCGGTCAACCAGGCCGCGGCCGGCTGCCACGTGATCGCGCCGAGCGACATGATGGACGGACGCATCGGGGCGATCCGGGACGCCCTCGACGCAGCGGGCTACGCCGACGTTCGCATCCTCTCGTACGCCGCCAAGTATGCGAGCGCCTTCTACGGGCCGTTCCGCGACGCGGTCGGCAGCAAGGGCTCGCTCGGCGCGGGCGACAAGCGCACCTACCAGCAGGACCCGGGCAACGGGGACGAGGCGCTGCGCGAGGTCGCGATCGATCTCGCCGAGGGCGCCGACATGGTGATGGTCAAGCCGGGCATGCCCTACCTCGACGTCGTGCGGCGGGTGAAGGACGCCTTCGCCGCGCCGACCTTCGCGTACCAGGTCTCCGGCGAGTACGCGATGCTCAAGGGGTCGGCCGAGCGCGGCTGGCTCGACTGGGACAAGACGATCCACGAGGCGCTCCTCTGCTTCAAGCGCGCAGGCGCCGACGGGGTCCTCACCTACGCCGCGATCGAGGTCGCGGAGCGACTCAAGCGAGGTTGACGTATGAGCACCGAGCAAGACCATGGCGGGAGCCCCGACGCGAGCCTCGACGCGCTGCTCGCCGACCCCGAGACCAAGGAACCCCTGAAGCGCGCCACCGACGCCCAGCTCGCCGCGCTCCGCGACGCGATCGCGAGCGGCGCCGCGCGGCGCGCCGACGGTGAGCCCCCGCCCGCGTCGATCGACGGCGCCTACCTCCCGCGCGGCCGGCGGTGGGCCTACCCGATCGTCGACGGCGTCCCGAGCTTCCTCGTCGAAGCGCGCCTGGAGCTCGAGACTGCCCTCTGAGCCCCAACGGCGCGGGAGGCGGCTCGTCGGCGGAGCGCTCATCGCCTGCTCGCTGATCGGCTCGCTGATCGGCTGCGACGGAGACGAGCGCGCGCCAGCGGCCACACAGAGCGCGCCCCGCCCCGCCGAGGCCGAGCGCACCGTCCCGACCGAGGCCCGACCGGAGCCGGGGGCGGGCGAGGTCGCGTTGCGGTTCGACTGGCCGGACGGCGCGCGCGGGCGCGTTCACGGCGAGCGCACCCTCGAGCGGAGCCTCGGCGCCACCCTCCGCGCGAGCCTCGCCTACCGCATCGAGGTGGGGCGAGCGGGCGACGAGACGCAGATCCACACCGGGCAGCTCGAGATCGCTCGCATCACCGAACGGAACGAGGCCGAGGCGGTCAACGCGGCGGGCGTGATCGACGTGTTCCTTCCGTCGAGCGTCGCCCTCTCCGATCGGGTCGAGCGGCTGGCCGACTTCGACGCCTCCCGCCACGAGATCGAGGCCGCGTTCGAGCCCGCCCTCGCCGCCTCCGTCCGCGAGGGGCGCACCTGGCACAGGCTCGAGGCGCTCTGGACGGACCGGAGCGCGCTGACGCGGGCCACCGCCTCCAAGTGGGACTGGCTGGTCGGCGGCTTCGTCGGGCGCGACATGCTCCTCGGTGAGGTGGCGAGCCTCAACGGCTCGAGCACCACCGCGCTCACCGCCGAGGCGCTCGAGACGAGCGGCGACCTCACCGCGGTAGGCCGCCTCCCCTGCTTCGAGGGCGACGCGGTCGACGGCTGCGTGTACATCGAGTCGCGCACCCAGGTCGCCCCCGAGACGACGGCGCGGATGGGCGAGAGCCTGAACGTCGCGGGCCTCACCATGCAGATGCGCTCGGCCATCGTGACCGAGCCGGACACCCTGCTGCCCCACTACGCACAGCTCGTCCTGATCCGCAGCTTCACCGTCGGCGAGGGCGACGCGGCCCGCCCCGTGACCGAGACCGAGACGAAGACGTTCCGCTTCGCGTGGGAGCGGGCGACGATCCGCCGTTGAGCTCGTGGCCTCGCCGGGCCTCAGAACCGGCGCGGCGGCTGGCCCGGGGGCGGGTAGCCGGGAGGACGGTACCCCGGCGGCGGCCCCTGCGCGGGGGACGCGCCGGCCGCGCGCAGCTCCGCGATCTTGCGACGCAGCGGGGCGATGAAGTCCATCGAGACCGTGCGGGTCTTCTCCTTCATGGCCCGCCCGGTGTGCCACTTGCTCAGCGCGAGGCGCGCGACCGCCCGCACGAACTCGACGCCCGCCTTGCCCCGGCGCAGGAACGCGGTGACCTGGCCGAACGCGCTCACGACGATGTCGAGCTCCTCCTGGCTGAGGTGCCCGAGCGCGACCTCGTCGATGAGGTGCTGGCGGATGATCCGACCGCGCCGCCGAACGAGCACGATGACGATCACGAGGAACGCACCAACGAACAGCAGCCAGAGCGGCAGCATCACGAAGAGGAAGACCTGGTTCCCCCACCGCGAGCTCCCGAAGAACATCGCCGATCCATTCCAGATCGCGTGGAGCGTGACCGCGGCCATGTAGCCGAGGATCGGCGCGGTGAAGCGCACGAGCGGCTTGCCCGACTCGCGCGCGAGGCCGACCCCGATACCGGTCATCGACGTGTAGAGCGGGTGCGCCCAGGGCGTGAGCAGCCCGCGCAGGACGAACGTCTGCCGGAAGCCCTCTTGACCCCCCTCGAGCCCGGCCTGCGCGTAGTAGAGGACGTTCTCCACGCCGGCGAAGCCGATGGCGATGAAGGACGCGTAGATGATCCCGTCGACCACCCCGTCGAACTCGCGGCGGAGGAAGTAGAGGTAGCCGAGCAGGAGCGAGCCTTTGGTCGCCTCCTCCACGAGCGGCGCGCTGACCACCGTGCTGATCCAGTCGCCGCGGGTCCCGCCGATCGCGCCGCCGACCACCGAGTTGATGAGCGCGGAGACGCCGCAGGCCACGATGGCGCCCCACAGCAGCGCCATGATGAGCGCGTACCAGGGCTCCGGGTCGTAGCGGTCGAGGAGCCGCGGGACGGTGAGGTAGGTGACCATCGCGGGGAGCGCGAGGATCGAGCCCGCGCACATCGCCATGCACATCTGCGGGCCGATCCCGACCGCGGTGGGCACGATCACGAAGACGAGAAAGAGCAGCACCGCCCCGACGAGGAGGCTCACCGCGTAGCAGCCGCACCCCACCTGGCGGCGCGTGCGCTCGGGGTCGGGCATCCCGGGCGGCGGCGCGGCGGGCGGCGAGTGCGGCGAGCCGACGGGGTACATCCGACTCGAGGATACGACAGGCCGACCCGCGTGGGGGCGCGTCCCCTACCCCTCGGTGACGCCGATCGCGCGGAACTTCGCGTAGCGATCGGCGATCAGCTCGTCGGGGCTCATGCGCTCCAGCTCGGTCAGCTCGCGGCGGATCGCGTCCTTGAGCGCCGCCGCCGCCTCGTCCGGCTCGCGGTGCGCGCCGCCGCGCGGCTCGTCGATCACTCCGTCCACCACCCCGAGCCGCAGCGCGTCGGGCGCGAGGAGCTTGAGCTGCTCGGCCGCCTTCGGCGCGAGCGCGCCGTCACGCCAGAGGATCGACGCGCATCCTTCGGGGGTGATCACGCTGTAGGTCGCGAACTCGAGCATCAGCACGCGGTTCGCCACCCCGAGCGCGAGCGCGCCGCCGCTGCCGCCCTCGCCGATCACGGTGGCGAGGATCGGCGAGCGCAGGCCGCTCATCAGGGCGATGGACGCACCGATCGCCTCGCTCTGGCCGCGCTCCTCGGCCCCGATGCCCGGGTAGGCGCCGGGCGTGTCGATGAAGGTGAGCACCGGGCGGCCGAAGCGCCCCGCGAGCTCCATGACCCGCATGGCCTTCCGGTAGCCTTCCGGGTGCGCCATCCCGAAGTTGCGGCGGACCTTCTCCTTGGTCGTCCGCCCCTTCTGGTGACCGATCACGGCCACGCTGCGGCCCTCGAAGGTCGCGAAGCCGGCCACGATCGCCGCGTCGTCCGCGTAGGCGCGGTCGCCGTGGAGCTCGACCACGTCGTCGAAGATGCGCTCGACGTAGTCGAGGAAGTACGGCCGGTCCGGGTGCCGGCTCAGCTGCACCTTCTGCCAGATCGTGAGGCCGCCGTAGATCTCCGCCTGGAGCTCTACGACCCGCTCTTCGAGCTTGCTGATCTCGCCGCCCATCCCGCGGTCGCGGATCCCGTAGACCTTCAGCTCGCGGATCCGCTCCTCGAGCTCGACGATCGGCTTCTCGAATTCCAGGTGGGCCATCTGAGCCCGGTCGGCGTACGCCGGCCCGCGCTCGTTCGCAAGCGAACCGCGCCGCGGAGCGACGCTCGGGCATCGTCGAGGAGCGGCCGGCGGCGAGGCGGACGCTTGCCGCCCGGGAGGCGCCCCGCGACGGTGGTGAATCAAGCTCCTGGCGGGCGCCTCAGCCTCCAGGGGGCAGGAGCTGCTGCACGAGGGGGCGGCGGACGAGGCGCCAGAGCATCCACGCGATCATCACCGAGGAGACGAGCGCGGTGAGGCCGCCTGCGCCGCCGATCCAGGTGTCACTCGCGTCGAAGAGGGCCATCCCACCCCACGCCACCGCGCCGACCGCGAGGACGACCAGGAGGCCGCAGCCGGGAGGCGTGATCGCCTCGAAGGCCGTCATCGCTCGCTCCGCGTCCACCATCTCGGGCCGCTCCTCGCGCACCCAGCCGAAGACCTGGTCGCGGCTCGGCGGCTTCGCCGCCCGCGACACCAGCTCGCGCGCCCCGTCGTGCAGGACGATGTTGCCGTCGAGGTACTCGACCTTGGCGAGATCGGCGAAGGGCGCGCCGCCGCGAGAGACCCAGATCTCGTGGTTGCCCAGCCTGTGCTCGATCGACTCGTAGACGTAGAGCCCGTCCCGGTGCCGCTCGAAACGCCCGAGGCCGAGCCCCGCGGTGGCCCGCGCCAGCGGCGGGCTCGGCTCGCCGGTGAGCCGCGTCTCCACGCCCGCGAGGAGCCGCTCCCAGTCGGGGTGCCCCTGGTAGGTCGGGTAGCCCTGGGCCAGCTCGACCGCGGGCTCGACGATGCCATGGACCGTCCCCTGGAGCGCCATGACGTCGCCCATCAACCCGCTGAGCGCCCGCGCCTGCATCGCGCGCGCGTCGTCCGCCTCGGCCGAGAACCGGCTCGCCTGGCGCTCGAGGTCGGCCCGCTCGCGCCGGCCGTGCTTGGTCAGCCCGATGATCTTGGAGGCGCGGCCCGCCCGATCGCTGGCGAGCGCGTCCAGCGCCGCGATGTCGTGGTTGGTGCGCCGAGCCTCGGCGATCCACCGGAGGGCCCGCGCGCGGTGCGCCGCCGGATCGATCGCGGGCGCAGAGGCCTGATACGCGGCCGCGCACTCGGGCCCGCAGAGGGCCGCGCTCCCGATCCACGCGTGGACCTGCGGCAGCAGCAGCCCGCGCCCGCAGTGTCCGCACGCGATCGAGAGCATCGACCTTACGCAGGCCGGGTGTGCTCGACGCCGAGCCGGCCGCCCTTCTGGCCGACCACGTTGTAGATGGTCAGCGCGCGGGCCTTGCCTTTGACGTTGGTGGGCGGCAGCTCGACCACCTCGACGAAATCGCGGACCGCGTCGTAGGTGTTCTCGCTGATGATGATCTCGCCCGCCTTGGCGATGGAGCAGAGGCGCGCGCCGGTGTTCACCGTGTCGCCGATGACCGTGTACTCGAGCGCCTTGCTGCTCCCGAGGTAGCCCGCGACGCAGTGCCCGGTGTTGATGCCGATCCCGATGTGGATCTCCTGCTGCCCCGCGGCGCGTCGCTCCGCGTTGAACTGCGCGAGCACGTCCTTCATCTCGAGCGCCGTCTTGACCGCGCGGAGCGTGTCGTCCTGGTGCGAGACCGGCGCGCCGAACAGGGCCATGATCTCGTCGCCGACGAACTTGTCGAGGGTGCCCTCGTACTTGAAGATCACCTCGACCATCCGCTCGAAGTACTCGTTGAGCATGTCGACGATCGCCTGCGCGCTCTGCGACTCGCTCATCGCGGTGAAGCCGCGGATGTCGCTGAAGAGGACCGTCGTCGTCCGCTCCTCGCCGCCCTTCTTGACCTCGACCTTGCCCTCGATCACCTGCTGGGCGATCGCGGGCGACAGGAGGCGCTGGAACCGCTCGCGCGTGACCGCCTCCTTCTCGAGCTTGGCCGCGTAGAGCGAGTTCTGGATCGCGACCGCGGCCTGGTTGGCCACGTTCTGGAAGAGCTGGAGGTCCTTCTCGGTGAAGGCGTTCGTCGCGATCTGGCTGTCGAGCAGCATGATCCCGAACACCTCCGCCTTGTGGAGGAGCGGCACCGCCATGCTCGAGCGGATGCCCTGCATGATGATCGAGTGGGCGCCCTGGAAGCGCGAGTCCACCGTCGCGTCGCTCGAGAGGACCGCGGCCTTGTCCCGCAGCACCTGCTCGACGATCGTGCTCGAGATCACGACCTCTTCGTTCGGGTCCTGGTTGCCCGCCTTGGTGCGCACGCAGCGCGGCACGAGCTGGTGCTCCTCGTCGTAGAGGAGGATGACGCCGCGGTCCGCCGGGAGGATCGTGAAGGCCGCGTCGAGGATCTTCACCAGCGCCTGATCGATGTCGAGCTCGACCCCGATCGCGCGGGCGAGCTCGTAGCTGACGCGCAGCTTCTCGTAGTCGCGGCGGAGCTGGGAGGCGTCCTGGATGAGGCGCTCCGGAAGGAAGCTCTCGTCGATGAGCGGCGCGAGCTTGGTCCGGATGTGGCTCTCGACCATGCCGGGCGCGATGGTCACCCGCGAGAGCTTCGGGTCGAACCCGTGGGCCATCGTCGCCATCGCGCCGCTGCCCTGGGGCAGCGTGGTCGGCCCCTGGGGGACGACCGGCGGCAGCGCCTGACCGGCGGGGGCCCCCCCGGGGTGCGGCGCGGACTGCGGCGCGGACTGACCGGCGTGCGGCGGCGGAGCCGCGTAGGCGGGCGGCGGGGCCGGCGCGTTGACCGGCGGCTCGGCCGGGTTCTGCCCGGAGGGGCGCGTCGACGGCACGGGCCGAGGGACCTTGCCCGCGGCCCCGGGCGCGTTCGGCGCGTCGAAGATGATCCGGGTAGAGCCGAGCATGATCTCGTCGCCCGGGTTCAGGACCCGCTCGGCCACCCGCTCGCCGTTGACGTAGGTCCCGTTGAGCGAGCCGAGGTCGCGCAGGATCCACCGGCCGCCCTCGATCAGGTCGACGTGGCAGTGCTCCTTCGACACGATCCGGTCGAGCACCTGGACGTTGTTGTTCGGGTGCCGACCGAGGGTGTTGTGGGGCGCGAGCTCCACCTCCTGGCGGCCGTCGGGGCCGATGATCGTCAGGCGCGACATGAGCGGAAAAAGCCGGGAGAGATGCTACCGCAGCCCACGGCAAAAAAGGAAGGCAAGATCGGTCGCTTGCCGGCGTC
>JAUHXR010000397.1 GCA_030426845.1 Polyangia bacterium | reverse complement strand
GAGCAGCTCGCCGCGCTCGACGACGCGACCCGCGTCTACCCGGGCCACGACTACATCGCGAACAACCTCCGCTTCACCCTCGACCGCGAGCCGGACAACGCGCGCGCGGAGGCCCTGCTCGGCGACGTCGAGGAGCAGGACCCGAGCGCGCCGCTCGTCTCCACGATCGGCCTCGAGCGCGAGATCAACACGTTCTTCCGGCTCCAGAGCCCGAGCGTGATCGCGCGGCTCCGCGAGGCCTTCGACGACCTCCCCGAGGCGCCGGACGCGCGGACGGTGTTCCTCAAGCTGCGCGAGCTGCGCAACCGCTGGTGAGCCCGCTCAGCATGGGGCTTGTGCGGCCCCCCGGTTTGGGGGTAGGTCGGTCGCCATGGCCAACCCCACCGCTACGTTCGAGACCAGCCTGGGCAGCTTCCAGGCCGAGATCTTCGTCGACCAGATGCCCATCACGGGCGGCAACTTCGTCCGCCTCGTGAAGGAGGGCTTCTACGACGGGCTCCACTTCCACCGCGTCATCGAGAACTTCATGTGTCAGTTCGGCTGCCCGCACAGCCGCGACCCGATGAGCCCGCGCGCGGGCACCGGCGACTCGCCGCACGGCGCGATCCCCGACGAGCACCCGGCGAACGCGCAGATCACGAACGACGTCGGCACCCTGTCGATGGCGAACGCGGGCCCGAACACCGGCAGCTCGCAGTTCTTCATCAACACCAAGCACAACGCCTACCTCGACTTCTTCTCCCCCGGTCAGTCGAAGCACCCGGTCTTCGGCAAGATCACGCAGGGGATGGACGTCGTGCACCAGATCGAGTCGGTGCCGACCGACGGCCGCGACCGGCCGCGCACCCCCGTCCAGATGATCAAGGTCACGATCCAGGACTGAGCCCTGCAGCGGAGCCGCCCGGAGCTGAGCGCGCCGCCTCCGCGGGGCGCTCAGCTCGCGCGCTCTGCCAGCTCCGGGCCCAGCTCCGGGACCGGCGCGCCCTGCCGGATCCAGCGCTCGAGGGCGCGCGTGTCGAGCCCGACGTGCGCGAAGCCCGGGAGCAGCAGGCCGCCGAGCGCCTCCGAGAGCGCGGCGTGGGCCACCTCGTGCGGGGGCACCCCGTGGGCGGCGAGCGCGTCGTCGTCGGGGAGCGCGATCTTGCGCCACTCGCGGAGGTTGCAGATCGTCACCGGCACGAGCCAGTCGGAGAGCTCTCGCTTGAGGTCGGCGGGGGCGCGGTCGAGGTAGGCCCAGCCGAGGCGGGAGTGATCGATCTCGTCCTCGAGCAGCTCGCGCAGGGCGGCCCGCGCGATCGGCGTGCGCGCGCCCTGGTAGGCCGCGCCGAGGTAAGCGCTCGCGAAGGTCTCGTTGAGCGCGCACTGGCCGACCACGAAGAGCGCGTCGCGCAGCCGCGGCGAGGCGCCCGGATGCGCCGGCGGAGTGTGCGGCAGCGCGGCGTGCGGACCACAGGGGCCGCCCGCGTAGCGTCCGGCCAGGTCCTCGCACAGCGCGGCGTGCCGGTGCTCGTCGTCGACGGCGCGGGCGGCGAGGGCGGCGAGGGCCGGGTCGACGTCGAGTCGCGTCAAGCTCTCGTGCACCATCTGGAACGAGCGGGCGACCCGCGCCTCCGTCGCGGCCTGGCTCATCCAGATCGAGGCGAGGCGCGCGCGCACCGCGGGGGCGAGCGCGAGCGCCTCGTCCGACGGCGGCAGCGCGCGGCGAGTGACCGCGCCCCCCCAGCGCCCGTCGGGGCTCAGCCGCCCGAGCGTCTCCGGGTGCGCGCGGGTCACGGCTGCTCCTGGAGGCAGCAGTCCTCCGGCTCGTCCGTGGAGTTGCAGCAGAGGACGCGGTCCTCGTCGAAGGTCGTGCAGAAGAACGCCTTGGTCGTCGGCCACCCCGGCTCGCAGGCGCGGGGGTCCGGCGCGCCCGCGTCGGGCGGGGGCCCCGCGTCTGGAGCTCCCGCGTCGCTCGCGCGGCCTCGCCCCGCGTCGACCGGGTGGGTTCCCGCGTCGCTCGGCGCGAAGCCGGCGTCGTCGAGGCCTCCGTCCGGGTCCGGCGGCGGCGGCGGGTCCGGCGGCACGCGCTCGTGGCTGACCTGGCAGGCGGTCGGCCCGAGCAGCAGCGCGCTGGAGATCACCAGCGAGCGGAACATGCGGTGTCGAAGCAAGCGAGGGAGCGGTCGATCGTTCGTCATGCGATCAGGATGAGGAATCCCGAGCCATGGCGAAAATGTATCTATCGCATGCCTGCCATAACGGTGGCCAATGTCTCCGCGCAGCCATGAGCGCCGCCGCGCGGCGATCAACGCCGCCGCGCAGCTATGAGCGCCGCCGGCGACGGACCGCGAGCAGCGCCAGCCCGAGGAGCCAGCCGGCGTGGCCCGAGCTCGGCGCGCCGCTCGCGCGACACGAGCACCCGCCGTCCGTCGGTCCGGTCCCGCCGTCCGGGCCGCCGTCCGCGACGCAGCCGCCCGCGCAGGCCGAGTCCGGGAGCGCCGCGCCGCCGCCCGGGTCGCACGCCTCCCCGGTGTCCCGCACGCCGTCGCCGCAGAACGCGGGCTCGCAGGTCGTCCGGCACGCGTCGACCGCCTCGTCCGAGTTGGCGTCCCCGTCGTCGCAGGTCTCCCCCGTGTCGACGACCCCGTCACCGCAGCCGGCCCGCCGGCAGTTGGTGCGGCATCCGTCGATCTCGGTGTCCGAGTTGTCGGGGCCGAGGTCGCACTCCTCCGCCGCGTCGATCAGCCCGTCGCCGCAGGTCTCCTCGCACTCGCTGGCCCCGCCGGTCGGCTCGTAGCAGGCCCACCCCGGCTCGATCGCGCAGGCGGCGTCGCAGCCGTCGCCGTCCTGGTCGTTGCCGTCGTCGCACTCCTCGCCGCGCGCGATCGCGCCGTCCCCGCAGAGCGTCTCGCACTCGGCGTCGGGGCTCGGTCGCTCGAAGCCGGGGCGGCAGCGGCACTCGTGCGGGGCCCCGAGGTTGTTCACGCAGACCTCGTTCGCCGCGCAGCCGTCCACCCCGAGCGCGCACTCGTCGCGGTCGACGCACTCGAAGCCCGAGCCGTCCCAGTGCTCGTTGCACGCGCAGGTGTACCCGCCGTTGTTGTTCGTACAGGTCGCGTTGGCGTCGCACTCGTGCGAGCCGTCCGCGCACTCGTCGACGTCGGTGCACGTGAACCCGTCTCCGGTGAAGCCCGGGTCGCACACGCAGGCGAAGCTGCCGGCCGAGTTGACGCAGCGCGCGACGCTCGAGCACATCGAGGTGATGAAGGGGTTCGCGCACTCGTCCACGTCCACGCACGAGACGCCGTCGCCCATGTAGCCGGGCGCGCACGAGCAGTCGAAGGTGCCCGACAGGTTCGTGCACACCGCGTTGACGCCGCAATTGTCCCGCCCTTCGGCGCACTCGTCGACGTCGAGGCAGGTCGCGCCGTCGCCGCGGAAGCCGGGGAGGCAGCGGCACTCGAAGCCCGGGACGCGGTTGATGCAGTAGCCGTCTGCGCTGCACATCGCGACGAAGGCGGGGTCCGAGCACTCGTCGTAGTCGGTGCAGGTGAAGCCGTTGCCCACCCACTGGGGCCCGTTGCAGGTGCAGGTGAAGCCGCCGGCGGTGTTACGGCAGGTCGCGTTGCGGTCGCAGCCGGCGGTGCCCACGCGGCACTCGTCGATGTCGCGGCAGCCGGTGCCGCTCGCGCGGCCGTTGCCGGAGTAGCCGGAGGGGCAGGTGCACACGTAGTCGTTGAGCGCGGCGGTCGGATCGCTGCAGGTCGCGAGCCGCACGCAGTCGTCGAGCCCCTGGGCGCACTCGTCCGAGACGCTCTCGCACAGGTTCGAGCCGTTGCAGAACGCGCTCGGGACGCAGTGGGACGCGCTCGAGCAGCTCGTCCGGCAGGCGGTCCCCGCGCAGACGAACGGAGTGCAGGCGTTCATCACCGGAGCCGGGCAGCTCCGCGCCGAGCCGTTGCACGTGCCCTGCTCGGTCTCGACCCCGCCGCTGCAGCTCGGGGAGCGGCAGATCGTCCCGGCGCTCCGCGGGGTGCACGTCCCGACCGAGCCGGCGTTGTGGCACGACTCGCAGTCGTCGTTGCAGGTGGAGGCGTTGCAGCACACGCAGCCGGAGCGGCCGCCGCAGTTGTTGCCGTCGGGGTGCACGCAGTTGTTGGACGCGCAGTCGCTGTCCGTCGTGCAGGTGCCGCCGTTCGCCAGGGTCCAGTACACGGTGAGGGTGCCCGGCCGCAGCGCGCGCGCGTTGTTGACCGTGCCCTCGCCCGTGACCCGCACGCGCCAGCCGAAGTTGCTGCCCGAGCTCACCCAGCCCTGCACGTCGCTGATGAGCTGGTCGTCGTTGGTGCCGACGTCCGTGTCGAACACGATGACCTCGCCGTTGGAGCTCGGCAGGAACTCCTCACCGCTGGTGGTCCCGGAGACGGAGGGCGCCCCGTTCCAGTCGAGGCCCGGCACGTCGGCCCCGCCCGCGCAGGAGCGCATCATCGGCGGCGACGTGCCCGTCCCCTCGCTCCACGAGCTGAGCGCGCGGTTGAGCCGCATCGTCGCGGTGAGCGGGCCACCGATGATCCGGACCACCTCCTGCGTGAAGGTGAGCCGGACGCGGGTGATCGTCGCGGTCGCGGGGATCGCGGGGAGGTTGTAGCGGACGTAGGCCCGGCGGGTCGTGCCGGTGGTCGCGAGGTTGCCGATGCAGATGTCGCTGTAGCCGCCCGCGTTCTCGGTGCCCTGCTCCTCGAAGATCGTCGCTTCGGCCGCGACGCTGCCGTTGGCGCTGAACAGGCCCTCGACCGCGGCGCCGACGTCGTCGTCGGTTGCGGCGGGGTTGGCGCAGCTCGCGAGCGCGAGCGACAGGGCGAGGAGCGAGATGACGCGCGGCATGGGCCTCCGGGCGCCATCATAGCCGCGGTTCGGGCCCGTGTGCGCGCCGGGCGGGGGCTCGCGCCGCGCGTCGTCGAAGCTCGCGTCGTGTTGAGTGCTCTCGCGGCTCGCCGGCGCTTCGCTGGCGCTTCGCTGGCGCTTCGCTGGCGCTTCGCCGGGGCGGCCGGTCGCGCCGCTGAAGGCCGCGACTCTCCCCGCGGTGTGAGAAGTCTCGGGTCCTGAGCGGGCGTCGATGGTAGGGAGAAGCCACGCGGCGCCAGTCGCGCAGACGTATGGGTGTAGTGATGAGACAGACGAAGATGCTTTTGTGGGCGCTCCTGATCGGCGCGCTCGCTCTCGTAGGGTGTGACGACGGCGACGGCGGCACCGACTCGGGCCCGGGGACGGACAGCGGTCCCTCGGTCGACTCCGGGATGGGGGACGCGGGCCCGCCCGCGCCGACCTGCTCCGACGGAGTGATGAACCAGGACGAGACCGACGTGGACTGCGGGGGGACCTGCGGCGCGACGTGTACGCCGGGTGAGATGTGCGGCGGCGACGGCGACTGCACCACCGACATCTGCGACGGGGGCACCTGCCTGCCGATGCCGACCTGCTCGGACGGAACCCTGAACGGCACCGAGACCGACCTCGACTGCGGCGGCACCATGTGCATGCCCTGCGACGACGGCGACGCGTGCCTGGTCGACGACGACTGCGCGAGCGCCTTCTGCTCGGCGAACGTCTGCACCGCGACGGTGTGCGGCGACGGGATGACCCAGGGCGCCGAGGACTGCGACGACGGGACCGGCGGCACGCCGGCCGAGACGGCCACCTGCGACATCGACTGCACCAGCGTGATGTGCGGCGACGGCGTGGTGAACGCGACCGCGGGCGAGCCCTGCGACGGCGACGGCGCGGGCATGGGCGGCGAGACCGCCACGTGTGACGCGGACTGCACGGTCGCGGCCTGCGGCGACGGCGTCGTGAACACGGCGGCCGGTGAGACCTGCGACGGCGACGGCGCGGGCATGGGCGGCGAGACGGCGACCTGCGACGACGACTGCACCGCGGCGATGTGCGGTGACGGGGTCGTCAACCGCGCGGCCGGTGAGCAGTGCGACGACGGCAACACCGTCGACACCGACATCTGCACCAACGCGTGCATGATCAACGCGGGCCCGGTCCTCGTCGACGCCGACGCGATCTTCGACACCGACGCGGGCACCTACGACGGCGCGCCGCTCGCGGCGTGGGACACGACGACGAACACGCTCTACGCGAGCGACTTCGGGATCGCGGCCGGCTTCACGCTGACCGTGGTCGGCGCCAACCCGTTCCACGTCAGCGCGACCGGGACGATCAACGTGGTCGGCACCCTCGACGCGAGCGGCCAGCAGGGCGGCCCGGGCGCGGGCTGCGACGGCGTCGCGGGCGGCGTGGGCGGCGTGGGCGGCCCCGGTGGCTTCCCCGGCGGAACCGGCGGCGAGGGCAACACCTCCGGCATGGTCTCGGCCATGCTCGACGGCACCCCCGGCATGGGGCCGGGCGGCGGCCTCCCCGGCACGCTGGACTCGTCCGGCGGCGGCGGCGCGGGCTACGCCACGGTGGGTAGCCCGGGCGCGGGCGTGACTCCCGGCGCCGGCGGCCCGCCCTACGGGTTCATGCCGGCCACCGGCGGCTCGGGCGGCGGCGGCGGCTCGAGCGACGACGACGGCGGCGGCGACGACGCCGGCGCGGGCGGCGGCGGCGGCGGCGGCTTCGTGGAGCTCGCCTCCGTGGGCAACCTGACGATCACCGGCACCGTCCGTGTCGCGGGCGGCGCGGGCGGCGACTCGGCGTGCTCGGGCAACAGCGGCCACGGCGGCGGCGGCTCGGGCGGCTCGATCGTCCTCAACACGACGGGCACGCTCGACGTCAGCGGCGGCACGCTCGACGTCTCCGGCGGCGTCGGCGGCGGCGGCACCGGCACCGGCGCCGGCGGCGCGGGCGCGGACGGCCGCGTGATCTTCACCGGCGGCTGCACCGACGGTGTCCTCAACCAGGACGAGACCGGGCTCGACTGCGGCGGCGTGTGCGGCGGCTGCGCCCTCGGGCTCGACTGCCGCGTCGACGGCGACTGCGCGTCTGGCGCGTGCTTCGCGGGCACCTGCTACATCACGAGCTGCGGGAACATGGTCATGGACGCCATGGAGACCGACGTGGACTGCGGCGGGCCCGACTGCGCGCCGTGCGCCGACGGCCTCATGTGCTCGGTCGACCGGGACTGCGCGGGCAGCTGCGCGGCCGGAGCCTGCGTCTCGTGCTCGGACGGAGTCCGCAACCAGGACGAGTCTGATGTCGACTGCGGCGGCGCGACCTGCGCCGGCTGCGCGCCCGGGCTGATGTGCACGGCGAGCACCGACTGCACGGCCGGTGGGAGCTGCACGGGCGGCGCGTGCGTCGCGGGCGGTGAGAGCTGCGCCGACGCCATCCCGCTGACCTCCGGGCGGAACACCGTCTACTGGGCGGCGACGCTCAACGACTACCTGGGGACGCGCCCCGCCTGCTCGACGGCGGACATCGACGGCCCCGACCTCGTGCTCACGTACACCGCGACGAGCGCGGAGGCGGTGCAGATCGTCTTCGACAAGCCGAC
>JAUHXR010000396.1 GCA_030426845.1 Polyangia bacterium | reverse complement strand
GAGCACAAGCAGGCGGCGGACAGCTTCGAGGCCGCGCTCGCCGCGGACGCGAGCCTCGTCGACGCGTGGATCGGCGCGGGCCGCGCCTACCGAGAGCTCGGGCGCGCGCTCGACGCGGTGAAGGCCTTCGACGAGGCGACGCGCTTGAGCCCGGGGAACATCGAGGCCTTCGTCGAGCTCGGGCGGGCGCGGCTGGCGCGTGAGGACCACGAGCTCGCCCTCGCCGCGTTCGACGCCGCGCTCGCGATCTACGACGCGGACGGCGACGCGCTCCGAGGCCGCGCGGACGTGCTGCGCGCGACGCGGCGGACGGACGAGGCGGTGGCCGCCTACGAGAAGGCGCTCGAGGCCGACGCGCGCGACGGCGAGACCCTGCTCGCCTACGGGCGGTGCCTGCTCGACCTGTCGCGCGTGACCGAGGCGGTCG
This sequence comes from Polyangia bacterium, assembly GCA_030426845.1. Classification (GTDB taxonomy): domain Bacteria; phylum Myxococcota_A; class Polyangia; order Polyangiales; family Sandaracinaceae; genus JAUHXR01. The sequence continues at coordinate 7,112 of JAUHXR010000396.1, read as the reverse complement.
ACGCGCTCGAGCGCGCGGTCTCGGTCCGCCCGGAGGATCCAGCGGCGCGCGAGGCGCTCGGCTACGCGTACATGTCGGCCGGGCGCTACGAGGAGGCGGCGGGCGCGCTGCGCCTCGCGCTCAAGAGCGGCAGCTCGTCGCCGACCACGCGCTACTGGCTCGGCGCCTGCTACCACCACACCGGCGACGCGGCCCAGGCGCTGACGGAGTACGAGGCGGCGCGCGCGGGCGGCGTCCAGGACCTCGCCCTGCTGCGCGCGCTCGGCGGCCTCTACGACCAGGCCGGGCGGCTCGCGGAGGCGACGTCGGTCTACGACGCGATCCTCCTGCAGGTCCCGGACGACGCGGGCGTCCGCTACACGCTGGGCGTCTGCCACCACCGGCTCGGCCACGCCGACCGTGCCCGGCAGGCCTACCGCGCGCTCCGGCCGCTGAGCGCGAAGCAGGCCGAGGCCCTGTTCCGGATGATGCGCGGCTGAGGCTGGCGTGCGCGGCGGCGACGAGTACTCGTGCGACGCGTGCGACCGGCGAGCCGTCGCGCGCGACGACCTCTGCAAGCCACGCTGCGCCAAGGCGCGCGACGAGTATGGCCGAGCCCCGCCCCCGCCCGCGTACGAGCTGGTGAAGCGTGACACGACGCAGAGCCTCGGGGTGAGCTTCGCGTGGCTGGCACGCGAGGTCCGCGAGCTTCGCGAGCGACGCGCCGTCCGAGCGGCGTGGGGTCGCGCCGGACCCGTCGTGCAGATCGAGCAGATCGACGACGGCGAGTTCACGATCGAAGGGACCGTGGAGCTCCTACGCACGGCAGATCCCCACGCGCCAGGCGTGGCCGCGTATCGGAGCTGCGTCCTCGAGGTCGGCTTCGGCCAGCTCGGCGTCAAGCCGCGCTACCGCGCGACGGACGGGATGGGCAACCCACGCCCGATCGTCACGCGGATCGAGAGCCAGAAGCTACGCCGCGGATGCGGCGTGTTCCTGGTCCGCGACCCCTCGGGGGTGGCGCTGATCGACGACGATTGGCTCGAGCTGTTTGGCTCGGACCTGCGGCGCCCGGGGCTGGAGCGACCGGGAGAGCTCCTGGTCCGCGACGGCGACTTGGTGTCCGTCACGGGCCACGCGATCGCCGGGCCCCTCGCGCTGCCCCAGGCTGCCGGTTCCTACCGCGGTCCGCCGAAGGGGGTCCGTTTCGACGGCGGCCCCGACGGCGCGCTCTACCTCGTCCTGCGCGATCGCGGGGCGCGCGCGGCTCACGCGTAGCCGAGCTGGGCGCTCAGCGGCACGCCGCTCCGCGCGAAGGTCCCGCTGCCCATCCCGACCTCGCGGCCGTCCTCGTCGAGGACCACCGACTCGGCCACGAGCAGGTGGCGGCCCTCGCTCACCAGCTCGCCCTCCGCGGTGACGCGGCCGCCGACGACCGGCCGCAGGAAGTGGACGTGGAACGACGCGGTCAAGACGAAGTGCTCACGCACGACCGAGTTGGCGGCGAAGAACGCCGCGTCGTCGAGGAGCTTGAAGTAGGCCGAGCCGTGGAGCGCGCCCGCCGGGTGGAAGAACTCGGCTTGCACGTCCCAGGTGATCGTCGCCCGCCCCTCGTCGACCGTGAGGCGGTGGGCGTAGAGCTGGTTGATCGGCGCGCCGTGGTACATCCGCGCCAGCTTCTCGAAGTGGGGGTCGGCCACGAGCCGACGGTACCAGTCAGTCGTTGCGCGCGCCGCGGCAGATCCAGCTCTCGACGATCTCGATCTGCGCGCCGGGCCGGCCTCGTGGCGACGCTCGGACGCGGTCTCGAGCCGAGCCTCCGCGTCGACACCCCGCGCGGCCTGCGCTCGTGGCTCGGTCAGCCGCGGCGGGGCGGCAAAGGATAGCCCCACGGACGGTCGCCGAGGAGCGCGCGCTCCCACCCGAGCACCTCGTCCCACCCGGGTCGCTCGACGTAGACCCCCGCGCCCTCGTCGCCCATCCCGCGCAGGAACGCGTAGAGCAGGCCGCCGAAGCGCGCCTCGTAGTCTCGCGCGTCGTGGATCCCGAGGGCGCGCAGCGCGCCGAGCGTGTAGAGCCGCGCCTGGACGCGGTAATTGCGCGCGACGTGATCCGAGAGCGCCTCCGGCGTGAAGCGCGGCAGCCGGTCGCTCTTGTAGTCGATGACGTGATAGCGGCCGCCGTGCTCGATCACGAGGTCGATCACCCCGCGGATGAAGCCACGCTCGATCGCGAGCGGCGCCTCCCCCGAGGGCGGCGGCTGGTCGAGCGCCGGGTGAGCGCGCTCGGGGACCGGGTGGAGGAACGGCAGCTCGGCGACCGCGCGCGTCACGCTCGCGAGGCCGTCGGGCAAGGTCGCGCCGTCGGCGAGGCGGAGCGGCGCGCGCATCGCCCGGGCGAGCAGACGACCGGCGGCGTCGAGGTGGCGGGGCTCGAGGCCGTGCTCCTTGGCCTTGGCCTCGAGGAGCGCGGCGAGCGCCGGGTCGCTCGACCAGTCGTCGCCCTCGAGGGCGGCCACGCGATCGAAGGGCGCCAGCTCGAGCACCTCGTGGAGCAGCACGCCGACCGCCGCGCCGCCCGGCAGCTCGTCCTCGCCGCGCGGCAGCGCGTCGTCGACCGCCTCCGCGAGGAGCTGCTCCTCGGACGCCCCCGCGGGCTCCTCGCGGTCGGGCGCCTGGTAGCCGCCCGCGAGGCTCTTCATGCGGGTGTACGAGGTGATGTCGAAGCCGGCGTGCCGGCGGCGGGCCAGCGCGTAGGCGTGCGCGTCCGGCTCGGGCTCCTCGAGAAGGCCCTCCGGGGGCGCCCAGGCGGCGATCGCGGCCGACGGCTGCGCGCCCGGCGAGCGGCGGCCGTAGACGGGCAGCTCCACCCGCGTGAAGACCGAGTCGGGCGCCGCCAGGGCCCCCTCGCGCACGAGGGTGACGAGCCGCTCGTTGAGCACCCGGTAGGGGCCGGAGAGCCGCTGGAGCGCGTAGGTCGGCGCCTCGGACGGCGGGTCCTCGACCTCCGGGTCTTCGAACAGCAAAGAGAGCTGCGGCCGCGGCGCGGGCGTCGGCTCCTCCACCGGCGGCTCGGCGACCAGCTCGTAGCTCGCGTCGGCCTCGGGCTCGACGCCCTCGGGCGGCGGTCCGAAGTAGGGCAGGTACAGCTTGCGCCGCGCGCGCGTGAGGGCGACGTAGAGCAGGCGCTCGGCCTCCTCGCGACGCTCACGCGCGAGCTGCGCCTTGGCGTCGTCGTCGAGCCCCCCCATCCACGCCACGCGGCGACCGTCGGCGCGGTGGAACACGCGCGGCGCGAGGCGATCGTCCGGCGGCTCCGAGAGGCCGCCCACGAGGAAGACGACCTCCGCCTCGAGGCCCTTGGACTTGTGCATCGTGAGGATCTGCACCGCCTGCCGCTCGCTCTCGAGGCGATGCACGTTGCCCGTCTCGCCCTCGGGCAGCTCGCGACCGTCGATGTAGGCGCCGAGCCGCTCGATGAGCTGCCGCAGCGTGCGACGCCCGCGGTGCGTCTGCTCGAGCAGGATCTCGAGGATGTGCGCGTAGTCGGTGAGCGCGCGCTCGTCGGGCGCGGCGAAGAGCTCGCGACGCAGCACGCCGGAGCCATCGAGGATCGCGCTGAACAGCGCGTCGAAGCGCTGCCGCTCGGCGAGGCGTCGCCAGGCATAGAGCGGCTCTACGAGAGGGTGATCCGGCGGCGCGTCACGGCACCGCTCGAGCTGCTCGAGGGGCACGGCGAAGAACGGGGTGAGCCAGGCGTGGAGGCGGCGCACCGGATCGCTGGGCTCCTCCACCGCGCGGAGGAGGTCCCAGACGTGGCGCGCGGCGTCCGTCTGAAACAAGCCTTCTTGCTTGTAGAACGCGTGGGGGATCCGCGCCCGGCTCAGCGCCTCTCCCACGTCGTCGGCGTCGCCTCGGCTGCGGCAGAGGACGTGGACGTCGGCAGGCCCGATCGCGCGGGGCGCGCCGTCGTCCGCGAGCCGGAGCGCGCCGCCGAGGAGGCGGCCGATCTCGTCGGCGACCCAGCCCGCGACCGCGCGCCGGACGGCGTGCGCTCGGAGCTCTGGGCGGCCGACGCAGTGCAAGAGAGTGACGGGGGCCGCGTCGCGACCGGACGCGTCGAGCAGGCGGCGCTCTGGCCGCCCGCACGACACCGGGTGCGGGTATTGGTTGATGCCGGTGAAGAACCCCTCGGAGAGGACACGGTGGGTCGCCTCGAGGAGGCGCGCGCTCGAGCGGAAGCTGACGGTGAGGGGCACGACGCACCCACCCGCGCCTCGGATGGCCTCGCGCGCCGCGTGGTAGGTGTGCACGTCGGCGTTGCGGAAACCGTAGATCGCCTGCTTGGGGTCGCCGATGACCACGAGACGTGGGGCCCCGGGCTCCGCGCCGACGCCGTCGAAGAAGACGCGGCGGAAGATGTCCCACTGGACCGCGTCGGTGTCCTGGAACTCGTCGACCAACGCGACCCGGTAGCGCCGACGCAGCTCGGCCACGAGCGCCGCGCCGCCCTCCGGCGCGCACAGCGCGTCGCGCAGCATCCCCAGCATGTCGTCGAAGTCGAGCTCACCGCGGCTCGCCTTGCGGCCGCTCAACCGCTGGACGACGCGCGGCAGCAGCTCGGCCACCAGCACCGACAGCGGGCCGCCGGCCGACGCGTCGAGCTGGGCGAAGGCGTCGGCGAGCGGCCGGAGCGCCGGGTCGGCAGAGCGTCCCAGGTAGTGCGTCACGTAGCGCAGCCGCGTGCGCTTGCCCGGGGCCTCGCCCTCCGCCCAGGCCCACAGCCCGAGGAGCGCGTCGTAGAGGCTGGCGCCGCCGCGGAAGGCCTCCGCCGTGGGCGCGAGCGAGGCGAGCAGCTCCGGCACGACCTGCCTGGGGTTGCGGCTGAGGCCTCGCTCGAGCATGCGGCGCGCGAGCCCCCCGGGCGCGAGCGCGCGGCGATCGGGGAGGCGGCCGAGGGCCGCGCGGACCTGCACCGGGTCGAAGCGAGGCTCGGGGGCGCCCTGCTCGAGGTACCAACGGTAGAGCGCGGCCTCGAGGCGCTCGATGCCGTAGGCGCCGATGGCCAGCTCGAGCACCGGCCGGAGCGAGGCGCCGTCGGCGAGCGCGTGGCGCAGCTCCTCGCGGAAGCCGACGCCGAAGACCTCGCGGGACTCGACCTGCTCCTGCCGCAGCAGGCGCGCGCACTCGAACGCGTGCTCCGAGAGGACGCGCTGGCAGAAGCTGTGGATGGTCGAGATCGGCGCGCGGTCGAAGGTCGCGAGCGCCTCCTGGACGCGCCGACGCTTCGTCTCGTCGATCAGCCACGGTCGCGCACGAACCGCCTCCGCGGGGGCGACGGTCCCGGCGACGTCTGCCTCGGGCGCCGGCTCGGCCGCGGCGACCCGGCGCAGCGTCTGACGCACCCGCTCGCGCATCTCGTGGGTGGCCTTGTCAGTGAAGGTGACGACGAGGATCTGCTCGAGCGGCACGCCCGCCTCGACGACGAGCTCCACCACGAGGTGCTCGAGGGTGTAGGTCTTGCCTGTCCCGGCGGAGGCCTCGACCACCGCGTGCCGGTCCACCTCGATCGCGTCGAGGATCGCCGGTCGGGGCACGCGCGCGACCCAGCCCTCACTCGTCGTCTCCGCCGTCATCGTCCCTCGAGAGGCGCCGCGCGACGCCGAGCAGGGTAGTCATGACACGCCCCAGCTCGCGCGCCCGGATCGTGACCCCCTGCCGGGTCGCCCGGGTGGCCCCGGACGGCAGGCGCTCGAAGCGACGGATGTCGAGGAACGGGGAGCTGCCGCGGTAGCGTCGCCAGCTGACGCGGACCTCGGCGTCGGCCCCGCGGTCGAGCACGAGCAGGGTCTCGGACGACTCGACAACCGGGGTCGGGGCGCGCGCGTCGGCGGCGGCGCGCGAGCGGCTGCGCAGGAGGAGCGCCCGCTGAGTCGGGGTCAGCTCCTCGCCGCGGAGCTCGGCGAGCAGGGCGTGGCCGAGCGCCGCCGCCTCGTCGGGGGAGGCCGGGTCGTGCAGGCCGCGCCGGGGGCGGGCGGGCTCGGTGAATAGCGGGAGGGTGGCGTCGGGGCGGGGCATCGCGGCTCTCGTGGGCCACGGACGCGAGGCGCTGCCCTCGACTGACGGAAACGTTCTGTCGCGCCGACGATTTCGTGCCCGCGTCGCTGCAGCCCCTCGGAGGAGCGAGTGGCGTGCGGGGTGGCGCGATCCCGCCGCCGACGCCTGGGGAGGTTCGAGAGGCGCTCTACAGCGAGTGCGCCTGGACGATCAGCTCGACGCGGCTCCGCGCGGGGCCGGCGGGGGTCACCTGGACCCGGGTGTCGAAGCGCTCCGCCACCGCCGGGACGTGCGAGATCAGGCCGACCTGGCGGCCCGAGGACTGGAGCACGTCGAGCGTGCTCAGGACCATCTCGAGGCTGCCCGGGTCGAGCGCGCCGAAGCCCTCGTCGATGAACAGGGAGTCCACCCGCGCCTGCTGCGAGCTGAGCGACGCGAGGCCAAGCGCCAGCCCGAGCGCGACGAGGAACGACTCGCCGCCCGAGAGGCTGGTCACCGCGCGCACCTCGTCGCCCATCTCGTGGTCGATCACCTGCAGCGCGAGGTCCTCGCCCGGGATGCGCGACAGGCCGTAGCGCGGCGCCAGGTCGCGCAAGTGGTGGTTGGCGTGCTCGAGGAGCAGCTCCAGGGTGAGGCTCTGTGCGAAGACGCGGAGCTTGTTGCCGTTGGCCGAGCCGATCAGGTCGGCGAGCGTCGTCCACGTCGCGAGCCGCTCCATCTGATCGGCCATCGCGCGCCGCAGCTCGGTCGCGCGGGCCCGCGCCTCGGCGTCGCTCTCGAGGCGGCCGCGCACCGCGACGAACAGCTCACGCGTGTCGGTGAGGCGGAGCTGGGCCGCGCTCAGCGCCGCCGCGGCCTCGACGGGGTCGAGGCTCGGCGCGTCGGTCGCCTCGTGCTGCTCACGTCGCCGGGCGCGCTCGGCGAGCACCGCCGGCTGCTCGGCCCGCCGCGCGTCGAGCCGCCGGAGCTCCGCCCGGAGCGCCTCGAGCTCGGCCGGATCCCGCGCGAGGCGCGCCTCGGCGGTCGCGCGATCGACGCCGGCCTCCTCGAGGGCCGCGGCGAGCTCCTCGTGGACGC